>JAJYVV010000132.1 GCA_021791815.1 Bacillota bacterium | reverse complement strand
TTCGCGGCCTGCGCGCTGGGTGGCGCGGTCCTGGCCCGACTCGCCCGCGATCCCCGCGGCGCCCGGAGGGCCGCGGCGGCGGCGGGCGACCCCGACCCGGCGGGTCGCGGGGACGGGACCCGCGCCGCCATCGGCTGCCTCCTCAGCGCCGACGCCCTGCTCTCCGCGGCGCTCGTCATCTTCTGGCGCGCGGAGTTCCACTTCGACCCCGTGGACCTCCGGCTGCTGACGCCCAGCCTCTACGCCGCGCTGCTCGCCTGCCTGCTGTGGCTGACCTACGTCCCCTGGCGGGAGTATCGATCGCTGCTGCTGCTGCCGTTCGGGGCCCTGACCCTCTGGCACGGGGGCGTGTGGGCGGCCCAGGCGATCCGGGCGCCGGCGATCCCCGCCGCGGTCCGCGGGCCCTGGTGCACGTCCGGCGCCTCCGGCGACTGCGGGATGATGGACTGGCTCGCCGCCCACGCCTCCGGCAAGGACCTGGTGCTGGGCAACGCGGCCTTCACCATCAACTTCGAGCTCGGGCTGACCACGGAGGAGGTCGAGGCCCCGCCCACCGATCCCGTCCTGACGGCCTCCGACCTGCTGCGCTGGACGGAGTCGTGGGACGCCGCCCACCCCGGCGGCCAGGTGCTGCTCGTGCTCGACACGGCGGTGTCGCCGCTCTCCGGCATGGGAGCGATCCCGGCGGCCCTGTGGGACGACCCCCAGGCGCAGGTACCGTGGATGGCGGCGACGCTGGAGGCCACCGGCGCCGCCTACCGCATCTGGACGCTCCAGCCCAACCCCGCGGGCCCGTGAGCGGACCGTCGCCGGGGCCGCGCCGCCCGTCTCCGCCCGGGTAGGGAAGCCCCCGGGCGCCCGCGAAGGTCCCGAACCGGTCGCCATCCGGGTCGGCCGGGCCCTTTCGGACCACCGGGCGGGCCCGCGGTCTCCTCCATCGCCACGGACCCCGCGAAGCGTTCGCGCGCGCCACGTTCCCACGTGGAGGTGACGACGGCCCGTGCGCATCGCCTTCCTGAGCGACTGGTGGCTGCCGGCCAGCGGCGGTACCGAGCGCGCCATGCAGGCCATGGGCGCCCTCCTGCTCTCCGAGGGCCACGACGTGGCCGTCCTGCACGCCGTCGCGCCGCGATCCGAGCTGTCCGTGCGGGAGGTGGCGGGCGGCCTGCCCACCGTGCGCATGGCGCTGCCCGTGGCGGGCGACGTCGCGGAGCGCTGCGGGCTCCTCACGACGCAGGCCCACGCGGTCGCGGCGGCACTGGACGGCCTGTGGCCAGGTGGTCCCGACGTCCTGCACGGGCACAGCCATTGGATGGGCATCCGCACGCTCCTCGCCGCCGACCTGCTCGCCCGCCCGGCGGTGGTGAGCCTCCACGCCAACTGGCCGCTCACCCCGGCGGTGGCGTGCCTGCGCACCTGCGTCGGCTACGACGAGCCGGTCTGCGCCCGCTGCCCCTACCCGCACGTCGCGGATCCCGCCGCCGTCGTTCGCGAGGCGCGGTGGAAGGGCCGGCTGCTCGCGGGCGCCGCCGCGGTGCTCGCCCCGTCGCGCCCGGAACGCGTGCGCATCCTTGAGGCCTTCCCGGGGGTCGACCCCAGCCGGGTTCACGTCACCCCCGGCTGGATCGACATGGAGCGCTTCGCATCCCGGGGTGCCGGCCCCGAGCCGGCCGCCCGGCTGCGGCTGGGGCTACCCCCCGGCGACCCCGTGGTCCTCTACGTGGGCCGCGTGTTCTGGATGAAGGGGCTGCGGTACCTGGCGGAGGCGATCCCGGCGGTGCTGCGGGCCCATCCCCGCGCCCGCTTCGTCCTGGCCGGGCGCCTGCAGGAACCGGAGGAGCGCGCCCTGGTCGAGGGCATCATCGCGGAGGCGGGCGTCGACGCGGACCGCCTGGTCTGGACGGGCGACCTTCCGTACGAAGTCATCCCCTCCGCCTATCGGGCCGCCGACGTCTTCGTCCTTCCGTCGCTCGTCGAGACCCAGGGGCTCGTGCTGCTGGAGGCAATGGCCTCGGGGCTGCCCGTGGTGGCCACCGACCTGCCGGCGGTCCGGGAACTGATCGTTCCGGGGGAGACCGGCCTCCTCGTCCCGCCCCGCGACCCCGCCGCCCTGGCCGGCGCCGTGGCCGGGCTCCTCGGCGACCCCGCGCTGCGCCGGCGCCTCGGCGAGGCCGCCCGGGCCCACGTGCGCCCGCGCTACGGCCCCGCGTCGCTCGCCCCGCCCGTGGCGGACCTCTACGGGAGGTTGGTGCGCGGTGCCGGCGATTGAGGCCTCGGGCCTGTGCAAGGTCTACCGGCGCCCCGTCCGCGCGCCGGGCATCGGCGGCGCCCTGCGCCAGCTCGTCCGGCCGCGGCACGAGGACATCACGGCCGTGGACGGCGTCGACCTGCGCATCGAGGCGGGAGAGGCCGTGGGCTACGTGGGGCCGAACGGCGCGGGCAAGTCCACGACGATCAAGCTGCTCACGGGCATCCTCCGGCCGAGCGGCGGCACGGTGCGTGTCCTGGGCCGCGATCCCCACCGCGAGCGCCTGGCCAATGCGCGTGACATCGCGGCGACCTTCGGCGCCAACCGCTCGCAGCTGCACTGGGACCTGCCGCTGCGCGAGTCGCTCGCCCTGCAGCGGGACATCTACGGGGTGCCGGAGGCGCGGTACCGGGAGAACCTGCGCCTCTGCGCCGACATCCTCGGCGTCGACGCGTTCCTCGGCGCGCCGGTGCGCCAACTGTCGCAGGGCCAGAGGGTGCGGGCCGAACTGACGTCCGCCCTGGTGCACGATCCCAAGATCCTGTACCTCGACGAGCCGACGGTCGGGCTCGACGTGGCCGTGAAGGAGCGGCTGCGCGCCTTCCTCCGGGACCTGCACCGCGGGCGCGGCATGACCATCGTGCTGACGTCCCACGACCTGCCCGACATCGAGGATGTCTGCGAGCGGCTGATCATGATCGACCGCGCCCGCATCCTCTACGACGGGTCCCTTCGGGAGGTGCGCGATCGGTTCGCCCGGGAGCGGGTGCTGCGGTTCCAGGTCCGCCGCCCGGGCGAGCCGGCCGCGGAGGACGTGGTGGCGGGCTGCGGCCCGGTGGCCGCGCGGTGGGAAGGGGACGCCCTGGTCGTCTCGTTCGACCGGACCCTGGCTGCCGCGGCCGGGGTCACCGCCCAAGTACTGCAGAAGTTGGACGTCGTCGACCTCCACATGGACGAGGCTGGGATCGAGGACGTGGTGCGGCGGGTGTACGAGGGGCGGCTGGACCTGCGCGAGGCGGAACGGCCATGAAGGCATACGCCGCCATCGCCTCGCGCCAGTTCCAGGACGCCCTGCAGTACCGGGGCAACTACGTCCTGGGCATGCTGTCCGGGCTGGCGCTGGTGCTCGCCATGTTCTTCTTCTGGCGCGCCGGCTTCGAGGGCCGCGCCTCGATCGCCGGGTACGGGTGGGCCCAGACGAAGACGTACCTCCTCATCGGCTACCTGGCCGGCAACCTCGTGGCCTTCAGCGCCGAGGCACGGCTCTCCAGCCGCATCCGGCGCGGCAGCATCGCCTGCGACCTGCTCCTGCCGGTGGATTTCCAGGGGGCGCGCCTCTGCGAAACGCTGGGGGACGTGGCCGCCCAGGGCTTGCCCGCCCTGGTGGTCACCGTCGCGGTGGGGATAGCCTTCGCCGGCGTCCTGCCGCCGTCGGGGCCGGCGGCGGCGGCCGGCGCCGCGATCGCGCTGCTCCTCGGCGTCGTGCTCAAGTCGGCCATCGTCTACGCCGCGGCGCTGCTCTGCTTCTGGACGACCAACTTCGTCGGCATCTCGTGGGCGCGGGCCGCGCTGACGAACCTGCTCTCGGGCGCCCTGATCCCGCTCTCCTTCTTCCCAGCCGGCGTCGCCGCCGCCCTCCGCTGGCTGCCCTTTGCGGGCATCACCGACACGCCGGCCCGCATCTACCTCGGCCAACTCACCGGACCCGGCGCGGTGGGGGCGGTGGCCCTCGAGGCCGCCTGGACCGTCGTGCTGCTACTGGTCGGCCGCGGCATCTGGCGGGCCGCGACGGCGGAGCTGAACGTCCATGGGGGCTGAGGCGGCGCCCGCGCCCGGCTTTGGCCCGCGGCCCGGCGCGGCCCGGACCGTGTGGCTCTACTGGCGGCTGCTGGGCCGGCACGTCCTGGCGCGGATGTCCTACGAGACGGACTTCCTGCTCTCCATCGGCGCCTCGGCCCTGACCCAGGCCCTCGGGCTGATCTTCCTGCAGGTGGTCTTCTCGCGCATCCCGGCGGTCCGGGGCTGGACGTACTGGCAGACGGCCGTGCTGTATGGGCTGCTGCTCGTCGTGCGGGGCCTGGCCGCGGCGTTCGGGGACGGTGCGTGGTCGCTCGGCGGCCTGATCCGCGACGGGGGACTGGACGCCCTGCTCCTGCGGCCGCTGCCGGTATGGATGCAGGTCAACGCGTCGGCGTTCGGATGGTCGGCGGTCGCCGACGTCGGTCTGGGGGCGGCGGTGCTGGCCGTCGCGGGTCCGCACGCGCATGTGGTGTGGTCGGCGCGCACGGTGGCGGCGCTCGCGGTCTCGCTCCCCTCCGAGCCGCGGTGTACGGGTCGGCGATGCTCGCCGCCAACGCCCTCGGCTTCTGGACCCTGGGGTCGCGGGGGCCGGTCGCCTTCCTCGCCCACGGCGTGTCGGAGCTGGCCAAGTTCCCCCTCACCGTGTACCCGCGGTTCCTGGCCGCCGTCCTGACCTGGTGCCTGCCCTTCGCCTTCCTCAGCTTCTATCCGGCCCGCGCCCTGTTGGGGGCGGAGGGCGCCGCGGTGTGGCTCGCGCCCCTGGCCGGCTTGGGCAGCGTGGCGGGAGCCGCGCTCGTCTGGCGCGGGGGGCTGCGGCGATACGAGGGGACCGGGTCGTAGTCCCGGGCCGCCGGGACGGCAGGCGGGACACGGTGTTCACATGCCGGCGACCACGCTCGCGATGACCCGCACCTTGGTCGGCCACTGTGTGGCGACGCTGGCCGCCCAGCTCGATGATCCCGCCTGCCTGCACGGCGTTGTGGCGGCATGAGGATCGTCGGCCAGGCGCAGCCGCCCCGCGAGGCGTCGCGGCACCACGGCAACCGCTTGCCCTTCAGCGGCGGCGCGGCCGCCCGGGTAGGACCAGCCCGCCCGCGCGAGGTCGGCGGCGGCCGAGGCCAAGTGGGCGCGTCGGGCCGGGTGAGGGCGGCACGCCACCTCACCCCCGGCGTCGCGGTACGGGCGTCCAGGCCGCGATCCGGCACGGACCACGCTCGACCCTGCACGGTGAGGCCCGGGCTTCGGCCGGCGGCATCGACACTGCCGCCTGCGAGGAGGGGCGCCGCGCCGCCCCTCCTCGCAGGCGGCGGCAACCAGCCACTTCAAGCTGATGTTGGCGAAGTGCGCCTTGGCGCCGATGATCTTCCCGTCGGCGTTCACGCCGGACCTGATGCCATCCTGGATGGCCGTGCTGTCGTCGACCGGCATCCGTCCGCTGGATGCAGCGGGCGCCAACCTCGGGTTCCCGTCGTCACCCTTCCGTGCGCGCCGGCCGCTGGGCAAATCCAACCAGGGCCTTGAACTGATCCTCGGTCAGCTCGGCCTGCCGCAGGATGTTGGGCAGGGTGCCGGGCGGCACGGCCTGGCCACCGTGGACGGGCCGGGTGACACGCCCGCCACCCTCGGGCCGTCGCAACTGGCGGTGTCTGCCTTCGCTCGGCACTTCCACGAACCCGGCGCGCCGGAGCACAACGCACACCTCGCGCGCGGTGGCGACGGGCAGCCGCCTCATGCCGGAGCCAGCACCGTGACCATAGGAGCCTCGCTCGGTGCGGGTCGCGGTGGAGCAGGGAGACTGCACAGCACGCCTGGTCGCGCTTCGTAAGTGCCAGGGCCCAGGCCTTTTCCCCCTGGGGCTACGAGTTCCCATGCCTGCACCCGGAGGTTTGGCGCGTGGCGCACCCACCAGTTGCTCCTGCCGGCGCTGCGGGCGGCGATGGGCGAACCGCCGGAACTCGCCCCCCGCCGCCCGAGTCAGAGCATTCTCGCAGCGGCGACGTCCAGGCAACCGCTGGGCGCTTTAGGTTGGCGCATGTGCGGTCGCGGCCCCACACGGCGCCCCGCGGCGCACTGCTCCGGTCCTTCCACGGCTGCGCCGGCGTCAGTCGTGGCCGTGGTCCAACCGGCCGGCCCACCCGTCACCAGTCCGCTTCGCGACCGGCGCCGCACCGATTCGCCCTCGTGCCGAACCCCCCAGCCTGCCGTCCAAGTCCAAGTTGCGGCGAGAGGGCCGGACTCGCCGGGGCGGTGAACAAGGCTGCGGCGTACTCGGGGAATCCCTCGCGCCTGCATGCATCCCGGCCATCCTGCCCCGGCGCGCCTCCCTCACCGCCCATGGCAATGCTTGTACTTCTTGCCGCTGCCGCAGGGGCAGGGCTCGTTCCGTCCCACCTTGCGCTGCCTGCCCACGGCGGGCGCCGCTCCCGGTCGTGGGCCGGGAGCCGGCGGCGCGCCGCGGGGTCCGCGTGCCGCGCGGCGGTCGGGCGGGGGCGACGGCAGGGGCGATGCGAAGAGCGTCGGGAAGGGTTCGGGGAGGGGCGCCCCGGCCGGTTCCGGCCCGGAGCCTCGCTCCGCCGCGAGGCGGTCCAGTTCTTCCCGAAACTGGCGCGCCAAGCTCTGGCGGTCGCCGGTGGCCTGAAGGACCTCGAGCCCCCGCCGCAGCGACGCCGCGGCCCAGGCCGATCTGTGCGCGCGGGCAAGGCCCGTGGCCAGGAACCAATAGGGCCAGGGGTTGAGCGCGTCCGCCCGCAGTCGCTCGGCGAACAGCCGGAGCGCCCGATCGACCTCGCCGCGGGCACAGAGCTCCTCCGCCAGCTCGAGCGTGGCCTGTGTCACGTCGGCGGGCATGACTGCCCGCGCATAGACCACAGCGCGCTCCAGGAGCGCAAGCGCGTCATCCGGTTCGGCCCCGTCCCGGACGGCATCGAAGACATCCAGGTACGCGACCGCCGGATGCCACCGCGCCTCACCGCCGACGCGCGCGAGGAAGCGCCGGGCATCCTCCGGGCGTCCCGCGCGAACCAGGCGCTCGCCGACCAGGCAGCGCTGCCAGTCGTCGAGGGACCCCGGGTCGAGTCCGAGGAGGGTCGCCAGTGACAGGCCGCGCATGCGGCGCTCCTCCGCGGCCCATTCGGGGGCCAACCGGCCCTGCGGCCACGTCGTTCGCCACATCGCGGCGTGGTCGGGATTGAGCCCCACGGTGATCAGCCGAGGCATCGCGCCACCTCACCATCTGCGGTTGTCCCCCTCGGGGACGGGCTGCCGCAGGCGCCGCAGCAGGTCCGCTTCGGGCCCGAGCCGCGCTCGTTAAATCTCGGCGCGGCCGTCTGATATCCCCGGCGGATACCCTGGGAAGGGCCGCGCCGCCCGCCTCGTGATGGAAGGACAGGGGCGGACCCTAAGAGCGAACGTAGGCCGTTGCGCCGAGCAAGCCGTCGGCGCGACACGTTCGCGGTCCACGCGGGAGAACCGCGCGGTCCAACGGCAGCGATTTCGGACACAAGCGCCAAGTCCCCTGCCAGGCTCGCCATACGTGGGGCTGCCGGCCCGCTGTCAGGCGGCCTATCGCAGCACGATCCGGTTGCGGCAAGCCCCACGGCGGACACCCTGGGGTCCTCACGGCCACCACGACTCGACAAGGGCGGCGTGGACCGGTCTCGTGGCCGGCGCCGGACGCGCCGCCTGGCAGCCCTGATAGGCCAAGGGGATTCCGTGCCGCCGTCGGCGTCCATCGGCGTCGTCGTGACCCCGATCGCCCCGCGCGGGTCACGACGGGCGGTCTCGGGCTCCGGCACTGCGACCACTCGCTCGGGGGCACCAGCCTCGCGAAGGGGCCGTGGTACACGTTGGTGCGCTCGCTCTTCGTACCCGGCCCGATCCGCCCGTCGTACATCGGCGAAACTCTGAACCAGCCGCCCCGACGCGCGTCACGCTCGTGCACGACGTCGGTCGCCGGCCGCCGCCTGGCGACGGCATTCCACCAAGGCGCGACAACGCCCTCCCGGGACGCGCGGACGGTGATGAGGGTGGTGCTCGCCGCCTCAAGGTCCGCCGCCCGTGGTGGGAGTTCAAGGGGCCGTGCGACCAACCGACACCGCGACCATCGGGGCCCGCGGGCGAGGCGCGCCTCGGATCGGGGGATGGAGCCGCAGCGATGCCCGCCGGGAGGCGCTACCACGGGCACGCCTCGGCGCCGGGTTGCCCGGTCCGGGGCGCCGTCGCTGGGCCACTGGCCCGTGCGTCCTTGGGGGGCCACGGGAACGGCTGCCCGGAGACGACGGGTGGGAGGCTCCTTCCCGTCCAAGGCTCCTCCCGCCCGCCCGGCCCCCTCTCCACAGGGCGGCTGCGAATCAGGTGCGCGACGAGACCACGGGCGGCGTGACCGCGGGGCCAGTCAGGCCCTCAGTCGCGGGCAGCGGACACCGCGTCCCGGGACGGACCACGAGGACGGGAATCGGGCTGGTGTGCACGATCCGATCGCTGATGCCGCCGAGCATCGAGTGAACGCCATGAAGCGGATGAATGGGATGAGGCCGATCGGAACTGGGACGCGAGGCGCGCCCGTGACCGTGGGCGGCCATGCAGATCAGGTCGCAGCGCGTATCGGCGGCCGCCTCCAGGATCGTCTCCGCGGCGCGGCCGAAGCGCACGTCCACATCGACGGAGACCCCGTGGACCGTGGCCGCGACGCGCCCCAACTGGGTCCTCGCCGCGTGCGCGGCCCGTTCCTCGATGTCGGCGGTCCCGGCGCAGTCCGTCGGGGTCGGCAGACTGCGGTGCCAGTCCATCAACTGGCCGATGACTTCGAGCAGGACGATGCGCCCGGAGAAGCGCCGCGCGACATCGGCGGCGACGGGCACGGCCTCGGCGGCTGCGGCGGAGCCGTCGAGCGGAACCAGGATGCAGCCAAACATGGACCTCCCCTCCTCTGGCTCGGGAACGGACGGGCACGCCCCCGGCAGGCAGATCATACCACCCCGCCGGTCCGCGTGCCGGGGTACCGTCCAGGCCGGGACCGGATGGTCGAGGGGGCGGCGGAGGGGACCACGGCACCCACCGCGCTCCGACCGCGGGCGCAGGTCCGGTTCGGCGGGGCACCCAGCCGTAGCGCAAGCAGGCGACCGCCGGGGCGTGTGGCGGCCCGGCCGCCAACGTCGGGGCGCGCGCCATCGCCGGCGGGCGGTGGCGCAGGGTCATGGAGGCTGGGTCGCGCTTCCGCCCGAACCGGGGCGCGAAGCCGCGGGCCGGGGCGGCCGGGAACCGTGCCGCGGCTCGCTGCCCGCTCCGCCGCGCGTCATCGACGCGCGGGCCAGGTGCCCGCAAGGCCCATCCACCGCGCCCCAGGGCCCGCCGAGCTGGCGCCGCCCCAGCCCGCTTCGGTCCCGCGTGCCACGCCGACACCATCACCGCGGTGCCCGGCTGCGCCGCGCCACCGTTGTTGCCCGTCGCCGACTATCGCGTCCAGCCTCCGCCGGTTCGGGGGCAGCTCAGCGCGCAGCCCGATCCGCCACCGCCGGGCTTCAGCCAGCCGCAGTCATCCCCGCGCCCGACGCGGTCCCGGCTGCGCCCCCCGGCGCCCGCGGGGCGAGCACCACCGCCTGGACCATGGTGAGTTGGGGGCGTACGGGCTATTCGGCCACGGGACGCACGAGATACGTGTCCGCGAGACAGCGCGAACCTCGCCCTGGCCAGCGAGTGGCGGGCACGGTAGGCTGACCCGCCGGGGCGGCCCTCCACGCCGTGGAGGGGCCGCCCGCCGCCCTGAACAGTGCCCCCCGGGTTCGCTGGCCAGGGTGACTCGCGGACACGTATCGTGCGCGGATCGCTGCCACACGCCGCGCGCGCCCACTGACGGCAGCGGAGTGCTCAGGCCGCCGACGGACCACCGTACGCCCCGTCTCTGCCCGTAGGGCCCCTTGTCGGCCGTACCGCCAGACTCGACGCCTTGCGCAAGCATCGCCTTCTAGCGGGCCGCGTGCGCCGTGCTGGCCTTGGGGCGGCCCCTTGGTCCCACGGCACGCCCGCCGCCGCGGCCATGTTGTCGATGGTCACCGCCGCGCAGTCGCGGCGGTTGATGGACGCCTTGACGTGGCGGCCGTCGGTCTGGCGAAGCGGCCCCACCGCACAGCGACCCTCCTTCGAGGCCACGATCCACACAGGGGCCAGGGCGTATCCGTCGGCATGCTCGGAACGACTACGCAGCTTGGTGTCGTCCTTTCCGCGGGCCAGCGAGCCACTCGCGGGCGACGAGCACCAAAGCGGTCCCGGGCCGGTTCGGGTCATCGTCGACCCCGTGCCGCAGGCGGCGCCGCCGCCCTGCGGCACGGGGTACGGCACCTGCGGCGGGGTGGCGGCCTCTCGGGCGCGGCCGACCCCGCCGGGGGCCGGCGCAGGTGCGAACCATCGACCCACGAAATGACGCGGCGGCCAGGCTGCGGCCCGCGCCCGCGTCCGGAGGGTCGCGCGCGGGCCCCCGGGCACCGGGAGGAGGGACTCCGGCGGGCCACCGATCGCGGCGCCGCAACGCTTCAGACCAGCCCCGCCGGGCCCCGGAGCCGGCGGCGGCGACCGGCGCCGGCTGGCGCCCCTCGGTGAACCTCGTCCGGGCCCTGGTCGGCGGCGAAGGCGCCCACCTGCTCGGCGCCGCCGGCATCCCCGTCGCCATCGCGACCTGCGTCGCCGCATGGGCCGCAGCCCTCGGCGGCGCGGCGCCCGCCGCCGGCAACCCCCTCGGCCTCCCGGGAGCGAGCGCCTTCCTGGCCGCGGCCGTCCTCGAGGCTGCGGCGCTCTGCGTCGCCTGGGAACGGGCCGGAGCCGCGGCGGACCGCTATGCCGACGCCTGGCAGACTCTCGTCGCCCGCGGCGCCTCGCGGCTGCAGGTGGCGCTCCTCCTCGTCCTGACCGGCCTTCCCCTGGCCGGCACCGGCGCGGCCTGCGGCGCGGTGGCCGGAGCCGCCGCGCGCGCGGCCGCGTGGGCCATCCTGCACGTCCCGCCAGCGGGGCACGCGCCGGCCGTCCTCATCGGCATGGCGGCCGGGCTCGCCGTGGCGGCGTGCGCCTCGCTCGGGGTCGCCGCGGCCGTCCTCGGCCGGC
>JAJYVV010000131.1 GCA_021791815.1 Bacillota bacterium | reverse complement strand
TTCCCACACGCCCGAGAACCGTCAACCGATTGTCCCCGAAATTTGAAACACGCCGCGAAAGCTGGCCATATCGGCCAGCCTCGGGACGGCCTCGGGCGCGACGACGCCGAGCGCCGCCAGCATCCGGAACATCTCCCGGTTCCGGTCCGGAAGTGCGACGCCGGCGTCCAGGAGGAGGCGCCGCCCGATGTCGAGACCGGCCTCGACGGCCTCCTGAAAGGCGCGCTCGACCGCCAACTGCACCGTCTGGTCCGCCAGGAAGGCGTCCAAGGTCACGTCTTGGCGCGAACGCAGGTAGGCGACCCGATCCTGCAGGTGGCGCAGTTTGCGGTCCACGATGGACATGGTGTGTGCGTCCACGGCCTCACCCCCTCGGCGAGAAGTAGGCGCGGACGCCTTGGCGCTGCATCTCGTAGTGCGGCTGCATGTCGTGCCACTCGGCGTAGCGCCGCGACGCGACGTCGATGCGCCGGCCGCGGTTGCGGTCGAGCAGCAAGACGGCGCCCCTCATCGAGACGGCGAAGACGGCGGGCGAGACCTCCTCGATGTCGAGGACGTCGACCGGGAGGTGCAGGCCGCCTTCGAGGCTGTCGACCAGAGCCCCGCGGCGCAGCGCCTCGGCGAACGGGTCGCCGTCCCCGGCGCGGAAGAGCACGGCGACGTCGACGTCGCTGTCGGGCCGAGCCTGGCCGCGCGCGTGCGAGCCCACCAGCCACGCGGCCTCGATGTCCGGCTCGGCGGACAGCAGTTCGGCCAGGCGGCCGCGCAGCGTGGCGTTCATGGCCCCATGATACAGGAGCATAGGGACGGCCGATCGGGACGGTGCGCGGAACGGCGCACCGTCCCGATCGGCGGTGGGGCATCACCGGGACGCCGCGGGCCGGCGCGCTTCCCGTCATCCACGCGACCGCGGGCATACCAGGGGTGGGGGGAGGTGGCTGCGGGATCCGTGACGGCGCTCGCTGGGCCGCGCCGGCGAAGGCGCGCCGCGGTGGGACCCCGGCGTTTGGGCCGGGGCGGTGGGCGTGGGGAGACCCTGCCTCCGTCGCGCCGGGCCGGCGCATCCCGGCGTGCCCCCCACCACCTGGCAACACCCACAACGAAGGCCAGGGCATGGCGCTTGCCCCGCGCTCCGCGGGTGTCGCGCACCGGGCCGTGGATGCCGTCCGACGCGTGGCGGCCGAGGTCCATCCGGCTGCGCCGAACGGTTCAACGGGCAGGCCTCCACCACGATCATGGAACGTCATGTCGTGCTCGCCGTCACCCGCCGTCCGACCCGCCGCGGTCCAGCCCGCCGCCCGTCCCCCGGAACAACCTCGCGCCGCCCCGGGTGCTGGCCCGCCGCGCGCGGCGGCCGGCGGTGGACGGGCGAGGCGTGGAATCGTGTCTCCCACCGATCGCCGCCGGCCCAGGGCGTGATGCTGCCGCACCGGCGCCCGGAAGCGCTGCCCTTCCTCCGGCTTCGCCGGCCGCGCCTCCAAGCCGGCCGGGCCCCTCCACCCGCGGCGGCGGACGCCCCATCCCTTGCTCCAAGCCGCCGTCCCAGGACGCCCGCCCCCCCGCGCGTGCCCGTCCCACCGCCCATCCTCGGCCACCGGATGTTGCCCCTGGCCCCGCCGGCCGGGCGGGACCGGGCGACAGGGCGACGTTCGGCCGCAGGACCGGCCCACCCTGTACGGAAGTTTGGGACGTCGGGGTCGCGGGGGCGCACGGCGTCCCGAGCGGGCCCCGAGGGACCGTCGGGCGGCCGGCACCGTCGGGTCCGGGAGTGGAGGGGTGCGCGTGGGTGGGACGGCGGCCGGGACGCCGTGGCGCTTGCAGGTCCAGGCGGGTCCGCGGCCGCGCAACGGTTGCCCGATCGACGTGCCCGCCGCCGAGCGGATGGCGGACGGGCCGTATGTCCTGACGGCCGACGAGGGGCCGCCGGTGCCGGCGTGGTGCAGCGGCGGCAGGCTCCTGGCCGTCCTGCCGCAGCTGGCCGCGGGCGAGACCCGCTCCTACACGGCGGAGGCCCGTCCCGCCGGCGCGTGGCGGCCGGGCGGGGCGACTGCGGAAGTCGCGCTCACGCCGGCGGACGACGGCGCGGCGATCGAGGTCGCGATCGGCGGGGCAGCCTTCGCCACCCTGCGGCTGCGCGCGGGGCCCAAGCCCTTTCTGCACCCGGTGCGCGCCCCGGGGGGCCTGTCGGTGGTGCGCGGCTGGCCGGTGGCGCCGCGGGAGGGAGACAGCACCGACCATCCCCACCACCGCGGCGCCTGGGTGGGCCACGGCGACGTGAACGGCGCGGACACCTGGGAGGAGCGCCCGGGCCGAGCCGGGAGCATCTCGGTCGAGTCCGTGCGCGCGACGTCGGGGCCCGGATGCGCCGAGGTCCGCTGCGCGCTCTCCTGGCGCCGCGCCGACGGGGAGGCTGTCGGTACGGAGGACCGCCTGTACCGTTTCTGGGGCTGCGGCGGCCAGGCCTACCTCTGGGATCAGGAGTCCGTCTTCGAGGGCGCGGGCGGGGGCCCGTTGCGCTTCGGCGACACCAAGGAGGGCGCGCTCTGCGGCGTCCGCGTCGCGACGGGCATGGAGGGCTCGGCCGGCGGCCGCATCACGACCGCCGAGGGTGCCCGCGGGGAGCAGGAGGCCTGGGGCAGCGCGGCCGGATGGTGCGACTACAGCGGCGAGCCCGCCGAGGGCGGAGCTGGGGGGCCGACCGTCGGCGTGGCGATCTTCTCGCACCCGGCCAACCCGGCGCAGCCGGCGCGCTGGCACGTGCGGGACTACGGACTCATGACCTGCAACCCCTTCGCCCTCTCGCACTACTTCCCGCGCCAGGGCCGGCGGGGCGACTGGGAGATTCCGGCGGGGGTCCCGGCCACCTTCCGCTTCCGGGTCTGCGTGCACCGGGACGGCGCGGAGGGGGCCCAGGTGGCGCGGCGCTATGGGGACTGGGCCTTTCCGCCCCGGTCGCGCTGGCTGCCGGCGGGTGCCTGAGCCGGACGCGGCATCCGGAGCCGGGCCGCCGTCGGGTGCGCGGAGGGGGAGGGCGCGGATGGGGCGTGCCGGGGACGGGTCCCCCGAGGCTGAAGGTCCCGGGCGCGCCGCGGGGGAGGGCGACGGGGATGCGCCGGACTTCGCCCGGGCGATCCGCGCCCTGCCCGCCGGCGCGCTCTTCCTCTTCCTGGGCGATTCGATCACGGAACAGAACCTCTACACGGCCTACTTCGAGCTCTATGTCCGTTCCCGCTGGCAGCCGTGGATCTTCCGCTTCGTCAACGTGGGCTGGGGCGGGCACCGCGCGGGCGACGCCCTCGGCCGCCTGCAGCGCGACGTGCTCGTCCGCCGGCCCGACGTGGTGACGGTCTGCTTCGGCATGAACGACGGCGAGTACCGTGCGCCCGACCGCGCGGTGCTGCGCACCTACCGCCGGGACCTCGACCTCCTGGTGCGGCGGCTGCTGGAGGCGGGCACCGCCCATGTGGTGGTCCTCTCGCCGCCGCCGGTCGACCTCGACGCGGCGCCCCATCTCGCCCAGGTCCGCTACAACGATACGCTGGAGGGGCTCACCTCCGCCGCGGCGGAGGTCGCCCAGGCCCGCGGGTGCCGCTTCGTCGACCTCTTCCACCCGCTGCTGCGCGCGATGCGGCTGGCGAAGAGCGTCCGCCCCCAGTTCTGCGTCGTCCCCGACGGGGTCCATCCCGCCCCCGCCGGCCACCTCGCCATGGCCTACCACCTGCTCGCCGGCCTCGGCCTCGTGGTCCCCGCCGCGAGCGCGACCATCGACGCGGCGGCGGGCCAGGTCCTGCGCACCGATGCCTGCGTCGTCAGCGACCTAACCTCGGATCAGCGCGGCGTGCGCTGCACCCTGGCGGCCGACGCGCCGCCGTTCCCGCTCCCGGAGGACGCGGCCGACGCCGCCGTCCTGGTGCCGTGGGGCGAGGAGCTCGGCCACAACCTCCTGTCGGTGGTGGGCCTCCGGCCGGGCCGGTACGGGGTGTATTCGGGGCCGGATCCGCTCGGCGACTGGAGCGCCGAGGAATTGCGGCGCGGGGTCCCCATCCATGTGCGGCCGGCGGTGGCCACGCGTTGGCATGCGGCGCTCGACCTGGCCCGCCGGCGCTTCGATGACCATCTGTTCGCCTGGCGGCGCCTCGATCCGGGGGTGGCGGGCCCGGAGGCGGGCGGGACCGCCGACGTGCTGCGGGCCTATTTGCGCCTGGGCGATGCCCAGGAGGCCGCCCTGCGCGCGTTGCTGCGCCCCCTGCCGCTGCCGCTGGAGGTCGTACCGCAGGTGGCCCTGCGCTTCGCGCGCTGGGAGGTCGCCGGTCCCTACCCGCTCCAGGGGCGCGACGGGTATGGCGCGGAGTTCCCGCCCGAGCGTGGCGAGCCGGCCCCCTGGACGGAGGCCGCGTCGCCACGGCCGGCCGATGGCTTCCTGGACTTCGGCCGGCTCTTCGGCGGCATGCAGCAGGCGGCGGCCTACGCCCGCTGCCGGCTGCACGTGCCCGGCGAGGCCGTCCTCCGCCTCCGGCTCGGGTCCGACGACGGATGGAAGCTGTGGGTGGGGGGCCGCTTCGTCGGGGGGCGGGACGTGTATCGCGGCGCGGCTCCCGACCAGGACCGCATCGAGGTGCCCGTGGCCGCAGGCTGGAACGACATCCTGCTGCGGGTCAACAACGGCGCGGGCGACTGGCAGCTGTTCTGCGCGGGGGCGGTCACCGGCCTCGATCCGGGCGCCGAGGGCGAGGTGCGCTTGGCGGCGGGCGGTTGATCGGAGGTTCTCGGTGGGCGCAGGCGAGGGTCACGGCCGGCGGGCGGGGGGCCGGTTGCGCGCGGCCTCGTCCGACGGCTCGTCCCCGCCCGGGGCCCAGCGCAGGACCCAAGCCACGGCGAGAAGCAGCAGCGGGGACGGCAGGAAGTAGATGGTCAGGCCGCCCGGCAGGAAGAGCGTGGCGACCAGCAACCCCGCCGCCGCCACCGCGAGCGGCAGGTAGTAGTCGCGGGCCAGGAGCCACCAGATGCCGGCGCAGAGACCGGCCGCCGGGATCGCCACGAGCAGGCTGCCCCATGCGGAGGGCGAGGACAGGCCGAGCTGATCCTGGGCGTTGAGTTGGACGCCGCGGGGCAGGAACGAGGCGGCGGTGGCCGCCGCGGCGAGCCAGATGATCGCAAACTCGCCGACCCAGCGGGCCACCCGCCGCACCAGCTCCGGAGCCCCCCTCGCCGCTTCCCCCATCCCGGCCGCCCCGGGCCGTTACGTGGAGTACTCGCCGTTGATCCGGACGTATTCCGGCGTCAGGTCGCAGCCCCACGCCGTCGCGGAGGCCCGCCCCAGGCCCAGGTCGACGCGGATCGTGACCCGGTCGCCCCGGAGATAGCCGCGGAGCCGCTCCACGGCATCCGGGCCCAGGTCGCCGCCCGCATACACCGCCACATCGCCGAAGGCGATGCGGACGCGCCCCGGATCGAGGGGCAGGTCGAAGCACTTGCCGATGGCCATCGCCACCCGTCCCCAGTTCGGGTCGCCGCCCCACACGGCCGTCTTGACCAGGGGCGAGTTCACGATCGCCTTGGCGGCGCGGCGGGCCGCGGCCGCGTCCGGGCCGCCTGCCACCTCCGCCTCCAGGAGCTTGGTCGCCCCCTCGCCGTCGCGGGCGACCTCCTGCGCCAGCTCCATGGCCATGGCCCGCAGCGCGGCCGCGAACTCGTCCGGGGCGGCCGGCCCCGCCCTGCCGTTGGCCAGGACCACGACGGTGTCGGACGTGCTGGTGTCGGTGTCCACGCTGACCATGTTGAACGATTGGTCCACGGCCGGGCGCAGCGCGGCGTCGAGCGCGGCGGGCGGCAGTTCCGCGTCGGTGAAGAAGAACGCGAGCATCGTGGCCATGTTGGGCTCGATCATGCCCGCGCCCTTGCAGCAGCCGGCGAGGATCGCCGGCCCGACGCGCATGGAGCGGGCCTTGACCCGCGTGTCCGTCGTCAGGATGGCCTCGGCGAAACCCTGCAGGGCCTGCGGCCGCAGATCGCCCGCCAGGCCCCGGATGCCCGCGCGGATGCGTTCCATCGGCAGCGGCCGGCCGATGACGCCGGTGGAGCAGGGGAATACCTCGCCCTCGGCCACGCCGAGCTCCGCCGCGACCAGGCGGCAGGTCTCCCGGCAGGCCTCCAGGCCCGCCGGCCCCGTCGCGACGTTGGCGTTCTTGCTGTTGACGACCACCGTGCGGAGGGTTCCGCCCGCGACGTGCTCGCGCCCCACGGTCACCGGGTGGCCGCAGAAGCGGTTGCGGGTGAACATGGCGGCCGCGGCCGCGGGGACGTCCGAATGGACCACGCCGAAGTCGAGGCTCGCATCGCGGATGCCGATGGCCTTGGCGGCGGAACGATACCCTTGGGGCTGCAGCGTCAGGTCCGGCAGGATCAGGACTGGCCCACCTCCGCGCCGGTTTCTGCGGGGCCCGCGCCGCCGGCCGGCGGGGGAGCGGCCCCCGCCCGTTACAGCGGCACCATCTTGGAGGTCAGCCCTCCGTCGACGTAGATGGTCTCGCCGCTGATGTAGCTCGCGCCGGGGCTGCACAGGAACAGGCAGAGCGGGGCGATGTCGTCGGGCAGGCCGACGCGCCCGAGCGGGATGGCCCGCCCCCAGCGCGCGGGGTCATAGTGCCGCATGTGCGCGTAGCGCTCCACCTCGACGGCCCCCGGCGCCACGCAGTTCACGCGGATGCCGTGGCCGCCGAGCTCGACGGCGAGCGATCGGGTCAGCATGTTGATGCCGCCCTTGGAGGCCTCGTAGTGGGTGTGGCCGGGACCGGCCACCTTGCCGTGCACGGAACTCATCAGGACCAGGCTGCAGTCCCGGGCCCGGCGGGAGGCCATGCTCCGCGCGGCGGCCTGGCACACGAAGAACATGCCGCGCAGGTTGATGTCCAGCGTGCGGTCCCACGTCTCGGGCGTGATCTCGAGCACCGGGTGCGGGTCCGTGATGCCGGCCACGTTGACGACGTGGTCCAGCGGCCCCAGGGCTTCCTCCGCCTTCGCCACGAGGCCCCGGGCGGCCTCGGGGCTTCCCAGGTCGGCGTGGGCGGCGCCCACGCGGGCGCCCCCGCGGCGCAGGTCGTCCAGCAGCGCCTCCGCGCCATCCGCGTTGCTCGTGTATGAGAAGAACACCGCCGAGCCGGCGGCGCAGAAGGCGCGGACCACGGCCACGCCGATGCCCGTGGCGCCACCCGTCACGAGCGTCACGCGGCCGGAGAGATCGATCGACACGGGCACGCGAGGGTCCCCCTCCCAAGCGCATCTCGCCACGGTCCTCCCGCCGGCGCCCCTTCTAGGCTGCGCCGGCGCGGCTCCGCACACCCCTGCGGGCGGACGTGGCGCATGCGGTTCGACGGGGCGGGCGGCGCGCCTGCCGGCGGGCGGCGAACCGCGGGAGGAGCCCGGATCGCCCGCCCGAAGCACGGGGCAGCCTGTTGGAAGGCGGGGGGCCGGCTCATGCCGTTCCTGGGTGTCGATCTCATCGTCCTGCGCGTCCGCGACCTTGCGCGCGCGGAGGCCTTCTACCGCGACAAGTTCGGGGTGCGGGTCGGCCCCGGGGTGTCGCCGGCCTCGCGCACGCTGTTCCTGGCCGGGGGACCCCATGTGGACCTCGCCGAGCGGGTGCCGGGGGAGCCGTCCGGAGGGGGCGACGCTCCGACGGGCGCGGCGGCGGTGGAGCTGCGCATGGTGGTCGACGACCTGCGCGCCACGCACGAGGCCTTCGTGGCCTCCGGGGTGGAGATCGTCCACCCGCCCACGGCCCTGCCCGGCCGCGGACGCGAGATGGTGGCGGCGGACGCCGACGGGTTCCTCTGGCGGTTCACCGAGCCCCACCGCCCGCGGGCCTGACGCCGCCCGGGGCGTGTCCGCTCAGGCGTGCTTCTCAGGCGTGCTTGAGGATGATCCCCTGGACCAGCGCGGCCACGTCCTCGCAGTGGTCGGAGGCTTCCTCGAGGCGCTCGAGGACCTCCTTGAGCTTCAGCACCTCGAGGGGGGAGAAGCCCGGCTCCTTGAACAGGCGGGCCACCCCCTCGCGGTAGATGCGGTCGACGTCGCCCTCGATCGCCTTGAGGCGCTGCGCCGGTTCGCCCACGGAGGCCGGGCGCAGCACGCGCAGGGCCCCGACCACGTCGCAGAGCGCGGCCGTCTCGGACGTGAGCTGGTCGGCGATCGCCGGCACCTCGGGAATCAGCATCGTGATCGCGTACAGCTCGACCCGGTTGGCCACGCCCTCCACGATGTCCAGCACGGATTCCATCTTGTTGGCGATGGCGTAGATGTCGCCCCGGTCCAGCGGCGGGAACAGGGCCTTGTCGAGGCGGTCGATGATGGCGCGCTCGATCTCGTCGCCCCTGCGCTCGATCCCGCGCACGGCGCCGCTCAGGGCCCCGGCGCGCTCGGGCTCGTCGAACTCCGCGAGGAAGGCCCGCAGGGCCTCCGCGCCGCGATGCACGGCCTCGGCCTGTTGCTGCAGCAGGAGGACGAGGCCCTGGTCCCGGGCCCAGAAGCGGACGGGCCACGTCATCCCGGGACCCACCTCCGAAGTTGGCCGGCGCCCAGGCGGCGGGCCTCCACCACAATACCGGAAGCGCGGAGGGCCGGGGGCCGGCGCCGGCGGGCCCCGGCGGATCTCACTTAACATAATACTCATTATCGGCAAGCAGCGCGCCGGGCGGAGGAGGGCCCGGCGCGCGGCTGCCCAGGGCCTTTTCTCTTCCGGGCGCGGTGCCCTCAGGTACGCACGGGCTCGGTCGGCAGCCCGGCTTCCTTCCACGCCCGCATGCCGCCGTCGATGAAGGCCACGTCCTCGAATCCCATCTGCCGCAGGGTGTATGCGCCGAGCGCCGCCTGCCCGCCGGCGCCGCACGTGACGATCACGGGCCGCGCGCGGTCCTGCAGGCGGTGGTCCCGGTAGGCTTCCGGCAGCTCGCGGTCGGCCCGGATGGCCAGCATGCCCAGGGAGATGGGCACGGCCCCCGGGATCAGTCCGCAGGCCGCGATGTCCGAGGCGTCCTGGACGTCGATCAGCAGCGTCTCCGGCCGCTCGGCGACCCTGCGCCGGGCCTCGGCGGCCGTGATGCCCGGGACATGGGCCCGGGCCTCCGCCACCATGTCACCAAACGTCTTTGCCATCGTCTTGCCCTCCCCCGCTTCGGTGAACCGCTGCTCCGAGGCCGGTCCCGGGCTGTCCGACGGCACCCAGTCTAGCGGCGAGCCGCCGCGGGGGTCAACGCGCTCAGGCCGAGCGGCCGCTCCGCGCCCGGGCCGCGCGGTCGCGGATGGCGTCGATCTCCTCGCCCGGCAGGGCCCGCTCGAAGCGCCGCAGTCCCACCACATGCAGCCCGTGCTTGCGCCCGAGCAGGGCGATCTCGCGCACCTGTTCGGCCCGGATGTCGCGGCCCAGGGTGAACGACTCCCAACGGCCCTCCAGGGCGAGGATGATCGTTTCCGCGATGCAGGCCTCGGCCATACGGGGCGGCAGGCCGAAGTCCATGCCGAAGTCCATCCGGTCGCCCGGCACGGAGACGATGCCGCCGTCGATCACGAGCACGTCGGGCCGGGTGCCGGCCAGGGCCGCCGACACGTTCCGGGGGCGGGCGACGTCACAGACCACGGCGCCGGGGCGGAAATCGGAGGCCTCCAGGATCTCCTCCGTGGCGGAAGAGACGCACAGCACCACGTCGGCGGCGGCCACCGCCGCCCGCACGTCGGTCCGGACCTGGACGGTGGCACGCGCCGCCCGCAGCTCCTCCGCGAGCCCTTCCAGCGGCTCGATCTGGCGCGCCACCAGGGTGAGACTGCCGGTCTCGGGCCCCAGGATGCGGGCGCAGGCGGCCCCGATGGCGCCCGTGGCGCCGACGATGGCCACGGCGGCCGACGGCAGCGGGACGCCCATGCGGGCCGCGGCGATCCGGGTGCCTTCGATGGCGGTCGCGGCCGTGAACGAGTTGCCGGTCGTGACCGGGATGGACAGCCGGTCCCGCAGGCTCACGCCGCGGTCTCCGGCGATCTTGGTGTAGGCGCCGAGGCCGAGGATGCGCGCTCCCCGGCCCTCGGCCAGGCGCCCGGCCTGCTCGAGGCGCCGCAGCGTCACGGGCCAGGGTCGCTCCAAGAGCAGCCGCGGCGTCCAGGGGAGGAAGATGAACCAGCCCTCCGCCGTGGCGCCGGTCGGCGAGGCGATGCCGGTAATGTGCGCCCCGACCCACGGCCCGACCATGCCGAACCCGTCCTCGACCCAGCGGTCGGGCACGCGGCGCAGCACCGGAAACTTGCGGTGGAAATCACGCATGCTCACCGGGTGCAGCACGAAGGCGAATTGACCCACGGTGCGCTCTCCTGGTGCCGCCGAGGCGCGAACACGGTCCGCGGCCGCCGCGGACGCCCGTCCCGTCTGGTCCGCCCGACCAGGGCTGCCCCTTCTTGGCCGCAAATTCGCCCTCGGGGAGGGCGCGGCGCAGAGCGGACCGCGGCGCGGCGCCCCCCCGGGCGTCGCGCCGCGCCGGCAAACGAAGGATACCCCGGCCACGGTCCGCCTGCCAGATGCGCGCGTCGCCCGGGGCGCTGGCGCGGCGTTCCGGGAGAGCGCCGGCACGCGCCTGCGCACCCTAAGGCCGGGGGTGAGGACCCATGACGACCGGCCACGCCGACGCACCCATGGATCCGGTCGCCCCGGGCGGCGCCGTCGCCGTGACGCACGGCGAGGCCCTCCGGGCCGCAGGCCTGGGCGGCGCGCTCTTCGCCCAGTGGGGCCGGACGAGGCGGCGGCAGGGCCTGGCGCCGCGCTACGGCGAGGACGCCGTGTTGGTCGACGATGGCGACGGAGAGACCGCATTCCAGTATGGGCCGATGGACTGAGGAACCACCCTCGGGCGCGGCGGGGCCCGCGCCGCCCTGCCTCAGCGCGGGAGCCGGATCTCCTGACCGGCCACAACCTCCGGTCCGTCGAGGTGGTTGATCCGCTCGACCTCGAAGACCCAGCGGCGGGGGGCCCCCCCCCCGGGGGGGGCGCGCAGGGGGAGGGGCCCGAGCGGCTCTCCCGGCGCCGCCCCCACCCCGGGCCCCCCGTCCCCGACGGGGTGGACCGGCGCGGCACCCGCCCACCGCAGCCCCGATGCCTTCGTACTCGGGTCCGCACCGAGGGTGGCGAGCGGTCACGTTGGCCACGGCGCGCGGTGGGGCCGTACCCTTCGGGGAGCGCTGCCGTCCCGCCCTTCGGCCGGCCGGCCCCACCGCCACCCCTGGAGCTGCTCCGTGAC
>JAJYVV010000130.1 GCA_021791815.1 Bacillota bacterium | reverse complement strand
CCAACCTCGCCGCGACGGCCGGGCGGCGGGGGGAGCGCGTGGCCATCGTGGACAGCGACGTCCAATCGCCGGGCATCCACGCCCTGTTCGGGATGGACCCGGAGGACGCCGGGGCGTCCCTCAACGACTTCCTGCAGGGGCGCTGCCGCATCGAGGAGACCGCCCGCGACGTGACGCCGCGGCTCCGCGGCGAGGGCCTGGCGGTGGCGGGGGGCGGCGCCTGCTTCCTCGTACCGGCGAGCATGCGGCCCGGCGAAATCGCTCAGATCCTGCGCTCGGGCTACGACGTCGCCCTGCTCGAACAGGGCTACCGCCAACTCACGGCGGCCCTGTCCCTGGACCGCATCTTCGTGGACACCCATCCCGGCCTGAACGAGGAGACCCTCCTCTCGATGGCGGTGTGCGACTGCCTGGTCATCGTGCTGCGGCCGGACCGCCAGGACTTCCAGGGGACCGCGGTGGTGGCGGACCTGGCGCGCAACCTGGAGGTCCCGCGGGCCGTCCTGGTGTTGAACAAGGTGCCCGACGCGCTGGACGGGGCGGCCCTGTCGCGCCAGTGCGCCCAGACCTACGGCCTGCCGGTGGTTGCCGTGCTGCCCCTCTCCCCGGATGTGGCCTGCCTGGCGAGTGAGGACCTGTTCTCCTTGGTGCGGCCGGACCATCCGTTCAGTGCGGGCATCCGCGCCCTGGCGGCGGCCGTGCTCGGCCCGGCCCCGGGGACGCCCGGGCCGGCGGAATCAGCCGCGGCCGTGCCTCCGCCGACCCCGCTTCCCTTGCCCCCGCCGCCGCCCGGTCCCGCCCCGGTGTCGGCGGGCCGCACGGTCGGCGCACCGTCCGACGCGATCCCGGTGCTGGTGGCCGCCGGCACGGCCGAGTTCGGCCGCGCCCTGCGGCTCCTGGCCGCGGAGGTCCCCGCCCTGCCCCTGCGGGTGGCCTGGGAACCCGCTTCGGCCCGGGAGCTGTTGGAGGGATACGCCGCCTGGGATCCAGCCCCCATCGTCCTGGACGCCGCCCTTCCGGGGGCGGGCGCCGCCGCGGAGGCGCTGCTGCGCGCCGCCGTCACGGAGTTCGTCTGGGTGGGCCCGCATCCGCCGCCGGCCGTCGAAGCGCGGCGACCGGCC
The DNA here is from genome assembly GCA_021791815.1 of Bacillota bacterium. GTDB lineage: Bacteria > Bacillota > Sulfobacillia > RBS10-35 > JAJYVN01 > JAJYVV01. Next base: position 10,255 of record JAJYVV010000130.1, on the reverse strand, counting down.
GGGGCGGTGAGCGGTCCCGAGCTGACGGCGCTCGGCCGCGCCCTGGCCGCCGCGGCGGGCCGGCCGTGGTCGGCCCGCGCGGAGGCCGAGGCCGCGGCGGCGGAGGCGCGCCGCCGCGCCGCACCGCTCCGGCAGCTCTGGGCCGTGCACGCCCCCAAGGGCAACTCCGGCTGCACGCGCCTGGTGGCCGGTTTGGCGGCCGCGCTTGCCGAGGGCGGATGGCGCGTCCTCGCCGTGGACGGGACGGCCTATGGCGACCTGGGGCGGCTGCTGGGCGGCCGGGGCGGGGGCTCGGGGCTCGCCGGACTGCTGCGCGGGGAGGGCCTGGAGGCGGCCGGGCCAGCGCCCTGCGCCGGCGGCTTCCCGTTGCTCGGAGCGGGGCCGGATGCGGAGGCGGCGTCCGCCATCGCGTCCGCCACCGCGGCCGAGGCCGAGCGAGCCCTGGCCGCGCTGGACCGCGCGGACTACGACGTGGTCCTGGTGGACAGCGACCACGCGCCGACCCCCTGGGTGCAGGCCTGCCTGCGCCGCGCAGGGCGCGTCCTGCTGCCGCTGCCTCCGCTCCCCGAGGCGCGGAGCCTCGGCCTGGCCTGGCTGGAGCGGGGGCGCGCCGCGGCGCCGCCGTCGGCACGGTGGATTCCGGTCGCCCTGGGCACCCCGCTGGGGCCCGGGGGGCAGGCCTTGGCTGGGGAGGATGGGCCGGCCCGCGCCGCGGCCCTGCGGGCGCTCGCGGCGGAGTTGCTGGCCGGAGGGGGTCCGGCCGCCGGGCCCGGCCCGGGCACGGGGGGGGCGGATGCGCATGGAGGCCCTATCCCTGGCGAGCGAGCTGGCGCGGCGGCGCCGGAGCCTGTTCGTCGGGCGTGAGGCCGAGAAGGCGGCCTGGGCGGACATCCTCGCGGAGGCCGTGCCCCGTTTCCACCTGCTTTATGTGCACGGCCCGGGTGGTTGCGGCAAGACCGCGTTGCTGCGCTGCTTCCGCGACCTGGCCGAAGGGGCGGGCCTGCGCGCCGCGTTCCTGGGCGGCGCGGACATCGTGCCGGAGCCCGAGCGCTTTGCCGCTGCGGTGCAGGCACGGTTCGCGGAGGGGGAGGCGGCTCGGGGCCGGGCCGACACCGAGCCGCGCCGGCTGCTCTTGATCGATGCCTACGAACGCCTGCGACCGAACCTGGACGAGTGGCTGCGCGAGGCCTTCCTCCCGCAGTTGCCGGAGACCGCCGTGGTGGTGATCGCCGACCGCCGGCCGCCGGGACTGGCCTGGCGCCGGGATCCCGGCTGGCAGGGCGCCCTGACGAGTCTGCGCCTCGACAATCTCTCGGAGGCGGACGGCCGCGCCTACCTCCGCCGCCGTCAGATCCCGCCGGCGCGGGAGGAAGAGATCCTCTCGTTCGCCCTCGGACACCCCCTCGCCCTCGCCCTTGCCGCCGACGCCGTGCTGCAGGCGCCCGAGGTGCCGTTCCGGCCCGAGCGGGCCCCCGAGGTGGTGGGCTCTCTCCTGCGCGAAATGGTGGAGCGGGTCTCCCTGCCCGAGCAGCGCCAGGCGCTGGAGGCGGCGGCCCTGGTCCGGCATCTCGACGAGCCCCTGCTGTCCGCGCTGGTGGAGCGGCCGGACGCCCGCGACCTGTTCGAGTGGCTGGGCACGCTCTCCGTGGTCCAGGTCGGGCGGCACGGCCTGCGGCTGCACGAGACCGTCCAGGCCCTCCTCTGCGCCGAGAGCCGCTGGCGCAACGGCCCGCGGCACGCGGAACTGGTGGCGCGGGCCCGCGAGCACTACACCCGGCGTTTGCGTGCCGCCGAAGGGGAAGACCAGCAGCGCCTCCTGGCGGACTACCTGTTCCTGCACCGCGACGGCCCCGCCGGGCGCCCCTACCAGGCCATCACCGCCCCGGGGGTCGCCGGACTCGTCGTCCGCCGGGCGGAAGGCCCGGAGGCCGCGGTGCTCCAGCAGTGGATCGCCCGCCACGAGGGCCCGGAGTCCGCAGGGCTCGCCGCCGCCTGGATGCAGGCCCAGCCCACGGGGGTCCTGGCCCTGGTGGACGCGTCGGGATGCCTGCACGGCGGCGCCGTGCTCGTCGATCCCGCCACGAGCCCCCCCGGCCCGCCCGACCCCTGCCTGGCGGTGGTCCCGGTGGGGTCGGGCCCGGTGGTGCTGGTGCGGCACTGGCTGGGCGCGGGCGGCGAGCAGGGGGTCTCGCCCGCCCAGGGCGCCCTCTTCGTCGCCTTCCTGCAGCACTACCTGGCGGTGCCCGACCTGCGCTTCAGCGTCATCGTCTGCCGGGACGCGGCCTTCTGGGAACCCCTGATGCGAGGCGGGGGTTTCCAGCCCGTGCGGGACGGGCGCTTCGCCCTGGCCGGCCGGACGTACGGCGTGTTCGCCCGGGACTGGCAGTCCCTGTCGCCCCTCGCCTGGCTCCAGCTGCTGGGCAGCGAGATGCGCTTCGCGGCGCTGGCGGCGCGGCCCTCCGCAGAGCCGACCCCCTCCGCGGGGCCCCAGGGCGCCGGGCTGGACGGGGAGGCCTTCGCGTCCGCCGTGCGCCACGCCCTGCGCCACGTGAGGGAACCGGACGTCCTGGCGGGCAACCCCCTGCTGACCGTCCCCGCGGCCGTTGGCGGCCTTCCGCCCCAGGCCCCGGAGCCGGCGCGCATCCACGCGCTGCAGGAGATCCTGCGGGCGGCGGTGGAGGGCCTGGCGTCCTCCCCCCGGCGAGCCAAGCTCCACCGTGCCCTGCTCGCCACCTACTGGGGCACGGCATCGACCCAGGAGGAGGTCGCGGAGGCCCTGGACGTCCCCTTCAGCACCTACCGCGGACACCTCAAGGCCGGGATCGAGCTGGTCGTGGAGGCCCTGCGCCGCCAGGCGGCCGCCCCGGGTGGCCTGCTGCCGGGCGGGGATCCGGCAGAAACCCGCTACGCAAAGGGCAGCGCGTCGGCTGGCGCGCCCGGGGTCCCGGACCCACGCTGACGGGGGCGGGCGGTGGGCCCGCGGGAAGGAGTGGAGGCATGGCAGCCGGTGCGGGACCGCCGCAGCAGGGCGGGTATGCGGCGGTCGTGGCGCGGGCATGGCGGGATCCCGTGTTCAAGCGGCGCCTCCTGGCGGACCCCGCGGGTACGCTGCGGGAGTGGGGCATCGCGGTGCCGGCCGGCATGGAGATCCGCATCGTGGAAGATACGGCCGCGTGCACCCATCTCGTGCTGCCGCGGGCCCCGCAGGGGGAACTGGGGGAAGACGAGCTGGCGTCGGCGTCCGGCGGGATCCTCTTCGGCGGCTTCCTCGGCGGCGGCGGGTCCTTCGGGGGGGCCGGCGCCGGCGGAACCTGGTGAGCGGCCGGAGCGGGACGGGGCGACGCTCGGCGCCCGGGCTCGTGGCCGGCGGGGCCACCGGGCGCCATCGGCCGCGACCGCGGTGCGGGTCCGGAGAAGGGGGTGAGAGGCGCACGCCGCGGCTCCGGGAGCGGACCCGGCCGTGACGCGACCTGCGGTTGGCCTTGCGCGAGAGGCTCGCCCAGATGCTCCCGGCCCAGCCGGGACGCTTCTGGCGCACCTCGGCCGTCCCCGTGTCCGCGCGGCCGAAGCGCAGGACGCCGAGGTGGAGTTGGCCCAGATCGGGGGAAGTGACGTTGTCCGAGCAATGGAAGTCCCAGCTCCGTGAGATCCAGAAGCAGGCCGCGAAGGACGGCGACCTGCGGCGGGCCCTGCAGGAGCGCCCCGAGGAGACGCTCCGGGCGCGGGGCGTGGCGCTTCCGGAGAACACCGGCGTCCAGGTGCGCGTGGTCGAGGCGCAGGACCGCGAGGCGCAGTTCGCGGCCGGCGGCGGGGCGGGCGCCGAGTTGAGCGACGACCTGCTGCAGAACGTGGCGGGCGGCATCATCATCATCGTCATCGTCCGGTAGGGCGGGTACCGAGGCCTTCCCACCCGGCCAGGGACCGTACGCGGGCCCCCGGACCCGGCCGGGTCCGGGGACCCCTGGGCGGGTGCCGAGTTGGCCGTCTGGGAGGGACTGCGTTGCCGCACGGGGCGCTGTGGCCTGCCGTTTGGCGCCCGAGCGAAGGCGCGTCCAAAGGGTTCCGCCGCGGAACCCATCGCGTGGTCGCACCGAGCGAGACCGTCCACCGCCTGTGGGGGCTGCGGGCGGCATTCGGCATCACGCGGCTGGCCGACGTGACGGGCCTGGACCGCATCGGCATACCCGTGATGATGGCGTGCCGCCCCAATGCGCGCACCCTCGCCGTCGCGCAGGGCAAGGGCCTCTCGCGCGAGGCGGCGCAGGCCTCGGCGCTGATGGAGTCCGTGGAGTGCTGGCACGCGGAGCACTTCGAGCCGGTGCTGCGCCTGGGCACCGCCGCCGAAATGCGCCGCCACGGCGAGGTGGTGGACATGGCGGGTCTGCCCCTTTTGCCGGGCGCCCCGCCGTGGGACCGGCTCTGCCTCCTCTGGGTGGAGGGCCTGGACCTCCTCTCGCAGCGGCGCGCCTGGCTGCCCTACGAGGTCGTCGGCCTGAACGCGACGGAACCGTCCCCCCTCCCGCGCCCCTCGTTCCTCTGGTCATCCGACGGGCTGGCCGGCGGCAATCACATCCTCGAAGCCATCAGCCACGCCCTCTGCGAGCTGGTGGAACGGGACGCCGTCCGCCTCTGGCAGCTGCGGGGCGGCGCGCCGCGCACGGAGACGCGGCTCGATCCTTCCACCGTCGACGACGCCGGGTGCTGCGCCGTGTGGGAGGCCTTCCTGCGCGCCGGCATGGCGGTCGGAGTCTGGGACGCGACGTCGGACGTCGGCATCCCCTGCTTCGTCTGCGTGCTGATGGAGCGGGAGCGCGACCCCCTGCACCCGCTCTACGCGGCAGGGGGCATGGGCTGCCACCCGGATCGCGGCGTCGCCCTGCTGCGGGCCCTGACGGAGGCCGCCCAGAGCCGCCTGACCGCGATCAGCGGGGCGCGGGACGATCTGACGCGCCCGTTTTACCGGCAGAGCGCCGAGGTCGATCGGTGGCAACGCATCCAGGACGCCGTCGTGGCCGAAGGTGGGGGCCGGGATTTTCGACGGAGTACGGGTTGGTGGGCGGAGACCGTCGACGAGGACGTGCGGCGGGAACTGACCTGCCTCCGCGCTGCGGGCCTGCGCGAGTGCATCGTCGTCGACATGAGCCGTCCGGACCTGGGGGTGCCGGTGGTGCGCGTCGTGGTGCCGGGCCTCGAGCGCTGGGTCCCCGGGGAGGTGCCGGGCCTCCCTCTCGGGGAGCGGGGCCGGCGCGCATGCGGGGACAGGCCATGAACGTCTTCGTGTTCCTGGGACCGACCCTGGCCCTGGACCAGGCGCGGCGGGTCCTGGACGCCACATACCTGCCCCCGGCCAGCCAGGGGGACGTGTGTCGATTGCTCCCGCGGCACCCGAGGGCCGTGGCGATCGTCGACGGCGCCTTCGAACACGTGCCGGCGGTCTGGCACAAGGAGATCCTGCTGGCCCTGCACGAGGGCGTGCCGGTGTACGGAGCGGCCAGCATGGGGGCACTGCGGGCCGCCGAACTGGACGTGTTCGGCATGGTGGGTGTGGGCCGGATCTATGAAGCGTTCCGGGATGGCGTCCTGGAGGCGGACGACGAGGTGGCGGTGGCCCACGGTCCGCGTTCGGCCGGCTACGCACCCCTCAATGAGGCCCTCGTCAGCATCCGGGCGACCCTGGAGCGCGCGGAGCGGGAGGGCATCCTCGATCCCGCGGCGCGTCGGCGCCTGGAGGAGGTCGCCCGCGAACTCCACTACCCGCTGCGCAACTACCCGGCGATCCTGGCGGCGGCCGCCGGCCGGGTGGACGCCGCGGCCCTGGCGGCGTTCCGGGCATGGATCCCCGGTGGGCGTGTGGATCAGAAGGCCGCGGACGCCATCGAGATGCTCGATCGTCTCGCGGGGGACCTCGCCGCGGACCGCCGCCCCGCCCTTCCCTCCTTCCATTTGGAACGAACCACGTACCTGCAGCGACTGCTCGATGCCCCCGCCGTGCCTGACGACCCGGACTCGCCCGTGCCCTTCGAGCGGATCGCGGAAGAGGCGCTCCTGCAGGGCAACCTGCTGGCCCAGGTCCGGCGCGGCATCCTGCTGCGCATGCTGCTCCTCGCCGAGGCCGATCGGCGCCGCGTGCCGACGGGCGGACCCGCCGCTGCCGAGATCCTGTCCCGGTTCTGCCGGGCGCGCGGGCTGGATCCCGCGGACCTGCCGGGATGGCTGGCCGCCAACGACATCCCCTCCGACATGTGGGAGCGCTGGATGCGGGAGGAGCGCCGCCTCGCCGCCATGCTGGCGGTCCTCGAGGCGGATGTCCGGGAGCGGCTGCCCGAGTACCTGCGGCTCACCGGGGATTACGGGCCCCTGCGCGATCGCGCGGCCGCCAAGGCCCGCAAGCTGGACGCCATCTTCCGGGAAGGGGTCGAGCCGCCGGACGGCCTTGCGCTGGCCTGGTACTTCGGGCGCCTCGACCGCCCCGTCCCCGGCGATCTCGCCACGTACGCGGTGGACGCCGGCTTCCGCGACGTCCCGGAACTGCTGCGCGCCGTGCGCAGGGAGTACCTGTATGCGGCGGAGAATCCGCGCTGAGGGACGCTGGCGCAGCCGGGGGGAGGAGCCTCCGTGACCCTGTTCCGGCCCGAGGCCCTGCGCCGGGCGCAGTCTCCGGAGGGCCTCGACGCGTTGCTGCAGGTGACCTCGCCCGGGACCTGGCTGGCCCTGACCGGGCTCGGCCTCCTGCTCGCGCTCCTCGTCGGCTGGGCCGTCCTGGGCGAGGTGCCGGTCCAGGTGCGGGGCGCGGGCCTGCTGCTCCCCGCGGGCGGCCTCGTGGCGGTGACGGCTCCCGAGGCGGGCGTCGTGGCGGCCGTCGACACGGCGCCGGGCGAGGCCCTGGCGCCGGGTGATCCCGTGGCGGTGCTGAGCGCGGGCGCCGGCCGCGCCACGTCCGGCGTGCCGGCGGTGGCCGGTGGACGGGTGGCCCAGGTGCTCGTCCAGCCGGGGGTCCAGGTGGGCGCCGGCCAGGTCCTGGCGTGGGTGGAGCCGGGCGGAGAGCCTCTGGTCGCCAGCGTGTTCCTGCCGCTGGCCGCGGTCTCGCAGGTGCAGCCAGGGCAGGCGGTGGAGGTCGAACCCGACACCGTCCCGGCGACCGTCGCCGGATACATCGAGGGCCGGCTCGCGTCCATCGCCGCGTACCCGGCCACCCAGGCCGAGATCGCCGGCGCGCTGGGGGACGCCGGTCTCGCCGCCAGCCTCGTCGGCGCCGGAGACGTGGTGGCGGCCCAGGTCACGCTCCGGGCCGACCCGTCCGAACCGGGCGGTCTGCGCTGGTCGGACGGTGGCGGCGCGGCGCCGGTGGTGGGGGCCGGCACCCCCGTGCAGGTCATGGTCGTGGTGGCGACGTTCCACCCCCTCCGCTGGGTGTTCGGCGGCGCCTGAAAGGGGGCTGCGGCGATCGCGGGGCGGCGGCCGCGCGGGGCGGGCCGGGTCCGGACGCCCGTCGTACTGCAGTTGGAGGCGGTGGAGTGCGGGGCCGCGGCGCTGGGTGCCGTCCTCGCCTACCACGGCCGGCATGTGCCCCTGGAGGAGTTGCGGGCAGCCTGCGGCGTCTCGCGCGACGGCAGCCGCGCGAACCGCATCGTGGCGGCCGCCCGGGTCTATGGCCTCGTGCCCCATGCCTACCGTCGGGATCCGGAGGGCCTGCGCGACGGCCCATTTCCGGCCATCCTCTTCTGGAACATGAATCACTTCGTGGTGCTGGAAGGCTTCGGGCGGGAATGCGCCCACATCAACGACCCGGCGATGGGCCACCGGACCGTCACGCTCGCGGAGTTCGACGGTTCGTTCACGGGGATCGTGCTCACCTTCGAGCGGGGCCCGGACTTCCGCCCGGAGGGGGCCCCCCGCAGCCTGCTGCGCGGTCTCGCCGCCCGCCTGCCCGGAGCCGGGCCGGCCCTGGCCTTTGCCGTGGCGGCCGGCGTGCTGCTCATCATTCCCGGCCTCGTCGTCCCGGCCCTGACCGCCGTGTTCGTCAACGAGGTCCTGGTGGCCCACCTGCGGGCCTTCGTCCTGCCGTTGCTGGCCGGCCTCGCCCTCACCGCGTTGCTGCAGGCGGCGCTGGGCTGGCTGCAGGCCCGCTGCCTGTTGCGCCTGCGCACCCGGCTCGCCGCCGCGTCCGCCGGAAGGCTGTTCTGGCACATCCTGCGACTGCCGCTTCCGTTCTTCACGCAGCGCTACCCGGCGGACGTCGCGGCCCGGGTGGGGCTCGTCGACCGCATGGCCACCCTGCTGTCGGGGGACCTGGCGGCCGGATCGCTGAACGCCATGCTCGCCGTGTTCTTCCTCGGCATGATGCTGCGGTATGACGGCCTGCTGACCGCCGTCGCGGGGGGCGCCGGGCTGGTCGACCTGGTGGTGCTGATCCGCATCAGCCGGCGCCGGACGGAGCTGGCGCAGCGACTCCTCCAGGAGCAGAGCCGCGTCCTCGGGGTGGGGGCGGCCGGGCTCCAAGCCATCGAGACGCTGAAGGCCTCGGCGCGTGAAGAGGATCTGTTCGTGCGCGTGACCGGCCTGCAGGCGAACCTGGGCGCCGAGCGGCAGCGCTATGGCCTGCTCGGGGCGGTCCTGGAGACGGTACCGGTGCTGGGCGCCGCCCTCAGCACGGGCGCCGTCCTCTCCATCGGAGGCCTGCAGGTGATCCGCGGGGAGCTCAGCCTCGGCGCCCTGGTGGCCTTCACGGGCCTCGTCCAATCCTTCCTCCGGCCGGTTTCGAGCCTGGTCGGATTCGGCGGCCGGCTCCAGCAGGCGCAAGCCGACCTGCAGCGCCTGGACGACGTGCAGCGCACGCCGGCCGACCCGCAGGAGGAACCCCGGCTGGGGGAGGCCGCGGGAGCCTGGAGCGGCCGCCTCGAACTGCGCCACGTCACCTTCGGATACAGCCGCCTGGATCCTCCTCTGCTGGAGGATTTCTCGCTCGAACTGCTTCCCGGCGAGCGCAAGGCCCTCGTCGGGGCCACGGGCAGCGGCAAATCGACGGTGGCGCGGCTGGTGGCGGGACTGTATGCACCGTGGAGCGGCGAGATCCTGCTCGACGGCCGGCCCCTGCCGGACGTGCCGCGCGCCGTCCGGGAGCGCGCCGTGGCGGTCGTCGACCAGGACGTGTTCCTGTTCGGCGGCACCGTGCGCGACAACCTGACGCTCTGGGACGACACGGTGCCGGACGCCGACCTCGTGGCCGCGGCGGAGGACGCCGCCGTGCACGGCGACGTGGCGGTGCGCCCCCGGGGCTACGCCGCATCCGTCGCCGAGGGGGGTTCCAATTGGAGCGGCGGCCAGCGGCAGCGCCTGGAGATCGCCCGCGCGCTGGCGGGTCGACCGGTGCTGCTGGTCCTCGACGAGGCGACCTCCGCGCTGGATCCCGCCACGGAGGAACGGGTGGACCAGGCCCTGCGCCGCCGGGGCTGCACCTGCCTGATCATCGCGCACCGCCTGAGCACCGTCCGCGACTGCGACGAGATCCTGGTGCTCGAACGGGGCCGCGTCGTGGAACGGGGACGTCACGCGGACCTCATCGAGCGCGGCGGCGCCTACGCGCAACTGGTCGGGGCCGAATAGACCGCTGAAAGGACGGAAGGCGCCACGGACGCTCCGCACGTCCCCGCACCGGAGGAGCCGGCCGCGCCGGGACCGATCGCCGCGCTGCTCCTGCCGGCCGAGGAACGCCGCGCCCTGCTCGCGCTGGTGCGGGCGGGGCAGGCGACCGTGGGCGAGGTGGCCGCGGCGCTCGGCACGGGCGTCCCGGAGGCGGCGGCCCTGTTGCAGCGCCTGGCCCGCGCCGGGCTGGCCACCGCCGCGCCCGGCGTGCGGGGCGAGGCCTGGAGCCCGCGCCTGGGGCGCCGCGCCGGCCGCGGCCTGCCGGTGGAGATTCTGCAGGCCACCTACCGGACCCTGAGCGACGCCTTCGAGGTGGAGGGGGCGGCGGCGGCGCTGACGGCCGACCGGCCGCTGTCCCTCCAACAGGGGGAGACGGCCTGGCTCGTCCGCTCGGGGCTCGTGCACGTCTTCGCCGTGCCGTGGCGCGACGGGTGCCCGGCCGGAGCGCGCGCGCACCTCGCCACGGTGGGCCCGGGTGGCCTGCTCCTGGGCGCGGATCCCGGCGGGGCCACCACGGGGCTGCTGGCGGTGGCGGCCCGCCAGGCCGACGTGCGCACCCTGCCGCAGGCCCGGCTCTGGACGCTGGCGGCGGGGGGCCTCGCCGGCCCCGTGG
>JAJYVV010000129.1 GCA_021791815.1 Bacillota bacterium | reverse complement strand
ACCCGGCTTCGGTCACCAGCGCGTCGACACCCTGGTCATGGGCCTCCGCGGGGACGGCCGGCACGCGCTGCCCCTCGAAGCACAGGCCGAGGCGCACACACGCGGGCGCCACCCGCGCCAGGTAGCGGTCGTAGTGGCCGCCTCCCCGCCCCAGGCGGCGGCCCCGGCCGTCGAAGGCCACCCCGGGCACCAGGACCAGGTCGATGCGGGTGGGGCCGACGACATGGTCGCCCGCCGCCCCCGACCCGGCGACCGGTACCGCCCAGGCTTCCATGTCCGGCCCGTGGACCCTGGGCAGGGCGACCAGCGCACCGCGGGCCTGGAGCGCGGCGATCAGGGCGCCGGTCTGGGGCTCGCGCGCCAGGGAAGCGAACGCAAGCACGACAGCCGCGCGCCCGAGCGGGGGCCAGGCGAGGGCATGCCCCGTGATGGCCGCGCTCCAACGCTCGACGTCCGCGCGCGACAGATGCAGGCGCCAGGCCTGCACGCGCTCCCGCAGGTGGGCCTTGGCCTCCGCTGCGGGCACCTGCCCCGCCGCCGGGTCCGGCCGCGTCATCCCACCACGGCCAGGACCTGGCCCGCCTCCACCTGATCGCCGCGCGCCACGCGGAGCTCCCGCAACGTCCCGGCGCGCGGCGCGGCGATCTCGTTGTCCATCTTCATGGCCTCGAGCACCAGCAACACCTGGCCGGCCCGCACCTCGTGCCCCGCGCGGCAGCGCAGCTCGGTGACCACGCCGGGGAGCGGGGCCCGGACCTCCCCGGCCCGGGCGGGAGCGGGCGACGGCGGCCCTTCGTCCGGACGGGCTGCCGGAGGGACCGCCGGCCGCTCCGGGGCGGGCACGGCTCCGGCGGGGGCATCCGCGCCCTCGTCGAGGTCCTCGACGGTCGCGTCATAGGTTCGGCCGTCGATGGTGATGCGCAGTCTCCAAGCCTTGCCCGCCACGAACGTTCCTCCACTCCGCCCGACTGGCGGCGGCGCCGGCCGGGCCGCGAGACGGTCCGAACGACGGGACCGACACGGCCCCGGCGATGCGGCGGTTCCCTAGCGGCCGCGGGCCGGTCGGCGTTGGACGGTGCTGCGGGACTGCATCTGGCCCAAGCGCCCCGCGAAGACCCAGGGCCGCGGACCGGCGGCGGCATCCCCGGCCGCCGGCGCCGCGCCTGCCGCCGCCACCGCGGTCACCACCGGCCGCCGGGCCCCGTGCCGCGCCGCCCAAACCGCCGCCGCCACCGCGGCCGCCACCTCGTCGGGCAGCGTCCCCGGTTCCGCCCCGCCGCGCGCGCTCACAGCGGGACGTTCCCATGCTTGCGGCCCGGCCTGTCCTGCCTCTTGCCCGCCACCGCCGCCAGCCCCCTTCCGGCCCAGCGCCGGGTCTCGGCGGGATCGATCACGGCATCCACGTACTGCCGCGCGGCGGCGACGTAGGGATGGGCGAACGCCGCCCGGTACTCGGCGACGCGGGCCGCCCGCGCGGCCGCCGGATCCGCCGCGCGCCGGATCTCCTTCTGGAAAACGACGTTGCACGCGGCCTCGGGACCCATCACGGCGATCTCGGCCCCGGGCCACGCGGCCGTGAGGTCCGCGCCCAGACCGCGGCAGCACATCGCAATGTACGCGCCGCCGTAGGCCTTGCGCAACACGATGCTCACCTTGGGCACGGTCGCCTCGGCATAGGCATACAGGACCTTGGCCCCATGGCGGATGATGCCGCCATGCTCCTGTTCCAGCCCCGGCAGGTACCCGGGGGTGTCGACCAGCGTGAGCAGCGGCACGTTGAACGCGTCGCAGGTGCGAACGAAGCGGGCGATCTTGTCCGAGGAGTGGATGTCGAGGCACCCGGCCCCCACGCGCGGCTGGTTGGCGACGATGCCGACGGCCGCCCCGCCCAGCCGCGCGAACCCCACGACCGCGCTGCCCGCCCACCCCGCGTGCACTTCGAGGAAAGACCCGGCGTCGGCCAGGGCGCCGATCACCGCCCGGACGTCGTAGGCACCCCGCGGGTCCTCGGGCACGACGCCGCGGAGTCCGGGCACCGGCCCGAGCTCCGGCGCGAGGGCCGGGCCCGCCGGCGGGTCCTCCAGATTGTTCGACGGCAGGTAGCCGAGGAGGCCGCGCACCGCGGCCAGGCAGTCCGGCTCGTCCCGTTCGAGGAAGTGGCAGACCCCCGAACGCGCGGCATGCACGGCGGCGCCGCCCAGGTCCAGCGGGGTCACGTCCTGGTGCAGCACCTCGCGGACGACGTCCGGGCCCGTGATGAACATGTAGCTGTGATCGGCCACCATGAAGACGAAGTCGGTCAGGGCCGGCGAGTAGACGGCGCCGCCGGCGCAGGGCCCGAGGATGACCGAGATCTGCGGGATGACGCCGGAGGCCAGCGTGTTGCGGCGGAAGATCTGCGCGTAGCCGTCCAGGGCGTCGATGCCCTCCTGGATACGGGCCCCGCCGCTGTCGTTGATGCCGACCAGAGGGCAGCCGGCCTCCAGCGCCAGGTCCTGCACCCGGGCGATCTTCGCCGCGTGCATCTCGCCCACGCTGCCGCCGAGGGCCGAAAAGTCCTGCGCGAACGCGTACACCACGCGGCCGCCCACCGAGCCGAAGCCGGTGACCACGGCATCCGCCGGGATCTCTCGCTCCGCCAGGCCGAGGTCGTGGCCGCGGTGCCGGACGTGCATGCCGAGTTCGACGAAGGTTCCGGGATCGAACAGCAGGTCGAGGCGCTCCCGGGCGGTCATCTTGCCCAAGGCGCGCTGGCGGGCGATGTCCTCGGGCCGGCCCGCGTCGGAGAGGCCGTGCTCCCGGGCGCGCAGCCGGGTCAAGGCGTCCGGTTCCCCGCCGGCCGCGGTTCCGCTCGGCAAGCCCTCCCAGCCCCTTCCCCGGGCCCCGCCGCGGCGCGCCCGCAGGCCCGGGCGCGCGTACCCGGGGCCGGGCCCCGGGGTGGCCCCGGCCCCCCGAAGGCATGCCGTGCCTGGCGGGCACATTTGCGCCCCAGCATACCGTGCCCGGGCGGACGGTGCCAGTTCGCCCCGCCGGCGGCCCTCCCCAGCCACGCGCGCGCCCGCCGCCCGTGCTACAGTCGTCGGCGGCAGGTTCCCCTGGGATCCCCGGCCTTGCGCATCGTCCCCTGCGCGCCCCGCGGGAGGTGCATCGCGGTGCGTTCCCGCTCCAGCGCCCAGGGCCGCATCGTCGTGGCGCCCGGCGGCCACTTCCTGGAGCACGAGGACGGCAGCCCGTTCTTCTGGCTCGCCGACACCGGGTGGCTGCTCTTCAGCCGGCTGCGCGGCGAGGAGGCGGCCCTGTACCTGGACGACCGGCGGGACCGGGGCTTCGGCGTGGTCCAGGCCATGCTGGTGCCGGGGCTCCCCGTGCGCAACCCGTACGGCGCCGAGCCCTTCGAGGGGGGCGACCCCGGACGCCCGGACCGGGGCGGCTACTGGGACCACGTGGACGACGTCGTGGACATGGCGGCCACCCGCGGCATCCGCCTCGCGCTCGTCCCCGTGTGGGGCTCGGTGGTCCGGCGCGGCCAGATCGACGCGCCGTCCGCCGCCGCGTACGGGGCGTGGCTCGGCCGGCGCTTCCGCGACCGGCACAACATCTTCTGGCTCAACGGCGGCGACGTGCGCGGCGACCGCCAGGCCGCCGTCTGGCACGCGCTGGGGCGCGCCATCAAGGAGGCCGACCCCCACCACCTGATGACCTTCCACCCCTTCGGCCGGACCCAGTCGTCGCAGTGGTTTTGGGGCGCGGACTGGCTCGACTTCCACATGTGCCAGTCGGGACACCGTCGGTACGACCAGGCCGACCCGGGCGACGAGCACGCCTTCGGGGAGGACAACTGGCGCTACATCCGCGCCGACTGGGACCTGCGCCCGGCCAGGCCCACCCTCGACGGCGAGCCGTCCTACGAAGGCATCCCCCAGGGCCTGCACGACCCGCGCGAGCCGCTGTGGAAGGCCGCGGACGCACGCCGCTACGCCTACTGGGCCGTCTTCGCCGGGGCGTGCGGGCACACATACGGCAACGGCGCGGTGATGCAGATGGCCGGGGCGGGCGGCGCGCCCGCGGGGTACGGCGTGCGGCGGCGCTGGACCGATGCCCTGGCCGACCCCGGCGCCGGCCAGATGCGGCACCTGCGCGACCTCGTCCTGTCGCGGCCGTTCGAGGATCGCGCGCCGGACGACGCCACCGTCGCGGGCGATCCCGGGGAGCGCTACGACCGCCTGCTGTCGACGCGCGGCACGGACTACGCCTTCGTCTACACCCACACCGGTCGATCGATCGCGGCCCGGCTCGGGGTGATCTCCGGCGACCGTGTCCGCGCCTGGTGGTACGACCCGCGAACCGGGCGACCGGCCGAGATCGGCGAGTTCGAGAACCGCGGCGTCCGGACGTTCACGCCCCCGACCGCGCCGGCCGGCGCGGTCGCGACCTCCGTCCACGACTGGGTGCTGGTTCTGGACGACGCGTCGCGCGGCCGCGGTGCTCCCGGGGCCCTTCCGGCATAGAGTCCCGAGGCGGCCGGCGCCGTGCTCGCCACGGCGTACTCCTGGAGCGAGGTCCGCGGGCCCGTGCGGGCGAGGACGTCCCGGCCGCTGGTCGCGAGCGGGCGCTGCTGGACGGGCTCCATCAACCACACCAAGGAAGTCGGGGGCGACCCCGGGCCGCGCGCTGCGGGGGGAGGTCCCGAGCCCCCGGCCGTCCCGCCCGGGAGCCGCGGGCCGGGCGCCGATCGGAGCAACGATGGGGGGCTCCAGGCCCTCCGTTCCGTGCGGCACGCCGCCGCCGCGGCCCGCAGGTGAACAGCGCGCCGCCCCAGGCCGCCGCCGCATCCACGCTGGAGAAGGCGCGCAGCGGGGGCTCGGCTCCGAGCCGGGGTTCCACCGCGCCGAGCGCGCGGGCGCGACAAGCCGCGCCGTCGGGCCGGCGGTCGTCGAGCCGTCCGCCCCGAACGAGCCGCCGAGGCCGAGCACGAAGGCCCCCCGAACGCGGAAGTCGGTCCAGACGAGGCCGCCGATCGGCGGCGACGTTCAGCGCGCTCCGCATCGCGGCGGGGTCCCAGCGCGCCGGCGCTGGGACCCCGAGGGCGGACAGCGCCGGTCGGCATGCGGCTGCAGCCCACCGATCCGCAGGGGCAGGCCGGTGAGGGCGCCCCGGACCACGTATTCGGCCGTGAGCCCGGGGGAGCAGCCGCGACCGGTCGAACTTGGGGGCGCGCAGCAACGGCGCGAGGTCGACGAGCCCCGACCCCGCCTCGCGCCGGTCACACCGCCCGAGCAGGCCCGCGATGGCGACGGGGGCGGCTCGATCCCGAGGCCGACGCCCGGGCGCTGCGCGCGGCCTGAACCAAGGCGCGTCGGGATGGGCGGTCCGGCGTCGCCGACCCGCATGCCTGTCGCGCCATGGCGCCACCCCCCGGGGAGCCCTTCCCCAGCCGGCGGCTCGCCGCTCCCGCCCGCGGGCCGCCTCTGGACCGTCATTGCCATGGGGTGCAGGACGTCATGGCGGCCGCGGCCGGCCCGGCTCAGCGGTTCGAGGGCGCCCAGGGCTCCGCCCGCTGCCAGAACGCCTCCCGGAAGGCTGCAAGCTCGCCGGAGGCGATGGAGGCGCGGATCGCCGCGACGAAGCGGTGCAGGGTGTGGAGGTTGTGGCAGCTGAGGAGCCGCGGACCCAGCATCTCCCCGGACCGGAAGAGGTGCCTGAGGTAGGCGCGGGTGAAGTCCCGGCAGCACGGGCAGCCGCAGGTGGGGTCGACGGGGCGCGCGTCCGCGGCGTAGGACGCGTTGCGCACGACGAGGCGCCCCGTCCGCCCCTCCGGCAGGTCGGTGCCGGCGGCGCCCGTCTCGCTGGCCACGAGGCCGGCGGGCAGCACCAGCGCCGTGCCGTTGCGGGCGACGCGGGTCGGAAGCACGCAGTCGAACAGGTCGATGCCGCTCCACACGGCCTCCAGCAGGTAGTCGGGCGATCCGACCCCCATCAGGTAGCGCGGGCGGTCCTGCGGCAGGAGGGGCACCGTCGCCTCAAGCACCCGGCGCATCTCCGCCAGGGGCTCACCCACGGACAGCGAGCCGAGCGCGTATCCCGGGAAGCCAAGCGCCACCAGGGCGTCCGTGCAGCGCGCCCGCAGGTCGGCGTGCACCCCGCCCTGCACGATCGCGAACAGCAACTGGTCGCCCCGCCGGTGCGCCCCGCGGCAGATCTCCGCCCAGCGGACCGTGCGCCGGACGGCCGCCTCCGCCTCGTCCCGGGCGCAGGGATACGGCACGCACTGATCGAGGACCATCGCCACGTCGGAGCCAAGGGCCTCCTGCACGGCCACGGCCGTGGCGGGATCCAGCCGCCGCAGGCTGCCATCCAGGTGGCTGCGGAAGGTGACGCCGTCGTCGTCGACGCGGCTGCGGTCGGCGAGGCTGAAGACCTGAAAACCGCCGCTGTCGGTGAGGATCGGCCCGTCCCAGGCCATGAACCGGTGCAGCCCGCCCAGTTCCGCGACCCGCTCCGCCCCGGGCCGGAGCCACAGGTGGTAGGTGTTGGCGAGCAGCATCGCGGCGCCGGCGGCGCGCACCTCGGCGGGCAGAAGACCCTTGACCGAACCCTGCGTGCCCACGGGCAGGAACGCCGGCGTCTCCACGATCCCGTGCGCGGTCCGGAGGAGCCCGAGGCGGCCCCTCCCCTCCTGCCGGACGCGGAACGGGGCCTCAATGTCCGCCATGCAGCGCCTGCAACGCTTCGACGAGCTCCTGGCGCCGGTCGAGGTACGCGGCCTCGTCGCAGCCGCCGCTCCCCCGGCCGACCTCCAGCCGGGCCAGGGCATCGACCAGCTCGGCCTCGCGCCCGGCGCTCCGGCGCCGCGCGCCCCGCGGCCCGGCCACGGCCACCGCCGCCGCCAGGGCCGCCGCGGCGACGGCGGCGGCAGCGAGAAACCACGGGCGGTTCCACCAGGCCAGGCGCCGCAGTTGGATCGGCAGCAGGGCGCCCGGCGACGGGCCAACGGTGCCATAGGCCCGCACCGTGGCGCCGGGGCCCAGCGAGGCGCGGCCGGCCGGGGCGAACCCCGGCCCCCGCACCGCCCACCGCCCCTGCGGCACGAGGACCAGGAGGGTCCCGGTGGGATAGGCGACCGGAAGCCAGAGCCAGCCGCCCGCCCACGACACGCTGTAGGCGAAGGCATACTGCGCGCTCGCGCCTGGCTGCACGGTCACCGCGAGGGTCATGCGCCCGGCTCCCGCCGCGAAGTCCGCGGCCGGGGCGCCGCCCCGCAGCTCGGCGCCGACGGCATCCGGCGGCAGGGGGAAGGCGAGCCCGCGCACCGCCGACGTTCCCCGGTTCACGCCGGTGGCCAGTTCCTCGACGCGCACCGCCGGGCCCTGGGGCACGAGGACGAACAGGACCTCGGAGAGCACGAAGGCCGACGACGGGGCGATCAGCGGCGGCACGGCGAGTCCGGCCGCGGCTGCCGAGGAGGAGACCGGCCCGGACGAGCCCAGGGACGCCGGCACCGCGGCCCGGGCGGGCGGACCCAGGCCGCCCGCCAGCGCCGCGAGCATGCCGCCGAGCACCAGGGCCGCCGCCGGCCCCCGTCGCTTGGCCCGGCCGCCCGTCATCGGGGCACACCGCCCCGGCCCGGCGTGCCCACGGCGGTGTGGGCCCCCACCGGCTCCGCCGGCCCCTCCGCGCCGTCCGGGCCCGCGGCGGCGGAGCCCACCAGTTCCCGGACCCTTTGGCGGACCTGGGCCTCCAGCGCGGGCTGGAGGGCGGCCGCGGCCGGCGCCCCCTCGCTGCGCAGGGCGGCCTCCGCCTCCGCGGCGAACCGCGCGCGCAGGGCCGCGTAGTCGGCCTCCGTGGTCTTGCCCATCCGGTGGTCGTACTCCAGCTCCGACCACAGGGAGAAGACGCGGGCGCTGCGGGGGGCCGCCAGGGCCGCGCGCCGCGGCCACAGGCTCCACAGCGTCCCCGCCACGAGCAGCAGGCCCCCGGCCCAGATCCACCCGACCAGGGGCACCAGGTAGACGTTGAACACGGCGCTGGCGCCGCCCGCCGGATAGCCCTCCAACACCACATACACGTCGCCCGCGACGCCCGAGTGGATCGCGGGCTCGAACGTGGGGCTGGCGCCCGTGGCCTGGTCGCTGCCCACGGAGACGCCCGGCAGCAGCGTGCCCACCAACCGGCCGCCGGAGGAGAGCACGACCCGGGCGAAGTCCTGGACCGCGCCGACGTCCGGCCGCGCGCCGAGGCCCTCGTACGTCAGGTCCCAGCCCGCGACCCGCACGCTGCCGCCCACCGGGATGTCCAGCCCCAGGTACTGCCGCTCGTAGGCGTTGCTGGCCACCACGCCGAAGGCGATGATCGCCATCGCCAGGTGGACCGCGTACCCCCCGTACCGCCGGGGGTTGCGCTGCACCAGATGCCAGGCGGCCGCGGCGACGCCGCTGGGCTGCATCTGGCGCCGCGCCGCGACGGCGAGGCCGAAGTCGAAGCCGACCGCGGCCGCCGCGAAGAAGGCGCAGGAGAAGGCGATGACGGCGCTGAGCGGCCGCACGCCGGCCGAGACCACCACCAGGGAGAAGGCGGCGGCGGCGAGGAGCGGGACCAGCAGGTGCCGCGTGAACTCCCGGCGCCCGGCGCGCCGCCAGGCGAGCAGCGGCCCGACGCCCGCCAGCAGGAGGGCGATGGTGAACAGCGGCGCGCTGACCCGCTTGAAGTACGGGGGGCCCACGCTGACCGTCGGGCCGAAGTACGGCGAGAGGATGGGCACGACCGTGCCGACGAAGACGGAAAGCGCGAGCGCCAGAAACACCACGTTGTTGAGCAGGAAGGCCCCTTCCTTGCTCACCAGCGAGTCCGGCTGCCGCTCGTCCTGCAGGAGGTCCAGCCGCGATCCGATCAGGTAGATCGCGCCCGCCGCGGCGATCCCGCAGTACGCGATCAGCCATCCGCCGATGGGGGATTCGGCGAAGGTGTGCACCGAATCCGCCACGCCGCTGCGGGTCAGGAATGTGCCGAAGAGGGTGAGCACGTACGTACCGGCGATCAGCGCCGCGTTCCACACCTTCAGCATGCCGCGGCGTTCCTGGACCATGGCGCTGTGGATGAAGGCCGTACCCAGCAGCCACGGCAGCAGCGCCGCGTTCTCGATGGGGTCGAAGTCCCAGTATCCGCCCCATCCGAGCACATGGTACGACCAGTGCGCGCCGAGCAGGATGCCGAGGCTGAGGAAACCCCACGCGGTGAGCGCCCAGCGGTGGGTGAGCCGGATCCAGCGGTCGCCCGTCTCCCCGCGCAGCAGTCCCGCCATGGCGAAGGCGAACGGGACCGTGAATCCGACGAAGCCGAAGTAGATCGCGACCGGGTGGAGCAGGAAGGAATCCGCCCGCAGCAGGGCGTTGAGGCCCACGCCGTCGGCCGGCGCGCCGCCCTGATAGACGAAGGGCGAGGCGACCTGTGCCACCAGGAGGCCGAAGGCGGACGCCGCTGCGGCGATCACGGCCAGCGCGAGGTCGAGCAGCCCCTCGGCCTCGCGCGGAGGGCGGGCGAGCAGGTACGCGCCATAGAGGCAGAGGATCAGCAGCCAGAGGAGGAGCGAGCCCTGCTGGCCGCCCCAGAGCGCGGCCAGGCGGAAATACCACGGCGTCTGGGCGCTGCTGTGCTGCGCGACGTAGGCAAGGTGAAAGTCGTTGGCGCCGAGCGCGCCGAGGAGCAGGAGCGCGGCGCCGACCACCCCGGCGACCAGCACCCAGAACGCCGCCCGGCCGGCCCGGGCGACCGCGGGGCGGCCGGCGCGCTCGCCGGCCGCGAGCAGCAGCGTGGCGGCGAGGGCGGCCGCGAGCGCGACCCAGAGCAGCACTCGCCCGATCAGCGCAACCGCCATGCGACGAGCGTCTCCCTTCCGTTCGGAGGCCGGGAGGCCACCCGGGGACGGCCTGTCACAGGAACCGGGAGAGCCGGGCGCGCAACGCGGCCGAAACCGCCGTCGCGGGGCCCGGCTCCGACCCCACGCCGGCCGCGGTCCCGTCGGCGGCGGCCGAGCGTTCCGCCTGATCCCGGCCGGCGCCCCCTCGCGGCAGGACCAGGCGGAAGATGCCGGCACCCACGCCGGCGGCGGCCAGCACGGGCGCGATCCAGAGCAGGAGGAACGCCCCGCGCTCCGGCGGCCTGTCCAGGATCCACGTCCCGTACTGGGCCGCGAACTGACCCAGGATCGCCTGCCGCGACATGCCGGCCTGCAGGTCGGAGGCGATCTGCGCCCGCATCGCCTGGGCCTGCGTCGTGTCGGCCGCGGCGGCCGACTCGCCGGCGCACACGGGACAGCGCAGGTCCGCGGCGATGGCCATGACCTGCTCCTCCGGGGTCGGCGGGCCCGCCAGGGGGCGCAGCACCCCGGCCAGGGCGGCGCCGGCCCCCACCACGACGACGGCGGCGACCAGGATGGCCCAGGAGTTCCGCATCGCCCGGCCCCCTCGCTCCGGGCCCATGTTACCGCAGCGCTGCTCCCGACCGCGCCGCGCCCTCGGCCTGATCGGCGCGCAGGAGCTGGTCGAGGTGGAACGTCCACGTCGACGCCGACCAGACGGCGCCATGGGTGATCACCGGATCGACGGCCAGGAGCCGGCCTCCCGCGTCGATGAACGCGAACGAGGGCAGGCTGCGCACGCCGTAAGCGGCAGCCACCTGGCCGCCCGCGTCCACGAGCACCGGCACCGGGAGCTGTTCCCCGGACAGCTTGACGCGCACGACGTCCGCCGGTTGCCCGACCTCGACGGCCACGATGCGGATGCGGCTCCCGGCGCCCCGCTGCCACTGCCCGAGGAGGTTCCAGTCGGAGGCGCAATCCGTGCACGCCACCGAGCCGAAGCGCAGGACCACGTTCGCGCCCCCGAGCTCGGCCAGGGTCACGGTCCGGCCCTGCAGGTCGGGCAGCGCGAAGGCGGGGGCCGGACCGTAGCCGGCCGGGTCGACGGCGGGACCGCGCGCGAAGAGGACCGCCAGCGCGCCGAGCAGCGCGACGAAGGCGCCGAGCCAGAGCAGGCCGCGCCGCGCGCCGCGGGTCATGAGCGCCCGGCCCCCGCGGCGCCCGCGGGGAGGAGCCGCCACGGTCCTGCCGCGGATCCCGCGTAGACATCTCCGTCGGGCGCGATCGCGAGCAAGCCGCCGCCGGGCTCCGCGACCACGGCCGCGATCGCGCGGGCCGGCGCCCGCGCCAGGCGTCCCGCCGCGCCGTAGACGCCGTCCGGCGCGGCGAACACCGCCTGGCCGCCGGCATCCAGCGCGACGGCGGCCGGCTGCAGGGCGACCTGCTGGGTGATGACCTGGGCGGCGCTGGAGTATTCCTCCACACCCATCGCCGGGCGCCGCAGCGGCGCGGCCGACCACGCGCCGCCCGCCGCCGCGCGCACGTAGGCGGCGCCGGCC
>JAJYVV010000128.1 GCA_021791815.1 Bacillota bacterium | reverse complement strand
TGCGCGCTGGCGCTGGGCGCCCCGGCCGCGTGGCTCCGGCGCCTCGCGGGCGGGCCGCCCGCCGGCGTCCTCCCTCCGGCGGCGCGCCTCGCGCAGGCCGGTCCGGCCTGGGCCCTCGGCGGAGGGGGCGGCATGCTGGTGGGGGTCCTCTGGGTCATGGTGCTCCGGCCACCCCTGCCGGGCGCCGCGGCGGCGCTCCTGGCCGGGGCCGTCCTCGGGCTGCTCGTCCCGGCGGCGGCCGCCCGGCGGGGCACCGGGGGGAGCGGCGCCCAGGGCCATGGGGAAAGGGGGCCCGGGGCGGGCAGCGCGGGGTAGGGGGCACCCTCGGCCGCCGCAGGCGGCGCGGCCCGTCCGCCGAACCCTCCCGGAGCTTCTCGAGGAGGGATCCCCCATGGATGCCCTGGACGGACGCCCCGAGGGCTCCGCGGCGCGGGCGGCATTCGAGCACGACGGCGTGGTGCTGCTGCCGCATGCCGTCGTGCCGGAGGCGATCGTGCGGGGGGCGAGCGCCGGCATGGACGCCCTGATGCGGGGTGAGTACGAGACGGGCGTTCCGCCCCAGCCGTCCTACTGGAATCCGGGAGACGACCCGGGCAAGCTCGTGAAGATCGAGATGCCGCAGGTGGCCAACCGGGCGATCATGGCCCTCGTCGCCCATCCCGCGCTGGGGCGGGCCGCGGCCGAACTGACGGGCGCCCGCATGGTGCAGGTCTGGTGGGTGCAGCTGCTGATCAAGCCGTCCGCCGACCCGGGCCATACCAGCCCGCATGTCGGCTGGCACCAGGACCGCCAGTACTGGAAGCAGTGGGAGGAGGGCAGCGAGCTCTTCACGGCGTGGGTCGCGTGCAGCGATGTGACCTCGGAGGCCGGACCCGTCCGGCACGTCCGCGGCTCCCACCGCTGGGGCCTCCTGGGCCAGGGGGACTTCTTCGCGCCGGACGCGGAGCGGCAGCGCGACCAGATCCGCGTCCCCCCGGGGCAGTCGTGGGAGGAGATCGAGGCGGTCCTCCCGCCCGGCGGGGTCAGCTTCCACGACCAACTGACCCTCCACGGCAGCGGCACCAACCGATCGGGGGCGCCGCGCCGCAGCTTCGCGATCCACCTCCGGACGGAGCGGTCCCGACCGGTGGGCGACCGGCGCGAGGGCCTGACCCGCTTCATCGACGACGAGGGCTACTGCCCGGTCATCCACCGGGACGGCGGACGTTTCGCCCGACCCTGAAGGTTCGCGGAAAGGACAGGCGCACGGGACCGGAGGCACGCCGTGCAGGGATGGCGCGGGGGGGCCTGGCCCCGCGGCGGGCCGCCCGCGATGGTTTCGGCGTCGATCGGAGCCGGCCGCCGCCGGAGCAGGTCTGGATGCGGACCCGCTGCGGCCGGACGGCCCCGGCGCGGAGGGCGCGGTCTTCGCCCATGGCACCGGGGAGTCCCGCCCGGCGTCCGGGGGGGTGGTCCGCGTTGACCCGGTGGCATCGACGTCCGGGTGCCGTCATCCGATCAGCGCGCGGAGCTGGGCAGGTGGCTCGGGTAATGGCGTTTGTAACGGGCGAAGGTTTGCCGGTCGTGGGCACGGTCACAGAGGTGGGTTCGGGGTGGGGCGGCCACCGCGCCACGCCGATGAAGGCGCTGAGGGACCGGCCTGTCGCCGTCGTGGCTGTGGCGGGTCGGGATCGGTGGATGCGCTTCGGTGCGGAGCACGCCGAGTCTGCGCCTGCCGCCCAGGGCCGGCGCGCCCTTGGGGTCGATCCGGGAGAGACCCCGGGATGACCTCGTGCCGGACATGATCGACGTGCGGACGGGCAGGTGCGCGCGGCTGTATGGCCGCCGCTCGGCCCGGACCGGGGCCGAGAAGGCCGCTGAAGGTCGCGCGTGAGGAAGCGTGCGGCAACGCAGGGGGCACGGCGCGTTCCGCCTTCCGCCGGGGGCTGGGCCCGTGCAGGCGCCTCCTCCACGCCGGGCAGCCGCTGCCGCGGGCAGCGGCATCGCGCCGACGGTGGAACGCGACCAAGGCGCAGCGGCCGCGGGACCACAGGGACGAGCATCGGGGGGGCTGTCCGCCCTGGGCGCGGCTTGGCCGCGCGGCCCTCAACCGTGCGCGCGCAGCTCGGCCGTGGGGAGGAAGCGCGGCGGCCGCCACGCCCGCGTGGCCTGCTCGAAGGCGAAGGCGAGCCGGATCAGCGTGGGCTCGCTCCAGGCCGGCCCCATGAACGTCACACCCAGCGGCAGGCCGAAGCGGAAGCCCGCCGGCACGGTGATCAGCGGGTACCCGGCGCGTGCGGCGGGCGACGAGGTGCCCCCGAGGGACCGGTCGCCGTGGACCAGATCGGTGAGGCCGGCGGGGGCTCCCGTGGGCGCGACGAGGGCGTCGAGCCCGTGGCGGGTGAGGGCGGCGTCGATGCCCTCCGGGCCGGCGAGGCGGCGGCTCCGTTCCAGGGCGGCGACGTAGCCCGCGTCCTCCAGGGGGCCCTTGGCCTGGGCGCGGAGCAGCGTCTCCTGTCCGAAGAAGGGCATCTCGCGGTCGGCGTGGCGGGTGTTGAAGGCGATCACGCCGCCCAGGTCCCCCACCGGCAGTCCGGGCCGGCCGGCGAGGTAGGCGTTGAGGTCGGCCCGGAACTCATACAGCAGAACCTCGAACTCGGAGCGGTCCCCCTCCAGGGATTCCATCGAAGGCAGGTCCGCCGGGTCCACGATCTCCGCGCCGGCGTCGCGCATGGCGCGGATGGCCTCCAGGGCGACGGCGTCGGCGTGCGGGCTGTGGCCGAACAGCCCGCGGCGGGCGACGCCCAGACGGGCTCCGCGGAGCCCGTCCCGGTCGAGCCAGCTCCGGTGGTCGGCCGGCAGGGCCGACGGCGCCCAGGCGGTCGCCGGGTCGCGGGCATCCGGGCCGGCCAGGGCGGCGAACAGCGCGGCCGCGTCGGCCACGCTCCGGGCCAGGGCGCCGACCGAGTCCTGGCTGTGGGCGATGGGCACCACCCCCGCGCGGCTGGTCCGGCCGACGGTCGGCTTCAGCCCGACGACGCCGCACGCGCCGGCGGGGCTGACGATCGAGCCGTCCGTCTCCGTGCCGACCGCCAGCGGGCACAGGCCGGCCGCCACGGCCGCCGCGGACCCCGAGCTCGACCCGGAGGGGTTGCGGTCGAGGGCGTGCGGGTTGCGCGTCAGGCCGCCGCGGGCGCTCCACCCGCTGGTGGACCGGCTGGAGCGGAAGTTGGCCCATTCGCTCAGGTTCGTCTTGCCGAGGAGGACGGCCCCGGCCCGCCGCAGCCGGGCGGCGGCCGTGGCGTCCGCCGCGGCGGGCGAGTCGAGGAGCGCGAGAGAGCCCGCCGTGGTCGCCATCCGGTCGCCCGTGTCGACGTTGTCCTTGAGGAG
Organism: Bacillota bacterium; assembly: GCA_021791815.1. Classification (GTDB taxonomy): domain Bacteria; phylum Bacillota; class Sulfobacillia; order RBS10-35; family JAJYVN01; genus JAJYVV01. The sequence continues at coordinate 8,045 of JAJYVV010000128.1, read as the reverse complement.
GACCGGGATCCCGTGCAGCGGCCCGCGCACGCGCCCGGCGCGGCGCTCCGCGTCCATGGCGCGGGCGATGGCCTCCGCGTCGGGGTTCAGTTCCACCACCGCCCCGATGTGCGGCCCGCCGCGGTCGAGGAGGGCGATGCGCCGCCGGCAGGCGGCCACGAGCGCCTCGGCGCTGAGCTGCCCGGAGGCCATCGCGCCCGCGAGATCGTCCACACCCGCGAACGCCCAGCGATCCGTCCCCGCCATGCCCGACCCCCCGGCGCCCCGTGTTCGCGGCGCCCCGTTCCCGCCCCTCGGGGCAGGGGTCGCCCCTGGTCCCGGCGAACCCGGTGGGCCCGACGGCGGCCGGCGCGGGTCCCGCCCCGCGGAGATCGGGACGCGGCGGCCGCCCGCGGACCGCCCGTGGCGCCGCCGCCCGCCCGCAGCGAACGAGGTGGACCTTCTGCCGGACGGCCTGGAGACGCGGCGCATCCGGCCGGCCTGCGGCCGTTTCCGGTGCCAGGCCCTGGAGGGTCCGGCCTGAGCGCGGCGGGGGCCCGGGGAGCGCGGGGCCCGGCCGGCGCCGCTGCCGAGGAGGGCGCCCGGCGGGCCGAGCCCTCGCCCGCCGCCGGGCGGATTCCGCCGCCCTATCTCCCCGCCGGTTGGCGACGCCTGCACCCGATCGCCCGGGGGCTGATGGCCACCCGCACGCTGCGCAGCGTGGCCCAGGGGGCCCTGGCGACCGACTTCGTGCTGTATCTGCGCGCCATGCACTGGCCGGCCGCGGCCATCGGCGCGCTGCTGGGCGCCGCGCAACTGGCCGGCGGCGCCCTGGGCCTCGGCGTGGGGCCGCTGAGCGACCGCCTGGGCCGCCGCCCGCTCCTTCTCGTCTACCAGATCGGCCTCGCCCTGTGCACCGGCCTGGTGCTCCTCGATCCGCGGGGCACCGTGCTCGTGGCGGGCGCGCTCCTGTTCGGGTACGGGCTGGGGGCCAACGGCGCCGCCGGGCCGTTCTCGCCCGCGGAGCAGGCCTGGCTCGCGCGCCACGTCCCGGCGGTCGAGCGCGGTTCGGTGTTCAGCCTCAACGCGGCGCTCGGCTTCTGCGGGATGGGCGCGGGCTCGATCCTGGCCGGCCTCGTGCCCCTCTGGGCCCGTTGGCTCCCCGGTCCCGCGGCGTTTTCCCCCCTGTTCTGGCTGACGCTCGCGGTCGCGGCCGCCAACTGGTGGCAGATCGCGCGTCTCCCGGAGGCCCGGGGGGACGAGGGCCCGACCGCCGGGCGCGCGGCGCCCCCGGGGCCTTCCTCCGGCGGGGCCGGAGGCGGCGCCGACGCGCCGGCCGTCCGCCGCGAGGAGAACCGGGCCCTGGCCCTGCTCAGCGCGGTGAACGCCGTGAACGCGCTCGGGATCGGCATCTTCGCCCCGCTGCTTCCCTATTGGTTCGCGGCCCGCTACGGCGTCGGCGCCGGGGCGGTCGGCTCGGTGTTCGCCGTGACCTTCTTCCTGACCGCCGCGGCGTCCGTGGCGACCGGCGAGCTGGTGGCGCGCATCGGACTGGTGCGGTCCATCGTGGCCCTGCGCTTCGTCGGCGTGGCGCTCCTCGCCGCGATGCCGTTCATGCCGCACTTCAGTTGGGCCGCCGCGCTGTACGTGGTCCGCTCCGTGCTCAACCGCGGCTCCGTCGGCGCCCGCCAGGCGTTCGGCGTGGGTTTGGTCGGCGACCGCCGGCGGGGGCTCGCCAGCAGCCTGAACAACGTGTCGTGGAGCCTGCCCGCCGCCGCCGGCCCGGCCCTCTCCGGCTGGCTGATGGCGCTGGGATCCCTCGACCTGCCGTTCTACCTCGCCGCCGCGCTGCAGCTGGCGTACGCGGTCCTGTTCGGCACGGTGATGCGGCGCTACGACGTTCCGGCGGCGGGCCGCGGCCCTCGGACGGCGTGAGGCGCCGCGGGAGGAACGGGCGCGGGGGTGCGGGAATCCCCACCGCCGACGGATGGCGCTATCTGGGAAGCGGGGATCATGCCATGGTCCAACTGCGCCGAGTGAGCCTGGGATTGGGGTCTACCGGGCATCCCGCCGCGGCCCGGGTGGTCCTCGCCGCGGCGCTGAGCGGGCTCGCGGCATGCGGCCCGGCGCCCAAGGCGGCGCCCGCGTCCAAGCCCGCCGTGCCCGCCTGCGGGGCGACCCGCTCCGCCCTGTGCGGCTCGGCGGCGGCCGCCTATCTGGCGGCGGCGCGCGGACCGTTCGGGGAGTCGCTGTCTTCGCTGCGGGGCGCCGTCATCGCGGTGTATCTGCCCACCTGGTCGCCGCCCGTGCCGGTCGGGGAGTGCGCCACCGCTTCGGCCGGCGCCAACCTGCAGTCCTACTCGGCGGAGATCTGGCTCCACCCGTGCACGGTCGCCGTGCCGGCACCGCCGGCCTCCGCGCTGCGGTCGGGAGGCAATGTCGATGCCTGGCTGCTCACGGGCACGGCGCCGGGCGGCGCCGCGGGTGCCTCGCCGGCCGCCACCCCGGCCGCGGCGCCGACCTCCGCGGTGGGCATCGGGGGCGGGCTCCGCGCCTCCTACACCGCCGCGTCGGCCCAGGGCGGAGGCTCGGTGCTGCAGTGGCAGCGCGGCGGCTGGACGTACCAGGTCGTCGGGAGCCCCGGCACCGTGACCGGCGCCGGGGCCCTGGCCGCGGCCGCCGGTCGCCTGCGGCGCGCGGCCACGGCCGTCCCTCCCGTCCCCGGGGTGCCGGCGGGCACGGTGGTGGAGTGGCTGCGGGGCGCGGCGACGCCGACGTGGGTCCTCTGGGAGGCCGGCGGCGCTTCCTACGTCGCCCAGGGGCCCGACCCCTCGATCCTGGCCTTCGCCGCATCCGTGGTGCCCGTCTCCTTCCCCGAGTAGGCTCCGGGGGAGGGGGCCGCGGCGGCCGCCCGGGTCCCGTGCCGTGCAGGGAGGAGGCTCCCCGTGTCGCTGGCGGACCGCTTCGACGGCTTCGTCCTCGACCTCGACGGCGTCGTCTATGTCGGCGACGCGCCGGTCCCGGGCAGTCCGGAGGCCATCGCCGAGCTCCACCGGCGCGGCAAGCGCGTCGTCTACCTCACGAACGACGCCCGGCGCTCCGCCGAGGGCTACGCGGGCAAGCTGCGCGCCCTGGGCATACCCGCGGAGGGGGCGGACGTCATCACCTGCGGGGCCGCGACCGCGGCCCTGGCGCGCGCCGACGGCCTGGCGGACGGGCGCAGCGCGTTCGTCATCGGTTCTCCGGACCTGTCGGCGGAGGTGGCCGCCGCCGGGCTGCGGCCGGTCCGGGGCGCGGACGCCGCGCGCGCGGCCGTGGTGGTGGTGGGCGGACACGACGGCTTCGACTTCACCGAGCTGCGGACCGCCACCCAGGCCGTGCTCGGCGGCGCGGCGCTGTACGGGACGAACCGCGACGCCACGTACCCCATGCCGGACGGTCCCTGGCCGGGCACCGGGGCGATCCTGGCCGCCGTGGAGTTCGCCACCGGGCGGACCGCGCGCGTGGGCGGAAAGCCCGAGGCCTTCATCTTCCGCATGGCGCGGCGGGCGATGGGCGCCGCGGCGCGGGTGGCCATGGTCGGCGACCGGCTGGATGCGGACATCGCGGGCGGCCACGCGGCCGGCATGGAGACGATCCTGGTGCTGAGCGGTTGCACGGGACCCGACGAGGTGCCGGACGCGCCGGTGCGCCCGGACCACGTCCTGGACCGCCTCGCGGCCGTGCTGTAGAGGCCGCGGGCGGCAGGCATCCGCCGCCCCCCCGGCGTACAGGGCAGCGCCGGGACGGCGGGGGCGGAGGTGCGGGCGGGTGCGGCGCAAGCGCGGAGACCGGCCCAACGTGATCGTCTTCTTCACGGACCAGCAGCGCTGGGACACGACCGGACTGGGCGGCAACCCCCTGGACCTCACCCCCAACTTCGACCGGCTGGCCCTGCGGGGGACCCACCTGCCCCTGTTCTTCACCAGCCAGCCCGTGTGCGGGCCGGCCCGGTCGTGCCTGCAGACCGGCCAGTACGCGACGTCGACGGGCGTGTTCCGCAACGGCATCGGGCTGCGGGCGGATGCGGTGACGCTGGCCGGCTGCTTCGGGCAGGCCGGCTACCACACCGGGTACATCGGCAAGTGGCACCTCGCCCGGACGCACGGGACGGACGCGGTCCCGCCGGGCGAGCGCGGCGGCTATGCGGAATGGCTGGGCGCCAACGCCCTGGAACACACCTCCGAGCCCTACCGCACCCTCGTGTACGACGGGGAGGGCCGGGAGGTGCTGCTGCCGGGGTACCGCGTCGACGCCCTCACGGACGCCGCGATCCGCTACGTGGACCGCCACCAGGGCGAGCCGTTCCTGCTGTTCCTGTCCTTCCTGGAGCCGCACCACCAGAACCACCTGGACGACTACCCGCCCCCCGACGGATACCGCGAGCGGTACACCGGCCGGTGGGTGCCGCCCGACCTGGCCGCGCTGGGCGGGTCGACGCACCAGCACCTGGGCGGCTACTTCGGGATGGTCCGGCGGCTGGACGAGGCGCTCGGGCGCCTCTGCGACGCCCTCCGGAGCCTGGGCCTCGATCGCGACACCGTCGTGGCCTTCACGTCCGACCACGGCTGCCACTTCAAGACGCGCAACTCCGAGTACAAGCGCTCGGGCCATGACAGCTCCATCCATGTCCCGTGCGCGGCGTGGGGCCCCGGCTTCGACGGGGGCGGCCGCGTCGATGGGCTGGTGAGCCTGGTCGACCTGCCCCCGACGCTGCTCGCCGCCGCCGGGCTGCCGGTGCCGGGCACGATGCAGGGGCGCTCGTTCCTACCCCTGCTGCACGGCGAGGCCGCAGGATGGCCCGAGGAGGTCTTCGTCCAGATCAGCGAGTCCCAGGTCGGCCGGGCCGTGCGCACCCGGCGCTGGAAGTACGGGGTGCAGGCGCCGGACGGGCGGGGCGGACAGGACCCGGGCGCGGAGCGCTACGTGGAGGAGTACCTCTACGACCTGGACGCGGACCCGTACGAGCTGACGAACCTGATCGGGCTCGACTCGCACCGCGAGGTCGCGCGGACCATGGCGGAGCGCCTCCTCCGCCGGATGGTGGCGGCCGGCGAGGCGCCCCCGGTGATCGAGGCGGCGCCGGCGCGCCGCGGCGGGCAGCGGCGCGTCTCGCCCGAGGAGGTTCTGTCCTGAGGAGGGCCGCGCCGGCCGCCCGGCCTTGCGCGGCCGAGCCCTTCGCCGCTACCCTACGGGTAACGGTCATGCAGCCATGGGAGTGGCTCGAGCACCTATCCGACCGGGACCTGGAGTTCGTGGCGCCGGGCCGCGCCGCCGACCTGCGCCGAGACCCCCGCCTGCTCGCGGTCGCGCTGGATGACCCCGGGCTCTTCTCCCGGCTCTCCTCCGAGCCGGACGCCCTGATGCACGTGTCGCCCATGCTGCTCTTCACGGTCGTCGTCCGCCAGGCGGCGCGGGAACTGAAGGACGCGCGGTTCACGATGGAGCGCACGGGCATCCGCGGCCGGGCCGCGGTGTTCGACGCGCCCCAGCTGCGCCGCTTCCTGGAGGACCCGGAGATCGCGGACTACCTCGGGGAACTCCTGGGCTCGTTCACCCGGCACCAGAGCGGAACGCGGTGGCAGCGCACGGCCCGCGGCTGGCGGAGGCGCCGCTACTCCGAGTTCGACCTCGGTTCCCTGGAGTCGCTGGAGGCGGATGCCTCCGAGGAGGAACGGTTCCACCTGGACCGGCGCATCGGCGAGGTGGCCCTGTTCCTGTTGGGCGTGTTCCCCGAAGCGGTGCGCCGGCCGCGACTCCGCGCCCGCACCGCCGAGGACATCGAGCGCGTCGGCGCGGAACGCCTCGCCCGCGCGGCGCGCCACCCCCTGGCCTCGCGGTCCGGCCAGGCGGCCGTCCTGGGCGCGGTGGCCTCCCACTTCGCGGTCGCGCGCAAGTCGCTGAACTTCGTGACCGATCGCTACCTCTATCCGATGCGCGCGGACTGGTTCCGCCCCGTCTGACCGGGCGGCTCCCCGCCGGGCGGTCAACCCGGGGCGGGAGGCTGGGACGGATCCAGGAGCCGCACGGACTCCAGCCGCGCGTGCCGGAGGTCGACGCCATGGGCTGCCAGGATCCCGGCCGCCGTGCCCTCCCGCAGCATCCCGAGCAGGAGGTGCTCCGTCCCCACCTTCGCGTGGCCGAGGGCGTGCGCTTCCGCGGCGGCCCACTCCAGCATCACGCTGCGCAGCCGGGGGGTGAACGGGAGCGGGCCGGCCGGCGAGGCCGTGCCGTGACCCAGGGTGCGTTCCACCTCGCCCACCAGTCGGTCCAGGTCCACCCCGAGGTTCCGCAGCACCCGGACCCCGACGCCCTTGCCCTCGCGGACCAACGCCAGGAGCAGGTGCTCCACGTCGACCTGCTCCGCCTGGAGGCGGCGCGCCTCGTCCTGCGCGCGGCCCACCAGCCCCCGCGCCCGCTCCGAATACGCCACGGCCATCGCGCAAGGCCCCTTTCGCGGCGGACCCCGGTCCGCCCCCATCCCACCGCCCGAGCGGTCAGACGTGCGCCTCGATCTCCCGCTGCGCCGAGGCCAGGTCCTGCGCGAGGCCGCCGGGGTCGGCCTGCGCCTCGACCAGCCACTGCACGAGGAGGTTGTTGTAGAAGTAGGACGCGGCGCCGGGCACCGCGGGCAGCAGGGTCAGGATGTCCACCATGTGCGCCACGTCGTACGGCGCCGTCTGCGCCGGGTGCCTCCCGCTCGCTGCCGTCCACGCAGCCTGAAGCTCCGGCGAGGCCACCATCGGCGGGACGCCCGAACCGATCAGCGTGCGCTGCTGGGCCGGCTCGTACAGCCACAGCATGAAGGTGACCGCGGCGTCGGGCTCGGCGCAGAGAGGGCTCAGGGCCAGCCCGTCCACCTCGGCGAGCGGCACGACCGGGTCGGCCGGAAGCACCGGGAAGCGGACGGCGCCGGGGAGGGCCCCGAACGAGTCGACGCCGCCGAGGGAGCCGAGGAAGAACAGCGGCGCCCCGGCGCGCCCCTCGACGGTGGCGGACGGGTCACCCGAACTCTGGCCGGCCGGCCAACGCGCCGCCAGCGCCAGGTCCAGAGCCTGGCCCGTCGCGGCCACGGTGCTCGGCGCGTCGATGGCGACGGCGCCACCGTCCGTCAGTTGCCCGCCCAGGCCGAGCACCAGGGCCCCCCAGATGCGGACGTCCGCCCACTGCATCCCCGAGATCAGCGGCCCGCCGGGGGGCGGCTGCGCCTTGGCCGCCCGTTGGACGGCTTGGCCCAGGTCCTTCCAGGTCCAGGGCTGACCGGGCCGGGGACCCACGCCCAGCGCCGCGACGCTGGGGTGGACGGCCATGCCGAACGGGACCGCCCGCAGGGGCAGGCCGCGCAGGGGCCCGTGGCGGTTGAAGGCCCCGAGCGCGCTCGGGACCAGGGAGGCGAGGTCGAAGTTCTGCTCCCTGACCCGTGCCGTCAGGTCCGGCCAGGCGGACCCGCCGCCCATCTCTCCGCCGTCCCCGGAGACCGCCAGGACATCGCCCGCGCGCTGCATGCCCGGCGCGTTGACGCTGTGGTCCGGGCCTTTGCCCCCGTACGACGGGCCGATGGTGAGGGCGATCCCGGGGTGGGCCCGGGCCCAGGCCGCGACCAGGGCCGGGCCCTGCAGGTGGAGGGTGTCGTCGAGGACCCGGACCGTCGCCGGCGCGCTCCGGGGCGCGGGCGCCGTCCCCCGGCCCGCCGGCAGGCGCCCGCAGGCCTCGCCCACGAGCGCGGCGGCGGCCGCCCCGATCAGCGTCCGGCGCGAGACCGACACGGGCAAGGCCCTCCCTCCCGTGGGACCGCGGGAGCAACGTATCGCAGTGTACATGGCAATGCAATATGTACCGCGGGGATGCGCCCCGCCCCGGCGGGGTCCGCCCTCCGGAGGCAGGGGTCGGCGCCCTGTCCGAGAAGGCCGGGACGGAGGTCTCCGAGGCATGCCGGGCGCGGTGCCGCGTCCCCAGCCCCCTTCCGCCGCCCGCCCCTGGGGCGCGCGGCGCCGGACCCGCCCCGCCGGGGCGTGGCTGGCCCCGCT
>JAJYVV010000127.1 GCA_021791815.1 Bacillota bacterium | reverse complement strand
GAATCCCAGCGGCAGGGGACCCGATCGCTCCGCCATCCGTACCGCGGGGCCGCGACCGCCGCCTCCCGGGCGGCGGCGGGACCGCCGCTTCCCTCCCCACGCCTTCCGTGTCGGCGGCCGCCGGGCCCTTCAGGCCGTGCCGCCCGCGCCGCCGGCGGGCACCCCGCCGATCGCGATCCCGGGCCCGTGGCCGGCCACCTGGGCGAGCAGGGCGCCCTCCTGGAGCAGCACCTCCACGGACGACCCGATGGGGGCCTCGCCGGCGCGCCGCACGATGCGCCCCCCGCCGGCCGTGCGGCAGACGGAGAAGCCGCGCCCCAGCACCGCCAGGGGCGACAGGGCGTCCAGCCGCCCGGCGGCACCCTCCCACCGGCCCTGGGCCCGGGCGACGCGCGCCCGGCCGGCGGCGGCCACGCGGGCGGCGGCGTGCTCCAACCGCAGGCGGTGGCCCTGGAAGGCCGCCTCGGGCCGGCTCAGCGGACCCCGCGCGGCGGCGGCGGCGAGCGCCTGCCGCCCGTGGCGGATGCGCCCGGCGACGGCCTGGAACATCGCGCCGGCCAAGGCCTGCAGATCGGCCCGCAGGGCGTCGCGGTCGGGCACGACGATCTCGGCCGCGCCCGACGGGGTCGGCGCCCGCCGGTCCGCCGCGAAGTCCGCGATGGTGAAGTCGGTTTCGTGACCCACCCCCGTGACCACGGGGAGCGGGCAGGCGCGGATGGCGCGGGCCACGGCTTCGTCGTTGAAGGCCCAGAGCTCTTCGATCGACCCGCCGCCGCGCGCCAGGATCACCACGTCGCAGGACGCCCCGGCCACGAGGCCCAGCGCGCGCACGATCGCCGCCGGCGCCTCCGGCCCCTGGACCAGCGCGGGAACGAGGATCAGTTCCACCGACGGGCAGCGGCGGTGGGCGACGCGGACCATGTCGCGCAGGGCGGCTCCCGTCGGGGACGTGACGAGCGCCACCCGCCCGGGCAGGCGGGGCAGGGGCCGCTTGAGCCCCTCGCGGAACAGCCCCTCGGCGCCGAGGCGCTCCTTCAACTGCTCGTAGGCGAGGTGGAGGCTCCCCAGGCCAGCGGGCGCCATGTCCTCCCCGTAGCACTGGTAGGCGCCGTCGCGCTCGAAGACGCCGATGCGGCCGCGCAGCAGCACCTTCATCCCGTTGGAAGGCCGGAAGGGCAGCGCCATCGCGCGGCCGCGGAAGATCACGCAGCGCAGCGTCGCCCCTTCGTCCTTCAGCGTGAAATACATGTGCCCCGAGGTGTGGTGCTTGAAATTGCTGATCTCGCCGCTGACCCAGAACTCGCGCAGCTCGGGGGACGACTCGAGGCGCCCCCGCACCACGGCCGTCAGCTGGCTGACGGTCCAGGCGGCCTCGCGCACGGCGCCCAGCTGCAGGGCCCGCGCCTCAGGCACGGGCGCCCGCCCCGCCCGTCGGGGCCGCGGCCGGCGGCGCGCCCGCCAGGCCCGCGAGCCGGCGGGCCGCGAGCAGCGTGTTGGCGAGCAGCATGGCGCGCGTCATCGGCCCGACCCCGCCGGGGACGGGGGTCAGCGCGCCCGCCACGTCCGCCACGTCGGGCGCCGCGTCGCCCACCAGGCCGCCCTCCGACCGGTTCATCGCCACGTCGACCACCGTGGCGCCCGGCGCCACCATGTCCGCGCGCAGCAGCCCGGGCCTGCCGGCCGCGAGGCAGAGGACGTCCGCCCGGCGCGTGACCTCCGCCAGGTCGGGCGTCCGCGAGTGGCACACCGTCACCGTGGCGTCGGCCTGCAGCAGCAGGAGGGCCAGCGGCTTGCCGACCAGCATGCTCCGCCCGACGACCACCGCCCGCCGGCCCCGGAGCGGGATGCCGTAGTGCCGGAGGATCTCGAGGATGCCCAGGGGTGTGCAGGGCACGAAGGCCTCGTCGGACTCGCCCCGGAGCAGGTGCCCCGCGGAGAGCGCGTGGAGGCCGTCCACGTCCTTGCGCGGATCCGTCGCGGCGACCGCGTCGGCCGCGCGGATCTGGGGCGGAAGGGGCTGCTGCACGAGGATGCCGTGGACGCGCGGGTCGGCGCCCAGTTCCTCGATCTTGCCCCGAAGGGTCGCCCAGGGCGTGTCGGCGGGCATGCGCACGACGACGGACTCCAGCCCCGCCCGCGCGCAGTCGCGCTCCTTGCCGGCCACGTAGATCTGGGAGGCGGGGTCGTCGCCGACGAGGATCGCGGCCAAGCGCGGCGTGACGCCCGTGCGCGCCCGCAGCTCCCGCGCCTCGGCCTTCACGCGCGTCCGGATCTCCCGGGCAAGGGACTGCCCGTCCAACACCAGCATCCGGTCGCCCACCTTTCCGCCGCCGGATCGGTCGCGAGCCGGGAGGGCGCGGCCAGGTGGCGCCGCGCTTCCCAGGACCCTGCGCGCCTCCCTGCGCCCGTCCCCCGCCGCGTCAGTGCGGCGCGACGGTGCCGGCCGTGCGATCCCGGACGAACTGGCCGAGCACGCCGTTGACGAACCGGCTCGAGTCTTCGCCGCCGAAGGCCTTGGCGACCTCCAGGGCCTCGTCGATCGCCGCGCCCGCAGGGACGTCCGGGCTGTGCAGCAGCTCGAAGAAGGCGACGCGCAGCACGTTCCGGTCGACGGCCGCGAGGCGGGGCAGGCTCCAGTCGCGGGCATAGGCGGCGATGAGGCGGTCGATCCCCGCCAGGTCGGCCAGCACGCCGTCCACCAACGCCCCGGCGCGCTCCGCGGTGGCGGCGGCGACGTGCTCCTCCTCCACCAGGTAGCCGAGGACGTCCCGCGGGCGCCCCTGGGCCACGTCGCGCGCGAAGAGCGCCCGCATCGCGAGCTCCCGCGCCTGCCGCCGGTTCATGACGCCCGCCACCCCCTCCGCGCCGCCCCCCGTCACCGCCGGCCGGGCGGCAGGAGGCGGTCGATCCAGGCCGCGAGGCCCTCCTGCTCCCCGTCCGCCCACCGGCCGACCAGGTAGCCCACCGCGGCGGCGAGGCCGAGGAAGAGCGTCCAGAGGATACCCCACTCCTTGATCGCCAGGGCGACGAGGAAGCCGACGACGGCACCGGCGAGGCGGCCGCGGCGCCGGTGCAGCCAGGCGCGCCAGTCGTCTCCCAACAGGGGTCCCTCCCCGCCGGCGGCGGCGGACGGGCCCCGGGGCCCGTCCCGGAACGGTCCGGGCCGGGGCCCGCCTCACTCCACGCGGGCCCGCCGCGCCTCGGCCGTAATGTTCTCGACCGCCACGTCCAGGTCGGAAAGCTCGACCCCGACCACCTCGCGCACGGAGCGGCGCAGCTCTTCCTGGAGCTGCCCGGCGACACCGCGGATGCTCACGTCCGGACTGACCCAGATGCGCAGGGAGGCCGCGATGCCCTCGGGCGCGATGGTGACGCGCGGGCGCACGTCGCGCACCCCCCGCACCTGGCGCGCCACGCGCTGGATCAGGTGCTCGACCGCCTCGCGGGAGATGCGGACCTCGCCCAGGTCGGTGGCGTGCACGACCTGCGCCCCCGGGTGGGCGAAGGCCGAGTAGATGACGCGCACGGAGGCGACCAGCACGAGCAGGCTGACGAGCCCCGTCGCCAGCCGGCCCGAGGCGGTGCTGAACGCCAGGTCGAAGAGGTGGAACGGGCCGCGGACGCCGGCGCTCACCACGAGGCTGACCGCGGCGAACGCCATCAGGGCGACGCTGTACACGAAGAGGAGGACCCGATCCAGGGCGCCCATGGCCTAGGTCACCCGGCCCGCGGCGGGCGCCGGCGCGCCCGGACCCCCGCCGGCCGCGGACCGAGTCCGCGCCGCCGGGGCCGGCGCGCTCGGACGGCCCGCGTCCAGGCCGCAGATGTGGACGTTGACCTCCACGACGGCCAGGGCCGTCATGCCCTCGATGGCCCGCTTCACGGCCTCCTGGACGCGCTGCGCCACCGTGGGGATGTTGACGCCGAACGCCACCTGCAGGTAGACGTCCACGGCGGCCTCGCGGGACCCCACCTCGACGCGCACCCCGCGCGCCCTCGCCCGCTTCCCGAGCACGTCGCCCAGACCGAGCGCCAGGCCGACGCCCAGGCCCGCGACCCCCTCGACCTCCGCGGCCGCGATGCCGGCGATCGACGCGACGACGTCGTCGCTGACGCGGTACTCGCCCGCCTGCGGCGGCGCCTCGGGCAGATCCGGCACCGGCACCACCCCCGCTGGGCCGCGCGGCGCAGCCGCCCGACCATTATACCGCCTGGAGGCGGACGGGCCACGGGTCACCCGACGGCGGCCGAGGGCGCCCCGCTGCCGGAGGATGCGCCCCGGACCACGATCTGCACGTCCGCCGGATCGAGGTCGGCGGCGGCCGCGACCGCCTGCGCGACCAGGGCCGCGCTGGCCGGGTCGAACGAAGGCGCCGCCACGACCGCCGTCGCCCCGCCGGGCCGCAGCAGGACGAGCGCCTGCGGGAAGCCCTTGGCCTGCAGCACCAGTTCGGCCTGCGCCTCCTCCTGCTGGAACTGCTCCAGCTGGAGGATCTGCTCCTGCGCCTGGGCCCGCACGGCCGCCGAGGTCGCGGGGTCCCCGGCGAGGGCACGGAGATCCGCCAGTTCGCGGCTCTCCGCCTGGTCCCGCTGCAGGCGCGCCGCGGCGAAGTATCCGGCCGGCGCGCCCGCGGAGGAGGTGCGCGGAGGGGCGCTGGATGCGGCCGGCCGGGCGCTGACCAGCGTCGCGCCGGCCGGCGCCCCGCCGCCCTGGACCGCCCAGTTGCGCGCCACGAAGACGACCCCGGCGGCCACCAGGGCCACCAGGACGGCGAACCCCAGCAGGCGCCTGCGCTCCAGGACCACGATCATCATCCCCCCTGCCCCGGCAGCACCGTGATCCGGTACAGCGGCGCACCCGTGAGCGCCTGGGCCGCACGGGCGAGTTCCGCGGCCACGACGGGGTCGGTGGCGCCGCTCGCCACGACCAGCACGCCCGCGACCTGGGCGGACTGGACGCCCTCGACGACGGGCGCGCCGGCCGCGCCCGTCACGACCTGGGTGCTCGTCGTGGTCTGGGTGGTGGTCTGCGCGCCGGCCCCGGTGCCCGTCTCGCTGGTCACCGCGTTCGAGTCCTGCGCGTCCGTCGCGAACCGGGTGGTGGGCCCGGCGGCCAGGCGCACGTCGACGGAGACGGCGCCCGCCCCGGCGATGCGCCCCAGGGCGGCGCTGAGCCGGGCGGCCATCGCCTCCTCTTCGCCGGTGAGGGGGTCTGCGGACCCGGCCGAGTCCGCTCCGGACGGCGCCGCGCTCGAGGTGGAAGGCAGGCCCGCCGACGCCGCGCGGGAGGGCGCCGCGGCCGGGCGCTGCAGGAGGAGGATGAGGCCGGCGACGAGCAGCGCGCCCATCCACGCGGCGGTCTTCCACTGCGGGGCCTTCAGGTTCCAGAACTGCGGCGGGCGCCAGGCGGGCCAGCCCGACCGGCCCTCCGGGTCCGGCCGGCCGCGCCCCGCCGCGTCCGTGCCGGACCCATGCCCCGCGGCCCCGACGGCCGTCCGCTCCGCGTCGCCCGACATCGTGATGCCCCCTTCGGGACGAGGGTCCGCGGGGCGCCCCCGCCACCCCTACAGCACCGCCACCTGCACGTCGGAACGCGGTACGCCGAGGCCCGCCGCCAGCGCGGCGGCCACCTGGGCCCCGAGTCCGGCGCCCGCGGCGGCCGCGGGCGTGACGCTCGCCTCGGCCGCGACGACCGGCGGGTTGCCGCCGGGCGCCGCGGCGCCGAAGCGGAGGGTCACGCTCGCCCGCTCGACCCCCGGCACCTGCGCGGCCACGCGCGCCGCCTCCGACGCCACGAGGCCTTCGAACGTCCGCGCGGTGGCGTCGGCCGGGCCCGCCGCGGCCGCCGGACCCGCGGCCAGGCCCGAGGCCGCCGGCACGGGCAGCGTGAGCCGGAGCCCGCCGCGCAGCACCTCCACGGCCGGCTGCAGGACCGCGAGCAGCACGAGAAGGCCGAGGAAGGCGCGGGCATACCCCTTCATCGAGCCGGACGGCAGGAGCAACTCGACGGTCCCCGCCAGGAGGAGCACCGCGGCCAGGGCCCGGCCCCAGCCCTGGATCTCGACCACGGGCGGCCTCCCCTCCGCGGCCCCGGCGCGCCCGGGCCCGGCTTCACACCCCGGCCCACGCGGCGCCGCTCGCCCCGACCAGCACCGCCAGGGACAGGAAGCACAGCAGTCCGACCACGGCCACCGCCAGGGTCAGGAGGACCAGGGCGCCGCCGATCCCGCCCAGCACGTGGGCCACACCCTCCCCGCCGACCGGGCCGGCGACGGCGGCGCCGAGCCGGAAGACGAGGAGCAGGGCGAGCATCTTCAGCACGGGCACGGCGACCAGGAGGGCCACCGCCACCAGACCGAGCAGGCCCAGGCCGGACCGCAGGAGCAGCCCCGACGTCAGGACCAGCTCGGCGGCGTCGGCGAACAGGCCCCCGACCACGGGCACGAACGTCTTGACCGCGTACTTGCCGGCGCGCAGCGCCACGCTGTCCGCGATGCCGCCGGCGGCGCCGACCGTAACCACGACCCCGAGAAAGCCCGTGAAGAGCAGGCCCATCACGCCGACGCTCACCTGGCGCATCAGGCCGGAGAGACCGGAAAGGCGGAAGGACGGCGCGAAGGCGCCGACGAGATCGAGGACGGCCGCGAGCAGGGCCAGCGGGAACACCACGGCACGCACGATGACGCCGACCGTCTCGATCGCGCCCACCATCGCCGGCTGCAGGAGCCCGGCGGTCGTCACCGAGCCCGTGCTGACCATCAGGCCGACGATGCCCGGGAGCAGGGCCACCATGAACGAGGAGAGGTCGGAGATCGCGCCCCGCGCCAGGCCCACGGCGATGGCGAAGCCCGCGAGGCAGATCGTGCCCAGGGCGAGGAAGACGACGGCGTCCGCGATGCGGGCCACGGTCTCGCTCCCCCAGGCCGCCTGGATCTGGCGCAGCACCGCCGAGAGGACGACCAGGACGAGGAGCTGGCCGAGGAGCGTCAGGCTCGTCCGCAGTTCGCCCACGAAGACCGCGCCCAGCGCGGGCAGCAGGCGCTCCGGATGGCGGAGCACGCCGCTCCCCCGCAGGAACTGGGCCAGGCTGGCCCAGCCGAAGCCGCCGCCCGGCAGGCCCGCGCCGATCGCGTCCACGAAGCGGGCGATGGACGTCGCGTCCATGCCGGCCAGTTGCTGTTCGGCGAGGGCCGCCGGGGTCGGGCCCCCCGGGGTGGCGGCGCCTCCGGCCGAGGCCGCGGCGGCCGCCGGCCCCCCGGCCCCGGACGCCGCCACGCCGGCCGCGATCCCGGATGACGCGGCGGGAGCGGCCGGGGCCCGGGGCGCGGTGCCGGCGGCGGCCCGCCCGGGGAGCCCCGCCACCGACAGGGCGACCAGCCCGGCCAGCAGGGCGAACAGGACGGGACGCGCGGGCGAGGGCGGCCGGGCCGCAGCGCCGTCTCGCGTCCCGTCCACCCCCTCCGGAGACCGGTGGGCGCGCCGTCACCCCAGCAGCTTGGTCACCAGCGACAGGATGCCGAGCAGGATGGGCACCGCCAGCAGCAGGATCAGGACCTTGCCGCCCAGCTCCACCTTGGCGGCGATCGCGCCCTCACCCGCGTCCCGGGCGACCTGGGCGCCGAACTCCGCGACGTACGCCACCCCGATGATCCGGAGCACCGCGGCCAGGTACGCGGGCTCGACCCCTCCGCGCGCCGCCAGGTCCGTCACCAAGGACACGACCTGGGCGATCCGGGGCAGCAGGGCGAGGAAGATCAGCGCGGCGGCGGCGACCGAGAGCAGCACGGCGAGCTCGGGGCGGAGCGGCCGCAGCACCACGAGGCAGACCACGGCGACGAGGGCGAAGGCCACCAGGGCCAGGACAGACAAGGCGCGGTCCCCCCCCGGGCGCGCGGGCCCCGCCGATGCCCCCCGGATGCGGGTCACATCTGGAACACGGACCGGACGGCCTGGAACAGTTGGTTGACGACGCCGATGACCCGGAAGAGCACCACCACCACGCCGGCCACCGTCACCATCCACGCCAGCTCGTCGCGGCCCGCCGTCTTGATCACGCTGTGCACCACGACGATGAGGATGCCGAGCCCGGCGATCTGCCAGATGACGTCCGCGTTCAACGCCTCGCCCGGCGCCCGGGCCCGCCGGCGCGCCGGTCCCTCCCTTCGCCCGCGTCGGGCCCCGCGCCTCACGGCAGCACGGCCAGGACCACGGCCACGCCCGCGAGCACGCCGAGGTACGACCACATCCGGGCCTGCCGCTCGGCGACGGCCGACGCCTCGCCCTCGGCCGCGCGCAGCCGGGACACGGCGAGGCGCAGGTGTCGGACCTGGTCCTGCGCATCCGAGGCACCGAGGGCGTGGCCGAGCCGCCGCAGCCCCTCCACGTCGGATGCGGACCAGGCCGAGCGGTCCTGGGCGGCCCCGAGCCCCGCCTCCCAGGCCTCGGAGGCCGAAGCCCCGCCGCCCGCCTCCAGCTGCGCGGCCGCGGCGCAAAACAGGGCGCCCGCCGGTCCGCGGTCTCCCGCGGCGGAACGGCGCAGGGCCGCGGGCAGCGGCGTCCTGCCGTACTCGACCTCCGTGCGCAGGGCCTCCAGGGCCGCCGCAAGGCGGCCGAGCTCCGCGGGGCGGCGCCGGATCTGCCGGGCCACGAGCAGGCCCCACCCGGTGCTGCCGCCGACGACGCAGCAGGCGCCGGCGGCCGTCAACCCCAGGCCCATGGCCCGCCCCCCCGTTCCGGAGCCGGGGCGCGGCCCGCCGCGCCGCCGGCGGATCCCTCCGGCGGCCGGCCCGGAGGGCGCGCCAGGGCGCGCCGCGCGGCGGGCGCGAGCTGCGCGACCTCCGCCACGCGCCGGTCGGACCCCAGCCGCACCGCCAGGCCGAAGACGCCGGTGCGCAGCACCGCGCGCAGGGACGGCCGGCGGAGCAGGTCGGCCACGGACGCGGCGTGCGCCGTCGCGACCACCGCCACGCCGCAGCGTCCCGCCTCCGCCGTGGCGGCCGCGTCGCCCGGCCCGCCCAGCTCGTCGCAGGCCACCACCTGCGGCCCCATGGCCCGGATGAGGGCGAGCATCCCCTCGGCCTTCGGCCACCCGTCCAGCACGTCGGTGCGCGGACCCAGATCGAATTGCGGCCGGCCGTCCGCGCAGGCGGCCACCTCGGAGCGCTCGTCCACCAGCCCCACGCGGCGCGGCGGCAGGCCCAGGTCGGGCCGCCCGGCGCTCCACTGCCGGAGGAGGTCGCGCAGCACGGTCGTCTTGCCCGAGCCGGGCGGGCCGAACAGCAGGACGGACGCGGGGACCGCCGGATCGCAGCCGGCCAGCGCCCGGGCCACCCCGTCGGCGGCCCCGGGCACGGCGCGGGCCAGACGGACGTTGACGGACGTGAACGCCTTCTGCCCGCAGAGGCGCCCGGCGCGGCGCCGGGCCCGCCCGGCCAGCCCGGCGCGGTGGCCGCCGGGCAGCGTGCAGAAGGCTTGGGCCAGTTCCTCCTCCCACGCGTACACGGACGCCTGCGTCACGGCCTGCACGGCCCGGTCCACGTCCTCGGGCGTGCAGACCTCGGCATCCTCGGGGAGGCGCCGGGGTCCGCCCGCACCCACCCACAGGTCGCCAGAGTCCGTGACCAGCCCCACCGGCCCGCCGGCCCGCAGGCGGACCTCGAGCCACCGGGCGTCCGCGGGCCCCGCGGGCAGCAGGGCGGCGAGGGCCGGGCGCAGGCGGGGCGGCAGGTAGGCCAGGACCTCGCGTTCCGCGGACGCCGGGTCCGCACCCCCGGCCGCGGGACTCCGCGGCCGCTCCGGACGGAGCGGGGCGTCGAGGGGATCGTCGCGCCCCGGGCGCACGCCGGCCCGGGCACCGGGCCCCGGGGCACGCATCGAACCCTCGGCCACCGCCGCCACCCCCTGGCCGCGCCCGTGCCGCGGGCTTGTACGGGACAGCGCCGGATGCGTATGCCGGGCCCGTGCGGATATGCCGGGCGGTGGGTGGGCGGCCGGGCGGGGTGGGACGCCGGAAGGCGCCGCACCCCGCCGGGGTGCGGCGCCTTCCGGGAGGCCGGAGCCCGGCCGCGTCCTACTTGCTGGAGGAGGAGTTCTCCGCCGTGTTGCTGGGGTTGATGTTCAGGAAGCGGTTCGGCTTGAAGCCGCTCAGGTTCGTGAACTGATCCAGCTGCTGCGTGGTGCTCGCGGAGGTCGCCGCCAGCCCGACGAGATAGGTCGTGTTCGAGAACGTCACGGCCATGCTGGTCTTGTTGTTCCAGGTCTTGCCGTCGGTCGAGTACCAGCAGCTGAACGTGCCGGCGGAGTTGGCGAGTTTGAGCCAGATCGGCGCGGTGACGCCGATGGCGATGGCCATCGGCCACTGCTGTCCGGGCTGACCGTCGGCGCTGCGCCAGCGGAACGTGACGCCGTTGCCGTCGGTGATGAACACCCCGGCGAACGCGGCGCCGTCGGTGCCGTCGTTGCGGGCCATGATGCCGGCCAGGGCGTTGCCGTGGTCGGCCGCCGAGGAGCCCTGCTTCGCGACCTGGCAGATCCAGGTGCCGTCGCCAGTCGCGGGGCCGAAGTAGTAGCTGGCCGTGTCCGTCGTCGTGGTGCCGATCGCCGAGCCGGTCGCGACCAGCGACACCGTGCCGCCGCTGTTGGACACCATGGACTGCGCGTCGGTGGGCTGCGCCTTGGTCGGATCGGGGGTCCCGGAGCCGTTCGTCGCCACCGACCCGGGCACCGCCGGGCCGCCGCAGGCCGCGAGCACCGCGGACCCGGCCACGACCGCCACGCCGCTGGCGAGCAGACGGACGGCGCCGCGCCGCGACATCGGGCCCCCCGCCCCGCTCAACCCTTCCCAGCCCTCGGCCATCTCGTAACCCAACTCCCTTCTCCTGGAACCAGCTCCCGCGGATCGGAGCGTCGGGTTGGCCGGGGGCGGAGCAGATGAATATAAGACCGCGCCGGTCCGAATAACGCCCCCGCCGCACCCTGCGGTAACCCGGGCCCCCGCGCCACCTGGACGCGCGCCATGCCTCGTCCGGCACACCGCACCGGGAACATGGAGACCTGTGGCCCGGCGATCGCCGCCTCCCCGGCCACCGGACCAAGGCGGGCCGAAATCGCGGCCGAGGGCGGGAACAGGGAATGCGCCGGCCGGGCACTGCCGCAACCGAACCGGGCAGCCGAGCAAGCCGCGATTCAGGTCGCCGCTCGCCCTCAATTGGACGCACCCCGTGGGATTCCTTCAGTGCCGCCCCGCCTTCCGAGAAAAGGCGATGGGACGGGTGGAGCCGCGGCGGCAGGCCCGGTCCCGCGAAGGGCGGACGCGCGGCCCGGACGTGCTGCCCGGACCTGCGGCCGCATACAGGAAGCGGGACCCGGGCGGGGCGGGAGGTGGCCGGGGCCGTGACGCGGCGCAGGGCGCTGTCCGCGGCGGCGACGCTGGCGCTCGTCGCGGCGGCCAGTTGGCTGCCCGAGCGGTACCGCACCGACCGGATGGCGGCGGCCGCCGGGCCGCTGGTGCCGCCCGGCGCCGCGGACCTCGCCCGCCCGCCGCTGCCCCGGCCCGCGGC
>JAJYVV010000126.1 GCA_021791815.1 Bacillota bacterium | reverse complement strand
GCGGGGGTTCGGCGAGGATGGCGTGCATCGGGGGCAGCCATGCGGCGGGTCCCGCCGCCGTATCGGGGTCGGCCGCGGGCCCCGGGACCGGCCCCTCAGGCGCCACCGTCGCCCGCGCCCTCGGACTGGGGCGGGAGCTCCACCCCCATCCGGGCGGGTGCGGACACGGCGGTCGACCGTTCCTCCCCGGCCGCGGCCTCCCCGTCCGGCCCGCCCTGCGCGCGGGCCGCGGCGCCGGGTCCGGCGGCCAGCGCGAGCGCCGGTTCCCAGCGCGGGCCCTCCGAGAACGAGTGGCGCGCGACGCGCACCCGCCAGCGCAGGCCCCAGATGACGAAGGCGAGGATCAGCGGGGTGAAGAGCTGCTCCAGGGTCGCGAAGCCGATGCCGAGGTAGTGGTTCGTGTAGTGGATCAGGTACTGCGGGTTGTCGCGGAACATCTCGCTGACGAAGCGCAGGATGCTGTAGACGAGGGCGAACGTGAAGAAGGGCACGCCGTCGGCACGGTCCAGGCGCACCTGGCGCCAGTAGATGAGCCAGAGTCCGAGCGCCATGATCATCTCATAGGGCTGCGCGGGTTGGCGCAGCCCGCCGAGGATGCCGGCCGGGTGTCCGAGGATCTCGCCGTTGAAGATGTTGCCGATGCGCACGAGGAAGATGCCGACGCACGCCCCCGGGACCATCCCGTCGAGCAGGGCCCAGTACGGGAGCGCCTTCCGGTAGCCGTACCACAGGCTGAAGGCTATGCCGCCCAGCAGCGCCCCGTGAATGGCGAGTCCGCCCTGCCAGACGGCCACGATCAGCCCGGGGTGGTGCCAGAAGTACGACCAGTTGGTCAGGACATACACCAAACGGGCGCCGATCACGCCGCCGAGGATGGCCAGGAGCGCGAAGTTATACAGCGTGTCCTCGTCCACCCCGAGGCGGCGCCCACGCCGGACGAAGAAATGGATGCCGACCGCCATCGACACGGCCATGAAGAAGCCGTACCAGCGAATGCCGAACGACCCGATCCGGATCAGGAACGGATTCAACTGGAGGTCCGTGACGCCATCCCCCCTCGTGACCGCCGGTCCGGGTCCGCCGCGCCCCTCGGCGCCCGCGGCGCCTCCGGAGGGGCGGCGGGAGCGTCCGCCCGCTCCGCATCCCCGGCACCCTCCCGGGGTGCGGACGCGCGCCGCTCCGCCCGCGGGTGCGCGCCCAGGTAGGCCCGGCGCACATGGTCCGCGTTGACGTGCGTGTAGATTTCCGTCGTACCGATGTCCGCGTGGCCGAGCAGTTCCTGGACGGCCCGCAGGTCGGCCCCACCTCCCAGAAGGTGCGTCGCGAACGAATGCCGGAGCACGTGCGGCGACACGCGCCGTTGGATGCCGGCCGCCGCGGCGTGCGCCTTGATGATCATCCAACAGGCCTGGCGCGTCAAAGGCCGGCCGCGCCGGCCCGGGAAGAGCGGATCGGCGCGGCCGCCGCCCGGGCGGTCGGCCAGCAGCGCGGGGCGGCCGTCGCGGAGGTACCGGCGGAGGGCGGCGGCGGCGCTCCGCCCGAAGGGCACGACCCGCTCTTTGCCGCCCTTGCCCCAGCACCGCACGAGCCGCTGCCGCAGGTCGACGTCCCCCACCCGCAGGCCGACCAGTTCGGATACGCGCAGCCCGCACCCATACAGCATTTCCAACAGGGCTCGATCACGCAGGGCCCGCGGCGCGGCGCCGCCGGCTTCCTCGAGCAGCGCGGAGGCCTCGGCCGCCGAGAGGACCCGCGGCAGGGCGGGGCGCAGCGCGGGCCGGGGAACGTCGTCCAGCGCCGTGGCCGGGTCGGGGGGTTCGGGGACGCGCCCCGCCCCCTCGAGCCTGCGGGAGGCGGCGGCGGATTCGCCGTGCTCCGCGAGGAAGCGGCCGTAGGCCCGCAGGGTGGCGAGGCGGCGGGCCAGCGTCGCCGGGGCGCAGCCCTCCTGCTGGAGCGCCGCCAGGTAACCGCGCACGGCCTCGGCGCGGACGTCCGCGTCCGGCCCGGCGCGGCGCAGGTAATCCTCCAGGTCCCGGCGGTAGGCGAGTTGCGTGTTGGGGCTCATCCCCCGCTCCGCGGCCAGGTGCTCCACGAAGGGCGCGGCCCGCGCCGCAATCCAGGCGGGACGCGGCGTGCGCGCCTCCGCTTTCCGCCGGCCGCGCCCTGCGCCGTCCGGTGGCGCGGGCTGCGGCGCGCCGCCGTCCTGCGGGCCCGAGGCCTCCGCCCCCTCGCCGGATCCGCGCATGCCCATCCCCCCCGCCGGCGCGACCGGCCCCCATGCGCGCCGCGCCCGTCACGGGAGGTTCGCGAGCGCCTGGCACGAGAGTCCCTGGGCCAGGGCCACCGGCGCGCACAGCACCGCCCCGGCCGCGGTGTTGATCCCGCGGGCCAGGGCCGGGTCGGCCGCCGCGGCGGCCCGCCATCCCCGCGCGGCGATGCGGCGCAGGTACGGCAGGGTGGCGTGGGCCAGGGCCTCGGTGGCGGTGCGCGGCACGGCCCCCGGCATGTTGGCGACCGCGTAGTGCACGACACCGTGGCGCACGTAGGTGGGATCCGCATGGCTGGTCGCGTGGTCGCAGGTCTCCACGCAACCGCCCTGGTCGACCGCCACGTCGACGATCACGGCCCCGCGGGGCATGGCGGCCACCATGGCCTCGGTGACCACGCGCGGCGCGCGGGCCCCCGGCACGAGGACCGCCCCGATCACCAGGTCGGCGTGCGCCACGACCTCGGCGACCGCGTAAGGGTGGGAGGCGCGCGTCTCGACCCGCCCCACGAAGATGTCCTCGACCTCGCGCAGCCGGTCGGGGTTGGTATCCAGCACGGTCACGCGGGCGCCCAGCCCCGCGGCGATGCGGGCGGCCCCCCGGCCCACCGTGCCGGCCCCCAGGACCGCGACGTGCGCCGGCGGCACGCCGGGCACGCCGCCGGGCAGGATTCCGCGGCCCCCGTGCGGGCTCTGGAGGAAGAATGCGCCCACCTGGACCGACATCCGACCCGCGATCTCGCTCATCGGGGCGAGCAGCGGGAGGGTGCCGTCCGCGCGCTCCACGGTCTCGAGGCCGATGGCCGCCACCCGCGCGCGGAGCAGCGCCTCGGTCAGGGCGGGGTTGGGCGCGAGGTGCAGGTAGCCGAACAGGACCATATCGGGCCGAAAGTGCGCCCATTCCTCGGGGAGGGGCTCCTTGACCTTGACCACGACGTCGCAGGCCCACGCGGCCGCGGCGTCCGCGATCCGGCAGCCCGCCCCCTCGTACGCGGCGTCGGGAAAGCCGCCGCGGGCGCCCAGCCCCGCCTCCACCACGACGGCGTGTCCGTCCTCGATCAGCGCATGGGCCGCGCCGGGCGTCAGCGCCGCGCGGCTCTCGCCGGACTTGATCTCCCGGGGCACACCGATGCGCACGGCCTGTCCCCGTCCGCCGGACGCCGATCCCGCGCGGGGATTTCCGCACGGGGTCGGGTCCCGCCCGGGTTTCGCCCCCCTCCTCGCACCTGGCTCGCGCCCGCGGCCGCCCTACCCGCCGAGCCGGAGCAGCAGCGGACCCAGGGCCGCCTCGCCCAGGCTGCTGCACGTCACGGCGAGCAGGACGCCCGCCCCGACCTGCACGTAGGGGCCCAGGCGGCTCGGCCGTCCGGTGTTCCGCGCGGCGGCCCGGTCGACCGCCCGGCTCCCGAGCCACCACAGCGCGGGCAGCGCGAGCAGGTTGCCCGGAAGCACCGCGAGCACGCCGGCGTGCAGGCCGGCCCATCCCCCCGCCGCCCCGGCGACCGCGACGCCGAACGCGAGCGAGAAGGCATGCAGTCCCAGCGCCACCAGGACGACCACGGCCCCCACCCGCGGCCAGAGCCCCGCCGCCCAAATCGGGGCCGCGGTGCGCAGCCACCCGTCCAGCGCCGGGCGGAAGACCGCGCCCCGGCCCTGGGCGCGCCGGGCCGCATAGGCCAGCACGCGGGCGGCCCAGTACGCGCGCAGGCCGACGGGCAGGTGCCAGGCGACGAGGACGCCACCCAGGCCCCCGGCCACCAACGCCGCGGCGGCCGCCCGCCGGGGCCAGCGGCGGCCGTCCCACGCCCAGTGTACCAGACGCATCCGGCGCACCTCCCAGGGCCGGGGCCGGCCCGGCCGTCCGTGCGCAGGAACGGGGACCGGCGGCGCGCGAACCCGCGCGCCCGGTCGGGGCGAATGTCGGTCGAGGGTATGCCCGGGGGGCGCGGCGCACGACGATGGTCCGTCCCGGGCCGGCCGGGGGGCGCGGGGTGGGCGGTCCCGCCCCTGCATGGCGCGCCGCGACGGACGATACCCTTCATGGGTGCCGGCGACCCTGCCGCAGGCGGCAGGGTCGGGGAAGGGGACACGGGCGTGCTCTTCGAGTGGCGGGATGGCGCGCGCCGCGGCATCTTCTTCCGCGGCACCGTGCGCCAGCTGAGGGCCTGGCTGGCGGTGGCCGCCGCCGCGGGCGGCGTGGACTCGTGGCGGGCCGCCGTGGCACGGAACTGACGGCGCGCGCCGCGGCTTTCCGCGATGCTCGGCTCCGGCGGCCGTGCGCGCCAGGCCCACGGGACATCCGGCGGCGCTGCCCCACCGGCGGCGGCCGAGCCGCCGACCGACCCTGCACGGGCCACCGCGGCGCCCCAAGCATCCGCCCCTACGGTCGGCTGGGGGCTGGGGAATGCCCGGGAACGGCCGCGGGGGGCTTCCGTCCCTCGCCGAACGGGGCAGGCGGCACCGCGGGGGACCTGCGCGGGAAGGGGGCGAGCGGTCTCCCCGCCCCCGGGCCTCAGCGCTGCGCGCCGGGGGACGCGCTCCCGTTCGGCTCGGGCTCCGCGCCGGCCGCCACCTCGCCGGGCCAGGGCTCCCCCACCGCCGCAGCCCCGCGCCCCGCGTACCCCTCTCCGGCCGAACCCGCGAGGCCGCCGGGGGCCTCCCGCCGCATGGCGACCCCGTAGATGCGGTTGGTGGCGTTCAGCACGGCACGCACCGCGGCCTCCAGGGCGTCGTTGCGCAGCAGCGCCGAGCCCGTCAGGACCTCGGTGACACCCCGGGGCATGTGGTAGTGCAGCATGGACAGCACGACCTCGCGATCGGCCAGCGGCACCCGGCCCATGTCGACGACGCTGAAGCTGTGCTGCGCCATCAGCGACTGATTGAGCGCCTGCAGGGTCGCCTCCGCCGCCAACCGCATGCCCAGGGCGCCGCCGCTGGCCCCGGCGGCGCGGCCCTGCCAGATGGCGTTCGGAATCTCGGGGTCGAAGAGGGGACGCCCGAACGCGTCGCGGGGCGCTTCAGGCGCAAGGCTCACCGCGACCTCGACGCGCCCGCGGACCGGGTCGGTCTGCACGGAGATCTGCTGCAACCGCAAGCGGATCCACTTAGGCCGCATCGGGACGTCATCCATCTGCGCGATGCTGATCCGGCGGTGATCCACGACGAGCCCCCAGCGCGCCTGGAGGCCGGACTCGATGTCGCGCACGATCGACTTGGGGGGGCGCGAGCGGTCGGCGAGGACGTGGATCTCCCTCAGTGCCCCGCCCTCGTCCAAGGCGATGCGTACATTCTCGACGCCCGCGAAGGTCCGGATCAGGTCCTCGACGGCGCTGACGGGGACCTTGGCCCGGGCAGCCCCGGCCGGATTCCCGGGACCCGCCTCCATGCCGCTTTCGCCTCCCCGGGCACCGTACTGGGCCGCGCCGACCCCAGGCGCGCGCTGGGACGGTCACTCCGCGCCGCCGGGGCCGCGCGTCGCCGGGCGGGTCGGGGCGCCGCGGGGCGCGCCGGAAGAGGCTGCCCCCAGTATCGGCGGACCGCACCCATTCTTTCAGCCGCCGACCCGCGATTCGCCCGCCCCGCCGTCTCCCCTGCCGCGCGCGCGCGACCGGATGCCGCCATCTACGGCCGCAGTTCCATCCGCAATTTGTCGGCGACCATCGCGATGAACTCGGAGTTCGTCGGCTTGCCGCGGTCGGAATTGATCGTGTGGCCGAACAGGCTGTGGATCACGTCGACGTTTCCGCGGTTCCAGGCCACTTCGATGGCATGACGGATGGCCCGCTCCACACGGCTCGGCGTGGTCTGGTAGCGCTTGGCGATCGACGGATACAGCTCCTTCGTCACGCCGCCCAGCAACTCGACGCGGCCCACCACGAGGCAGATGGCCTCGCGCAGGTACAGATAACCCTTGATGTGGGCGGGGATGCCGATCTCGTGCAGGACCTCCGTCACCTCGACGTCGAGGCTGCGGGTCTCGGCCTGAGCGGGCCGCACCGGCTGCCCGCTCGCCGTCTGGCGGATGCGCTTGGCCAGCACGGCCAGGTCGAACGGCTTCAGGATGTAATAGTCCGCGCCCAGGGCGACCACGCGTTGGGCAATGCTCTCCTGGCCGAAGGCGGTGAGCATGATCACCTTGGGGCGACGCTGCAGGCCGAGCGCGTTGAGCTGTTCCAGGACGCCGATGCCGTCCAGATGGGGCATGATGATGTCAAGGACGATCACGTCCGGAGCCTCGGACTGCACGAGCTCCAGAACCTGCCGCCCGTTCTGGGCGGTCCCGACGAGCTTGAAGTCGGACTGGCTCTCAATGTATTGGGCCAAGAGGTCACAGAACTCCCGGTTGTCGTCCGCGACGAGGATGCGATACGGGGCCACAGCCTGCGCGCTGACCGCCATCTCCACACCTCTTGCCGACGCCGGTGCCGCACCGCCGCGGGCGCGCCTTGCCTCCGGGTCGGCTGCCAGGGCGGGAGATTCGGGTCGGCCGGAGGCGGTCCTGCCTGTCCCGCGCCCATCCGGACGCGACTGTGAGCCTGATTTCGCCATGTGCCGCCATCGATGCATGCTCAGCGAGCGCGCACGCCACCGCACGACGCGTGGCGCCGTCGGAGACGCCCGTCTTCCGTCGCGTGCCGTCGCGTGGGCGCGGCGACCGGGATTTCGGCCGGCCCGCCCCGCCTAGACGGCCTGGCCGGCGACGGGGCCCACCAGGTGCGCCTCCTCCGCCATCCACACGGCGAGCACGCCGTAGCCGCGGCTGGGATCGTCGATCAGGACGTGGGTGACCGCGCCGACGAGCCGCCCGTCCTGGATGATCGGGCTGCCGCTCATCCCCTGCACGATGCCGCCCGTCTCGGCGAGGAGCCTCGGATCCGTCACCTGCAGGACCAGGCCCTTGGCGGCCACGCGCCGCTGGGGCAGGACGGCGACGATGCGGATCGCGAAGGAAGCAACGAGGTCGCCGTGCAGGACGGTCCACATGGTGGCCGGCCCGGGGTGCACCTGGTCCTCCAGCGCCACCGGCAGGGCCCCGAGCATCTCGCCTCCCCCGGCGAGCGGGCGTGCGGCATCCCGACCAAAGACGCCCACGGCGGAGTTCGCCGTCACGGTCCCGAGCGGCGGTTCCCCGCCGACCAGGGTCCCCTCCTTCTCGCCCGGGCGGCCGTCGCGGCTGGGCTGCAATCCGGAGATGATGGACTGGAGAAGCCAGCCCACGCGGAAGGCCAGCGCCTGACCGGTGGTGGGATCGACGACCGGATGGCCCAGGGCTCCCCAACGCCCCGAGCCGCCCGCGACAAACGTCAGGGTGCCGATGCCGCTGCCCTGGTCCCGGACCCACGCGCCGATCGCGTAGTGCCCGGCCGGCCCGTCCCAGGCCGGGTGGACCTGCACGGACGCCTGTCGGCCCGAGCGGAGGAGGACCGTCACGGCGACCGGCCGCCCGTCCGAGGCCGCCACCACCGCCGCGAGGGCCGACGCCGTGGCCACGGGGGCGCCGTTCACCGCGAGCACGTAGTCCCCGGGCGCCAGCCCGGCCAGGGCGGCCGGGCTGGGCACGGGGCCGCCGCGCCCCGGCACGGGGGCCAGGCGCACGATGAGCGGCCCCACGTTGTGGAGCACGATCCCGACGGATTGCCCCCCCGGCGTGACCGACGGCACCGGGACCGCCTCGACCCGGAGGGAACGCCACGGCAGGAACCCGAAGAGGCGGAAGCCGAGGGTGTAGATGCCGGGCCGCTCCGCGTCGAGGCCCACGGCGGCCCCGGGCACGAGGCGCCAGCCCCCCGGGGCGGGTGGGGCCGATCCGTCGACGCGGAGGCTCCCGGCGGGCCCCCGCACCGATACGCCGAGCCGCCCGGGTAGGGCCAGGCGGAGCACCTGCGGCTGCCCCTGGGCGACGACGACCGTCGGCGGCAGGCGCAGGAAGTGGTGGGCCGGCGGCGTGCAGTCGAGGGTCAGGATGCCCAGGGCCACCAGGGCCCCACCGAGCCGCCGCCATGCGTCCAAGGCCGCGCCCCCCCGGGGAGCGCCGCCCCCCCGCCCTTCACGCTCCCCCGCAATGGGTGGCCCTATCACGGACGCCGCCGCCGCCCGCCGTTGGGGCCGGGGCGCGGGCTAGCGGCGGGGCTCCGACGGCCGGAGCGGGCGCGACCGCGGCGCCGCCATGGCGCCGGCCAGGAAGAGCATGAGGCCGGCCGCGATGGCCAGGTCTCCCGCGCTGACCACGTCCGCGGGGAGGGGCGCGGGCACGGCGAGCACGTCGCCCAGCCACGTCAGGCCCGCGGGATGGGCCATGGCCACGTGCGAGGCGAGCCCCCCGGACAGCAGCAGCGCACGCACGCGGGACGGCACCCGCCCCAGCGCGGCCGACCAGACGGGCATGCGGCCGCCGGCCGCCAGCGTCGCGACCAGATTCCCGCTGAGTCCGCCGAGGAAGGGCAGAGCGCCGGGCAGCCGGCGGTTGAGCGCGAGAAAGCCCGCCATGGCGGCGTAGACCGCCACGCTCGCGGCCGCATCGAGGCCCGGGCCCGGCGCGGGGCCGCGCCACAGGCGGAGAAAGAGGTGCAGCCCCGCCGCCAGGACGGGGAGGCCGACGGCGCGGACCCGGACCAGCGCCAGGCGCTCCAGCCGCCCGCCGCGCACCCAACCCACCGCGAGACCCGCGGCCAGCGCCACCCAGAAGATCATGCCCCGCCACTCCTCCGCGCGGGTCGGGTGGGCCAGGGCCACCCCGACCCCACGCCGGGGCCCGTGCCGCACGGCGCCGCGGCGGGACACCCGGGAGGACCGCCGCCCCCGGGAATCAGGGCGCGGCCCGTCCCCGCCCTGGGGAGGGGCCCGTCTGCTGCTGGCGCAGCAACTCCTCGGCGTGGCGCCGGGAGGTCGCGCCCCGGCCACCGTCGAGCATGCGGGCGACCTCCGAGGTGCGCTCCTCCCCCTCCACGGTGCGCACGGAGGTCACCGTGCGCCCGCCGCGCTCGGCCTTCTCGATGACGAAGTGCCGGTCGGCGGCCGCCGCGATCACGGCGAGGTGCGTGACGCAGAGGACCTGGCGCCGGAGGCCGAGCATCTGCAGCCGCTGCGCCACCGCCGCCGCGGCGCGGCCACCGACCCCCGCGTCGACCTCGTCGAAGACCAGGGTGGGCACGTCGTCGCCCTCCGCGCGCAGGGCGTGCAGGGCCAGGAGCAGCCGGGCCAGTTCCCCTCCGGAGGCGACGCGGCCGAGACTCTGGGCCGGCTCGCCCGAGTTGGCCGACCACAGGAACTGCACGGTGTCCCAGCCCCGCTCCGTCCAGGGGGGCTCCGCCCCCCCGGACCCGGCGGTCGGCGGCCCGTTCCCCTCGCCGCCGCGGCCCACGACCTCCACGCCCAGGCGCGCCCCGGCCATGCCGAGTTCGGCCAGTTCGCGGCCCACCGCGGCCCCGAGTTCCGCGGCCGCCCGCACCCGGGCGTCGTGCAGTCGGGCGCACGCCGCGGCGAGGCGCGCCGCCCGGGCCTCCCGCTCCGCCGCGAGCGCCGCCGCGCGCCCCTCCGCGGCGTCCATCGCCGCCAACTCCTCGGACGCCCGCCGCCCGTACGCCAGAACGTCCGCCAGGGTCGCCCCGTACTTCCGCTTCGCCTGCTGCAGCCGGTTCCACCGTTCTTCGGCCGCGGCGACGGCGGCCGGGTCGACGACCAGCCCGTCGCCGTACCGCCGCAGGGCCCGCCCGGCCTCGTCCACGGCGGCGGCCGCCTGGTCCAGCAGGGCGCAGACCTCGCGCAGCGCGGGGTCCACGCGGGCCGCCGCCCCCACCTCGCGCTGCACGGCCCCGAGCCGGTCCCGGACAGCCCCCTCGCCTTCCCACAGCCCTTCGACCCCGGCCTGGGCCGCGGCGAGGAGCCGCTGCGCCGAGGCCAGGACCTGGCGGCGCTCCGCCAGGCGCTCCTCCTCGTCCGGATCCGTCGCCAGATCCTCGATCTCGCGCGCTTCGAACGCCAGGAGATCGCGGCGGCGCCGCCGTTCGCGGGGGTCCGCGCCACCGCCGGCGGCGTCGGCCGCCTCGCGGTAGTCGCGATGCGCGGCCGCCACGGCGGCGCGCAGGCCGTGCGCGGCGGCGACGGCGTCCAGATAGTCCGTCTGGGCCGTGCCCGTGGCGAAGCGGTGATGCTCGCCCTGGCCGGCCAGCGTCAGCAGATGCGCCCCGATCTCGCGGAGGGCGCCCGCCGTGGCCAACATCCCGTTGATGCGGCACGCGCCGCGGCCTTCGCGCGCCACCTCGCGCTGCAGGAGCACGCATCCATCGTCCGGCGGCGCGCCAAGCTCGGACAGCCGCGCCGCGACCCCGGGCGCCGCCTCCACGTCGAACAGGGCGCTGACCCGCAGGGCGCGCCGCCCGTGGGCGATCAGGCCGGGATCCCCGCGCCCTCCCAGGGCCAGTTGGAGGGCGTCGAGGAGGAGCGACTTGCCGGCCCCCGTCTCCCCGGTCAGGACGTTGAGTCCGGCCCCGAACTCCAGAGCCAGCCCATCCAGGATGGCCAGGTCCTCGACCTCGAGGCGGCGGAGCACTCGGCCGCGACCCCCCTTCGAGCCCGGGACGGCCACCGTGCGCCCGCCCGTCACCCCGGCGGCGAGCCGCCGGGCGGAGCGTCCGGACCCCGCTGGCCCAGGCGGCGCAGCCGCTGCAGGAAGCGCGGCACCGCGGAC
Source organism: Bacillota bacterium (assembly GCA_021791815.1). Lineage (GTDB taxonomy): Bacteria > Bacillota > Sulfobacillia > RBS10-35 > JAJYVN01 > JAJYVV01. Next base: position 630 of record JAJYVV010000126.1, on the reverse strand, counting down.
TTGGGCTTGACCACCACGAAGACGGTGCGCTCGCCGCTGAGTGTGCCGATCACCTCTCCGGCTCCCAGCCCGTCCACCGCTTCGGCCACGCTCTGCGCCGTCCCCGGCAGCGTCGACAGCACCACGATCGACTCGCTGTGGTCGTAGCCGGTGACGCAGGAGCCGAAGAGGTGGCGGAGCAGCGTCTCCGGTAGGCCGCCCGCCGCGGCGCCGGCCTGGACGTAGCGGTGGCCCCCTTCGGGAGCGGGCGCCTTGACCAGCCGCAGCTCCCGGATGTCCCGGCTCACGGTGGCCTGGGTCACCGCGAACCCGTCGTGCTCGAGGGCGGCCGCGATGTCCTCCTGGGTCTGCGCCGCGCGGGTCGCGACGAGTTGCAGGATGCGGGCATGGCGGCGGGCCTTCTCCGACCCGGCGCCCGCGAAGGGGACCGGGCGGCGCGGCGGCCCCGCGGCGCCGGTCCCTCGCGCCTCGGGATCGGGGGGCGCGGCGTCCGTGCGCGATCGAGCGGGGGCGCGGTCGGTCCCGCGCGCGCCTCGTCCCCGGGGCGGGACGGCGTCCCCCCGACGGCGGGCGGCGCGCGGAGTGCCCGCGCCCCCGGTCTCCTCGGCCACGTCCGAGCCCCCCTTCGGC
>JAJYVV010000125.1 GCA_021791815.1 Bacillota bacterium | reverse complement strand
TCGCCGCGGGGAAGGACGCGGGCACGACGGTGACGGCGGCCCCGAGGGCGGCGAGGCTCCGGGCGATGTTCGACTTCGAGCCGTAGTCCACCAGCACCACGTGCGGGGTGCCGGCGCTCCAGGCGTACGCCTCCCGGGTGGAGACCTCGGCCACCAGCCCCTCGGGCTGCCAGGCGCGGGCCCGGCGCACCAGCGCGCCCACGTCGCCGCACTCGCGATCGCCGGCGGCGAGCACGCCCCGCACCGTGCCGAAGCGGCGCAGGTGGCGCGTGAGCGCGCGGGTGTCCACCCCGGAGAGGCCGCGCAGCCCGTGCTGGCGCAGGTACGCCTCCAGGGTGTCGCGACGGCCGGCGTGGCTGGGCTCCGCACACGTTTCGCGCACGACGAACCCGCGCACCCACGGGCGGCGGGACTCGGCCTCGGCCTCGGCCAACCCGTAGTTGCCGATCAGGGGGTAGGTCATGACCACGATCTGGCCGGCGTAGGAGGGGTCGGTGAGGACCTCCTGGTAGCCGGTCATGCCCGTGTTGAAGACGACCTCCCCGACCGCGCCCACGCCCTGGTCGCCCTCCGCGCCGAAGGCGGTGCCGGGATACGTCGTCCCATCCTCCAGCACCAGCAGCCCCTGGACTCCCTGCACGCGGCGCACCTCGCTCCGTGCCGCACCTGCGGCCCCGCATGTTTATGCAGTCGTCGCGTCCGGATCCGCCACTCCCGCGGGGGCCGCGGCCGCGCGCCCCCGGACCAGCCGGCCGTCCACGCAGGTGAAGGCGGGACGGCCCCGCAACACCCGGCCGGCCAGAGGGCTCGCGCGGCCGCGGGAGGCGAAGCCCGCGGGGTCCACGGGCCACTCCTCGTCCGGCGCGAAGGCCGCCAGATCGGCGGGCCTGCCGGGCGCCAGGGTCCCGCCGGCCAGGCCGAAGACCGCGGCGGGCAGCCGGCTGGCGGCGTGGACAAAGGCTTGCGGGCCGAGCAGCCCGAGGGCCAGCGGCAACGCCGTCTCCAGCGCGCTCGCCCCGGCGGCTGCATAATCATACTCGCGATCCTTGTCGGCGGGAAGGTGGGGGTCGTGTCCGGAGGCGAGCAGCAGCCGGCCCTCCAGTGCCGCGGCCAGGAGGGCGCGCCGGTCCTCGTCCGTCCGCAGCGGCGGCCGCAGCTTCGCCGCCGCGTCGTAGCCGCGGACCGCGTCCTCCGTCAACCCGAGGTGGTGCGCCGTGACCGCCGCCGTCGCCCCCGAAAGCAGCGGCAGCGAATCGCCGCACGACAGCGCCGCGAAGTGGAGCCGTCCGCCGAACGCCCGCTGCAGCGCGGCGTCGCGAGCCACCGCCACGGTTTCGGCGGCCGCCGGGACGCCGCGCAGCCCCAGGGCGAAGGACACGGTCCCCTCGTGCATCACGCCGCCCCGCGCGAGGCCGGGGTCCTCCGGATGGGCGACGACCGGCCGGCCGACCCACGCCGCGTACTCCAGAGCCCGCCGCATCAGGCCGGCGTCCGGCGGGGGCTCGGGCCAGTCGCTGAAGGCCACCGCGCCGGCGTCGGCGAGCAGGCCGAGGTCGGCGAGCGCCCCCGCGCGCGTGAGCGCCGCCACCGGATGCAGGCGCACGGGCAGACCGCTCATGGCGGCGAGCGCGGCGATCTGGGCCGGGTCGGCGGAACCGGTGTACGCGAGGACCGCGGTGTAGCCGCCGGCCGCCGCCGCGGCGGCGGCGCTGCGCACGTCCTCCCGCCAGGGGTCCGGTTGCAGCGACACGCGGCACAGGGCATCCACGGGCCCCGGCACCAGGAGCAGACCGTCGCAGGGCACGGCCTGCCAGCAGCCGTCGGGCGCCGGCGCGCCGGCCGGCAGCACCGCGGCCACCAGGCCGCCCGCGAGATAGACGTCGGCGGGCCCGTCCCAACCGGCCCCGGGGTCGCAGAGGCGTCCGCCGCGCAAGGCGATCACTCGGCGCCTCGCCCCCCTTCCAGGATGCGGTAGAGGAGGGCCATGCGCACGGCCACGCCGGCGGCCACCTGGTCCTGCACGACCGCGCCCGGCAAGTCCAGGACCTCGTCGCTGAGCTCGGCTCCCCGGTTGACGGGACCGGGGTGCAGGAGCAGCGCCCCGGGACAGTGGCGGAGGAGGCGGCCCGCGTCGATGCCCCAGCCCCGCCGGTACTCGCCGAGCGACGGCAGGCCCCCCGCGCCGTCGTCGTGGCGCTCGTGCTGCAGGCGCAGCACCATGACGACGTCCGCGCCCCGCAGCGCCGCCCCAAGGTCGTATTCCACGGCGGCCCCCAGGGCCGGGCCCGCGGCCCGCGGCAGCAGGGTCGGCGGGCCGCACAGGGTCAGCGCGGCTCCCATCTTGACGAACGCCGCGGCGGAGGAGCGCGCCACCCGGCTGTGGAGGATGTCGCCGACGATGCACACGCGCAGGCCCTCCAGGCGGCCCGTCCGCCGGCGCACGGCGAACAGGTCGAGGAGTGCCTGGGTCGGGTGGGCGTGCGTGCCGTCGCCCGCGTTGAGGACCGGCACGAGGCCGAGGGCCGCCGCGTAGTGGGCGGCCCCGCTGGCCGGGTGGCGCAGGACCACGAGGTCGGCGCCCATCGCGGCCGCGGTGCGCATGGTGTCCCGGAGGGACTCGCCCTTCGCCACCGAGCTGGTCGCCGCCGACAGGGTCAGGCTGTCGGCCCCCAGGGCCTTGCAGGCCAACTCGAAGGAGTGCCGCGTGCGCGTGCTCGCCTCGTAGAACAGGAGCATGACCGTCCGCCCGCGCAGCGCCGGCACCCGCGGGATCGGGCGGCAGAGCACCTCCGCCATCGATTCGGAAGTGTCGAGAACGGCCCCGATGTCCGGGGCGTCCAACGCGTCCAGATCGCAGACGCTGCCTCCGCCCGCTAACACGCCGCGCTTGGCACCCCCCGCCTCCGGCCGGCCCCGGGAATCGCCCTCGTGTGGCCACCCCGGGGAAACGTCGCCCCGCACGGGGGGCTTCAGCGCGTCCCGGGCCCGCCGCCCGGTTCCAGGAGCGCCACCTCGTCCCGCCCGTCGATCTCGTGCAGGCGCACCTCGACCACCTCGCGCTTGGCGGTGGGCACGTTCTTGCCCACGTAGTCGGCGCGAATGGGCAGTTCGCGGTGGCCGCGGTCGATGAGGACCGCCAGTTGGATCTGCGCCGGGCGGCCCAGGTCGACGAGCGCATCCAGCGCGGCGCGGACGGTCCGGCCCGTGTAGAGGACGTCGTCGACCAGCACGATGCTCTTGCCCGCCGGGTTCTCCGGCATGTGGGTCCGCCCGACCTGGGGGTGCTCGTGCTTCGTGGTCAGGTCGTCGCGGTAGAGGGTGATGTCGAGCTCGCCGATCGGGGGCGCGACCGCCTCGAAGGCCTCGATCTCGCGGGCCATCCGCCGCGCGAGCGGGACCCCCCGCCGGCGGATGCCCACCAGGAGCAGCCCGCGCGTCCCCGCGTGGCGCTCGACGATCTCGTGCGCCATGCGCCGCAGCGCCCGCCCGAGGGCCTCCTCGTCCAGCAGGATCGCCTTCTCCCGCAGGGCCAGGGCCGCCACCCCCTTCCCGCCGCCGGCACACAAAAACGGCGTCCCCACCGCACGCCGCGGCAGGCACGCCGTCGTCAGGCCTTGAGGTCCAAGTGGCCTTGGCGGCGCCTTGCCCGCCTCACAGGGCGCGCTTAAAGGTGCCCGAGCCGGAGCGAGCGTACCGGCCCCGACGGGCGGCGTCAAGCGCCGCGGAGACTGGCGACCATGGATGTCGAACGCCGTCGGACCATGACGACAGGCCCCATCGATTCTGTCGGAACGGGCAGGATGATCGCCGCGGGGAGCGAAGGAGAAAGAACGCAAGCGTCCAGGGGCGACGGACCCTCCGGCCTCTGCCACCTCCCGGGACGGGAGGCCCGGGCCACGGCCATGGTTGGCCTGAGCCCTGTGCTCGTCTGATCGCGGTTCCGCCGGTCTTCCTCCGCGCCCGCGGCCCGCCGGTCGCCCCTGCCGGCGCGTGCGGCCCAGGGCGAACCGTGCCCATCGGGGCGCCCGGGGCGGTCCGGTCCGGGGCAGGCGGCGTCGCCGCCTGTTCCCCGGGCCGACCGGCCGAGGCGCGGGATCAGTCCTCCTGGCCGCGCATGGCCTCCGCGAGAAGCCGGGCCACCTCGGGACGGCTGTATTCGGGCGGCGGCGTCTCGCCGCGGCGCAGCATGGCCCGCACCGCCGTGCCGGACAGGCTGACGCGGTCCGCCTCGTCGTGGGGGCACGTCTTCAGCGTCGCCATGCCGCCACAGCGGTGGCAGAAGAACGCGTTCTCGAACGGCAGCGGCACGACGCCGATCTCGCCCGCCAGCCGGAGGACGAGGTCCTGGGCGTCGAACGGTCCGTAGAAGCCGCCGACGCCCGCGTGGTCGCGGCCCACGATGAAATGCGTGCACCCGTAGTTGCGGCGGCAGAGGGCGTGAAAGACCGCCTCACGCGGGCCGGCATAGCGCATCGCGGCCGGAAAGACGGCCAGGCAGACACGGTCGCGGGGATAGTATTCGCGGAAGAGGATCTCGTACGAACGCATGCGGGTGGCGGCGGGTACGTCGTCCCCCTTGGTCTGGCCCACCAGTGGATGCAGGAGCAGGCCATCGGTGATCTCCAGCGCGCACTTTTGAATGTATTCGTGGGCGCGGTGGACGGGGTTCCGGGTCTGGAAGCCGGCCACCGTGCGCCAGCGCCTCTCGTCGAAGAGCGCCCGCGTCTGCAGCGGCGTGAGGTGGTGCGCCGGGAACTCGGGCTCCGGCAGGCGGAACACCTGGAGGGGCCCCGCGGCCGCGGCGCGGGGCTGCGCCAGCGTCATGGCCACACCGGGATGGGCGGGATCCGCCGTCCCGTAGACCAGGCGCGCCTCGCGCTCCAGGTCCCGCACGTAGACCTCCTCGACGCTCATCACCGCGAGCGGCGGCTCGCCGGGCTGGGCGAGGGCCACCTCCTCGCCGTCGCCCAGCTGGCGGGCGACATGCGGGTCGAGCGGGAGCGTGACCGGCAGGGGCCAGAGGAGCCCCCCGTAGGCGGGACCGAGGTGCATGCCCTCGATGACCCCCTCGTAATCGGCCCGGCCGAGGAAGCCGCGCAGCGGGCTGAAGCCGCCGGTGGCCAGCATCTCGAGGTCCGACGCCGCCCGGGCGTCGATGGACAGGGTGCGCAGCTCCAGCGCGCGTCCGGCCGCATGCGCCGCGCGGTCGGCGGACAGGAGCGCGGTGACCAGGCGCCCGCCGTGGGGGCTGTTGGGCCCGGGAAGGCGGGGCGCGGCGCCGGAGTCGGATCGCCCGGCCGGGCCCGCCGGGGCGCGGGTGGCGGCGCGAGGGTCTTGTTCGGACAACCAGGTCGACCTCCTTGGACCGGTCTGTGGTCGCGCCGGAGCCACGGGGCGCCGCCGGCCGCGCGGCCCCCTCAGGCGTGCAGCCCGCACTCGGTCTTGGTCGACCCCGACCAGCGTCCCGCCCGCGGGTCCTCGCCCGGGCCGACGGCCCGGGTGCACGGCCAGCACCCGATGGACGGGAACCCCTGGTCGTGCAGGCTGCAGTATGGCACATCGTGCTCGTGGACGTAGCGCCACACGTCGCGCGAAGACCAGGCGGCGAGCGGATTGGCCTTCGCGAGGCCGAAACGCTGGTCCCAACCGACAAAGGGCGCGCCCGCGCGGCTCGGGGCCTGGTCCCGGCGCACCCCGGTGATCCAGGCGCGACGTCCGCGGAGGAAGCCCTCGAGGGGCACCACCTTGCGCATGTGGCAGCACAGGTCGGGGTCCCGGGACCAGAGCGCCGGGCCGTGGCGGCGAGCCTGCTCCTCGGGGGTCAGGGCGGGCAACACCGGGACCGGCCGGATACCGTAGCGGGCCACGAGGCGATCGCGGGCCTCGTAGGTCTCGGGGAACAGGAGTTGCGTATCCAGGTAGAATATCTGGACGTCGGGCGCGTGCCGGAAGCAGATGTCGACCAGGACGCAGTCCTCCACCCCGAAGGAACAGGCCAGGACCGCTTCCGGCCGGTAGCGCTCGGCCGCCCAGGCGACGATGTCCTCGGCCGGCCCGCCGCGCCGCTCGAAGACGGCGTTTTGGGCGGCCAGTTCGGCCATCTCCCAGGCGGGGGCGGCCGGAGCCGCGGCGCCCCTGGGCGCTGCGTCCTCGGCGGGCCCCGGGGGCTCCGCCGCCGGAGCGGGGGCCGCCCTCCGCGGCACCGGCTCCCGACCGGCCTCCACGGCCGCGTGGGGCGCCACCGCGACCAGGTCGCGGGAGCCGCCCTCCCCGTCCTCGGCCTCCAAGCACACGGCGCATCCGACCCCTTCCCTGCCGCGGCCGCCCACGACGGACGGCCGGCGGCGCCCCACGCTATGTGGCTCGAAGGGGCCGGGTGCCTGGCGCACAACGCGCTCACGGCTGCGGGCAAGCCAAATGTACCTATTTATCAAGGACTTACGGTATTTCCGCCGAGATGCTACGGTGTCTGGGGCGGGCTGTCAAGGCGCGGGTGCAGGCGCGCGGTGCGGGCGGCACTGGCGGGCGGGCCTCGTGGTCCGCCTGCTGGGGAGCGGGGAAGAGGCGCGCTGGCGGGAGCTGATGGCGGCCCAGCACTACCTCGGGGACCTGCGGCCGCTGGGCGCCTGTCCGCGCTGCGTCGCGACGGTGCATGACCGCTCCGTCGCGCCTCTGGCCGGGGGACCCGCCGTCTGGGTCTGCAGGTCCCGCGAGCGTTGGCCGGGCTCCGTCCCTACGGCGCCACCGCCTGCCCCTGATGGCGCGTTTCCTGATCCTGGACGGCGTGCAGATTCCCAACCTCGCCTCCGCGGTCCTGGCTGCCCCTCGGCCACACCCGCGGATTGGCGCGCCGCGGCTGTCGCTACGCCCATCATTGGCCGACCCAAGGTCCTCTGGGAGTGGCCGCCGGACGCCCCGGAGGCGGGGCGCATCCAGGCCTTGCAGGGGGCGCTGCGCGGCGCCGGGGACGCGCTGGGGAGCTCTCCCCGCCGCGCGAAGCTGCATCGCGCGCTCCTCGCCACCTATTCGGGCACCACGGCCACGCAGGAGGTGGCGGCCGAGGCCCTCGACCGCCCCTTCAGCACGTATGGCGGTCATCTCAAGGCCGGCAGGGAGCTGGTGGCGCGGGCCCTGTGGCACCGGCACATGCAGTGGAGCGGCCTCCCGGCTGCCACCACCGCCGCGCGGCCCGCCTCGGAGGCGGAGGGGATGGGGCGGAAGGGGGCACCCCCGTTCGCGCGGGGCGGGCTCCTCGGCCCGCCGGAGTGGCAGGAGGAAGGTGCGGGCGGTTTCGCTGGCCCCGGGGTTGTGCGCCGCCCGCGGGAATGGCCGGGGGCGTCGCTGCTTGCCGTGGCGCGGGAGGGCATCGGCGGGCGCCGCCAGGGCACGGGGGGAGGCGGTGGGAGAACTCGGCAGCGATTCGCCATTTTCTCGGCTGGTCGCCCGGCCTGGTGCCTGGATAGGGTGGCGTCGAGAGGGGTGAGAGCGAAGTGGTGGACGATCGCGCACTGAGGGCCCTGCAGGCGGCGTGCGGCCGCGATCCGGAGTTGCGGGCCCGCCTCGTCGCGGCGCCCGAGACGGTCCTGCGGGAGCACGGGGTGGTTCCCGACGCCCGGGTGACCGCGGCGAGGCTCGCCGAGGCCCTTCTGGGGGGGCACGAGCTCACGGACGCGGACCTGGGGGAACTGCATGGCGGCTGCCCGCCCGCTGCCCTGGGCTACGACTAGTGGCGGGGCGGCGCTGCCCCCTCCCGTGGCGCCGGGGATGGCGCGACGGGGTTGGAGCGGCCCGTGCGCTCCCTCCATCGGCGACGAGGACGGCGCTGGTGGAGTGGGTCACGTGGAGTGACGCAGGGATGGTCCGTTTTGGTCGGGATGGGAGTCGCGGCTCGGGTGGGGCCGGGGCGGATGTCGTTGTATGGGGACAAAACGAGGGGACCGCCGGCTGCTGACGCCGACGGTCCCTGCTCCCCCGGCGCCGGGTACCGCAGCGCCGGTGCTTGTCGCCCTAGGCGCCGACGTCCACGAGGCCGCGCCGCTACCAGGGCCGAGCCTGCACTGGGTGCGCGACCGCAGCTTCCGGACGAGTCCCAGGCCCACCGTGGCGCCGGCCTCCGGCCCATGGCCGCGCTGCGCAACGGCTTCAGCGGCCTGGGCCGGCTGCACATCCCCAACATCGCCGCCGCGCTCCGGCACCTGCATCCCGCGGCGGTCGTCATGGTCCTCGGCCTCTGACCGTCCCTGCCCCGCTCCGCCCCGCCCCCGCGCGCCGCCGCGGTCACTTCCCCCTGCCCGCCGGTCGTACCGCGCCGCCCACGGCACCGGTCACGCCATGACGCGCCGGCCACCCCGCCGCCGCCGCTCGCCTCCCCCACGACTCTGACGTCGACGTGGGGCCGGAGCGGATCCCCAGGCGAGGGCTCCACCGGGCCGCAGGGGGCGGGGCCGACGGACGTCGAAGTGCGGGGCCGGACGGGGGCGCGGGACGAAGGGGGATGAGACCTCCTGCCAGGCGAAGACCCGGAGCCACCCGGCGACGGGGTGGCCCCCCGCGGCGCGAGGCCCGCGGGCCCGACGCGGCCGGCGCCCGTCCTTCCGCCGCGCCGGAGCCGCCGGGGCGCGGATCTGCCGGCGCGATCCGACGCCGTCCCAGACCCGCCCGCGTCCCCCCCAGGCCAACGTCCGGGGGCCGGCGTGCGCGCCGTGGACCTCGCGGGCCGCGGACTGCTGTTCGCGGCCGCCGTCGTCCTGATCGCCTGGCTCCTGCGGCGGGGGCCCCTCGTGGCGCCCCTCTCTCTGTTCTCCGCGGTGGCCTCCACCAACGGCTTCTTCAGCGCGAGCCACATCGTGGCCGCCATGGCCCTGCTGGGCAGCGCGGCCGGCCTGTGGCACGTCTTCTTCCGGCGCGCGGCCGCGCCCGGCGTCGGTCCCGCCCTGGCCGTGGGCCTGCCGCTGCTGGCCCTGGCCCTCGCCACGCGCCACGCCGTGTATCCGCACGACGCGCGGTACGACCTGGCGGTGGCCGCCGGCATGGTGCTGCTCTTCGCGGCCCTGGTCGCGGCCGTCGGGCGGCACGGCGGATTCGCCGCCGCCCTGGCGGCGCTGGCCGGCCTCGGGGTCTGGCTCGCCCTGGCGGGCCTCCGCCAATTCGCGGCCGGGCAGCCCACGCCCGAAGCCTGGACGGGTCCGGCGTTCGCCGCCGCCATCCCCGTCCGCATCACCGCCACGCTGCACAACCCGAACGAACTGGCCGCGGCGCTGCTGCTCGGGATCGGCGGCGCCGCGGGCCTGGCGGTGGGGGCGCGCCCTCTGGCCCTGCGCCTGCTGGGCTGGCTCGGGCTCCTGCCGCTCGCCGCGGCCCTGCCCCTGACGTTCTCGCGCGGGGCCTACCTCGGGTTGGCGGTGGCGGCGGCGCTCGCCGCCGCCCTCCTTCCGCCGGGCCGCCGCCTGCGCGGGCTCGCCGCCCTCGCGGCGGTGGCCCTGGCCGTGGGCGCCGTGGCGTACAAGGTGCCCGGCGTGCTCTTCCGCGTCCACTCCATCAGCGTGCAGGCGGGCGGGGACGTCCGCAGCCGCGTCTTCACGTGGCGGGACGTGCTGGCGGTCTATGACACCCGCCCCCTGCGCGGCGTCGGCCCGGGCGGCCTGGACGCGCTGTATGGGGCGCATGAGCCCCCGGGCGGGACCGGCACCTACGTCCTCATCGACGTGCCGGGCAGCGCCGACGACGATCCGCTGCAGTGGCTCGCCGCGACGGGCGCGCTCGGCGCCGGCCTTCTCGTCCTGGGGATCGGGGCCGGCCTCTGGGCGGTGGGGCGCTCCCTGCGCCACCAGGAGCCGGACCGGCGCGCGGCCGCGGCGGCGCTTCTCGGCTGTCTCGCGGGCGTGGGGGTCCAGGGGCTGTTCGAGGTCACGGCGTACCTGCTCCCGGTCGAGGGGCTGGGGCTGCTGGCCATGGCCGCGCTCTGCGGGGCCGCGGGCGGCGCCGGCCCGGTCCGCTGGTCGGGGCTGCGCCGCCTCCTCGGGCTGGGCCTCGCCGCGGGCGGGCTCTTCGCGGCGGCCGCCCTGTGGCAGGCATGGGCCCCCGAGCAGGCCTTCGCGGCGGGGTGGTCGCAGGTGGCGGCCGGCCGGCCGGCGGCGGGGCTCCCGCTGCTCCAGGAGGCCGCGGCGGCCGACCCCTCGTCCGAACGGGACCTGGCCGCCCTGGGCGACGCGCAGGTGCAGCTCGCCTACTCCGCGGCGCCCGACCAGGCCGCCGCCCACGTCCGGGCCGCGACGGGCGACCTGGGATCCGCGCTGCGCCTGGACCCCATGGACGGCGACGCCTGGGCGGCCGTCGCCAGCCTGCTCCGGCGCGACGGGACCACGCCCGCGGCCGCCTGCGCGCAGCAGGCGGCGCTCGCCGACTTCCCCGGCAGCCCATGGGACGCCGACCTGTTGGCGGGCGCCCTGGCCGCGCTGGGCTACGCCGCCGAGGCGCGCACGGACTACGGATACGCGGCCCGCCTCTTCCCCTTCCAGCTCGACGTCTACAGGGAATACGGGGACCAAGGGCAGGCCTACTTCGCCGACGCCGGCGCGGACATGAGCGTGGCGTTGACCCAGTGGGGCACGGCCCCCCTCCCTTCCCGTGCCGTCCTGCCGGTGCCGGCGGCGACGTGCGCGGAGGCCCTGGCGACCGCCGGCCTGCCGCCCGGCGCCTACGCCGCGGCGGTGACGGGCATGTTCGCCCCCCGCGCGGCCCCGCCGCTCCCCCTGGTCGGCCGCCGCCTGTCCGTGGGATAATGGACACCGGAACGCGCTTTGGCGGGAGGGATGGGACGATGGCATCCGGCATCCGCGTCTCCATCGAGTACTGCACGTCGTGAGGCTACCTGCCTCGCGCCGCCGGTCTGGCGGAGCGGCTGCTGTCCCAGCACAAGCGGGACATCGCGTCCCTGGAGCTTTTGCCCTCGATCGGAGGGCCGTTCGAGATCACGGTCGACGGTAGGCTGCTGTTCAGCAAGCGCAGCCTCGGGCGGTTCCCGGCCGACGGCGAGGCGGAGCAACTCGTCGCGGGCGCGGTGGCGGCGGCCCCGGGCACGGGCGGCCCGGTCGTGCGCGCCCACTGAGGTACGCTGCGGCCGTCGGGGGGTGCGGCCGCCGCACCCCCCGACGGCCGCTTCAGAGCAAGCGGCGCAGCGACTCCGCGGCGTCCGCGCTCTGCCCGGCGTGTCCCCGCAGCGCCTCCAGGAGGGCCTCGACCCACTCGGTCAGGGGCAGGCGCTCCGAACTCAGGGCGATGCCCCGGACCGTGTGGGCGCGCTCGCCCCGCACCGAACCTCCAGGCTCGGCCTCCACGCGGAAGTGCCAGTCCCCCAAGTCGATGGCGATTTCGGCCACGGGGTGCTGGCGGGCGAACAGCCCGCCGGCCCTCCGGGTCCGGACGGCGCCGGGCAGCGCCGCATCGAGCTTGCCGGCCAGCACCTCCAGGAACGTCGCCGCGTCTCGGGCGTCGGCTCGGATCGCCGCCGCGACGAGATCGAAGTCGAGATCCGCGTCGCCGGGCATCACCGCGCACCCCCACGGCGGGCGCCCGCGCGGGAGCGGGCCCCGTGGCCGGCCCCGCGCCGCCC
>JAJYVV010000007.1 GCA_021791815.1 Bacillota bacterium | reverse complement strand
CCCCCCGCCGGAGCCTTGACCGTCCTCCGACCTACTCCGTCGCTTCCGCACCGGCCACGCCCAGCTTCTGACGCCCCGGCACATCCGTCCGCAGGCACCCACGGCCTCGGCGTGCACTGCGCCGCACCACTCCCGAGCCATGGCTGCCCCGTCGCTGCGCTCGCGTCCTGGATGGTTTATGGGTAACGAAAAGATGTCACACCGGACGGCGCGGGTCGGGGCGCCGCTTGGCGCACGGGCGCCGGGGTCCGGTGCCACGTTTTGACCCGGGCGCCGAGGCGCCGGGGCTCGCGGGCCTGCCGGAAGACCTTGTCGGCGACTCGTGCGGGCGACGACCCCCCAAGGCGAAGGGGGCGCCCACCCCGGCGCCGAACCGACGCCGTGCACGAAAGGCCCCACGCACTCGGGTATTGCCGTAGGCAGGAAGGGACCGCTTGGGTTCCGGCGCTTCCTCGATCTGGGTGCTCCGAAGTCCGGACGCGGGCAGGGCCAAAGGTCCGTGTCCCCCACTGGCCCGCTGCCCGTCGGGGCCGTGCCATCCTCGCCCCGGGGAGGTCGCCATGGTCGGTTCCGAGTCCCTCTGCCCACCTCCGCCCACGGGCCTCCTGCGGTCGACCTCTGCCGCAACCACCTTGACCCAGGAGGTCCTCCGCGCATGCCTGGCGTCCGCCGTCCGGACGGCAGGAAGCCAGGGCAGAGCCGCGGTCGCCTTGGGCATCACGCGAAGCTACCTCAGCGAACTGATCAGCGGACGGCGCAAGATTGGGCGGAGTCTCGTCGAGCGCCTCCCTGCCCTCGGGATGGCCGCCAGCAGCGCCCGGTGGTTGGGGGGCCTCCTGCGTGCGCCCGCACCCCCCGGGGGGCGCCCGGCGGTAGGAGGGGCCGAGGAGCGGCTCCGCGAGCTGCGCCTGGCGTACGAGCGCCAGTTCTCGCACACGCCGGGCGCCGGCGGCAACGTCACCGCTCTCACAGAGATTCCCACGGGGGCGGCGGGACTCGCCATCGAACTGTCGTCCACCCTTCGCGCCAGCGCGCTCTTGCAGGTCGAGGCCCTGCTGTTGCGATCATACGCGCAGGTGCTGGTCGGCGAGGCTGCGGACGCGCTGTGGTGCGCGCTGTGCGCCCAGCAGCTCGGGCTGGAGGCCCTCGGCGGCCAGGACCGGACCTTTGCCCTGGCCCGGGCCGCGATCGCGCGCTCCCAGGCCTACCTCGTCCTCGGACTCGGGGTCCCGCACTGGCAGGCCGCTACGGACGTGCTGGCGGCCGCGGCCGAACTTCCGCCCAGGGTGGCATCCGGAATACCCATCGCCGGCCACCGGGCCCACCTCGGAGGGTTGCTCGCGCGGCGCCGCCCCTCGATCGCGGAAGTGCGGTGGCACATTGCCAAGATTGAGGAGCATGTCGACCGCGGCCACTGCCGTCCCGGTGACGGCGGGCTCGAACTGCTTCTCAGCTATCCCCTCGCGATGCAGGCTGCCGTCGCGCGCGGCAACCGGCTCAACCTTCGGTGGGCCGAAAGGCTGACCGCCCAGGGCCGTGAGCTTCTCGCCGGCGATGGTGGCGCGCTTGGACCTGTGCCCCGGTTGATCTTCCTGGAGGCGTCAGCAGGCGCGCTGCACAGCCTCGGCGACCGGACGGCCCGCCGGGAGACACTGGCCGAGATTCGAGAAATCGCGCAGGCCAACGGCATGCACCGCCCTGCCGCGCGTGCCGAAGCGCTCCTGGCCGAGTGAGCCGGGCGGGCGCCCACAGGGCCGCCCCGTCCAGGGGCGACGCGGACTCCCCGAGCGCTGCAGCGACCTGGGCGCACGCCATCCACTTGGGGCGTGGCGGGTCGACGCCGCTGAGGCCCTGACTACCTCCGGCGAGCTCCTATTCCGCGGACCCGGGGGGACGGCGCGGCGCCGTCGCCTGCCCGCGGGAGGGGGGATGAGCGATCGGCCAACGGCACGAAGGAACCGCGGGTTCCGCCCGGCGAAATTCGAGGGAAGTCGCCTCCCAGATGTGCGGAATGTAGGTCCCAACTCCTTGAACAAGCGGGCCGTGGCGCTCGCCCCCCGGTGTCGGGCTGGTTCGATCCCTCGCTTCCGCCGGTGTGGGCGGGGCGGTGGCCCCACGCTGTTCGCGGCCCTGGCCTTCGTCCGCACTGCGCGGCTGGAAGGATGCCAAGCGGGTCCGCGGCGGTCGGCGGCACCTCCGTTCCCAACCTCCGCGCGGACGGCCGGGGCTTCCGCTCCGGGCCGGCACGCCCTCGCCGGAGGCGTCCCCGCGCGTGGAGGCGAAGGCGGCCGCCCGTCGAAGCCGCCACGCGTGCCGGCTCGGGATGAAGGGAGGGCCTCCGGGCTTGCGCCTCCATCTCCTCGGCGGCGCGTCCGAAGTGGGCGCGAGTTGCGTGGTCGTGGAGGCCGCCGGACGCCGCGTGCTGGTCGACGCCGGGATCCGCCCCGGCGCGCCGGATCCCCTGCCCGACCTCGCCCGCCTGCAGGACCTGGGCGGGATCGACGCGGTCATCGTGAGCCATGCCCACGCCGACCACATCGGGGCGCTGCCCCTGGTGGCCGGGGCCTTCCCCTCCGCTCCGATCATCGCCAGCCCGCCGACCGCCGCGCTGATGTCCGTCATGCTGCAGGACGCGGTGCGCATCGCCGAGGCACGACTGGCGGAGGGCGGCGACCTGCCCGCGTACGGCGAGGCGGCCGTCGCCCGCCTGCTGGACCGCGTGCGGCCCCTGCCCCTCCTGCAGCCCCTGCCCTGTCTGCCTCCGGCCGCCGGGGACGCCGGCTGGGAGGTCACCCTCTTCCCGGCCGGCCACGTCCTGGGCGCCGCCATGGTCCTGCTCGACACCCCCGACGGCACCGTCGTCGTCAGCGGGGACGTGTCCTTCGCCCGCCAGCGCACCGTCGGCACGGCGGTGCCGCCCCGCCGCCGGGTCGCCGCCCTGGTCCTCGAGAGCACGTACGGCAACCGCCTCCACAGCGACCGCGCCGCGGAGGAATCCCGACTGGTCGCCCAGGTCCGGGCCGTCGTCGCCCGCGGCGGCCACTGCCTCATCCCGGCCTTCGCCCTCGGGCGAGCCCAGGAGGTCCTGCTCATCCTCTCCGACGCGCGGCGTCGCGGGCTGCTGCCCGACGAAACGCCGGTGTGGGTGGACGGCCTCGTCCGCGCCGTCTGCGGCGTCTATACCGCCCACGGGGCGGCTGGGTCTGTCGCCCTGCGCCGCCTGCTGGAACGCGAGGGCAGCCCGTTCTTCCGCGGCTCGACGCAGCCCGTGCGGAAGCCGGAGGACCGGGCCGCGCTGCTCGCCGGCCCGCCTGCCGTGATCGTCGCCAGTTCGGGGATGCTCACGGGCGGGCCGTCCGCCTTCTACGCCGCGCGGCTCGCCGCCGACCCCCGCCACGCCATTCTCATCACCGGCTACCAGGACGAGGAGGCGCCGGGCCGGCGGCTCCTGGACCTGGCCCAACGGCCGCCCGGCCGAGAAGAGCCGCGCGTGGTGCCCCTCGGAGAATCCGAGGTCGCCGTGGCCTGCGAGGTCGCCCGGTACAACCTCTCGGCGCACGCGGACGGCGACGAGCTCGCCTCCCTGGCGGAGCGCCTGCGCCCCGGTGTCACCGTTCTGGTGCACGGCGACGCGGACGCCCGCCCCGCGCTCGCCGAGAAGATCGCCGCGCTCGGCCTGGACTGCCGGCTGCCGGCCAACGGCGACAGCGTCGACGTCGCGGGCCGCGGCCGCCGCCGCGTGGCCCTCCTCTCGCGCCCCGACCCGACCGGGGAGACGCTCGCCGCCCTCGTGCGCGGTCCCGGAGCCCACCGCGCCTGGAGCGCGATCGAACTCGCCGACCGCCACTACGGGGCGGCGACCGCCGCCGGCGTGGCGAAGGTGCTGGCCGCGCTGCGCGCCGAGGGCTCACCGTGGGAGCCCGACGACCACCGCCCGGGGCTGCACCGCCTGCGCGCCGGCGGTGGGGTCCCGGACGGCGCGGGGACCGCCGGCCCCGCCTCCGAGGACCGCGTGCGTGCCCTGCTGGCGTCCGCCTTCGCCGCGGAGCCGACGCTGGCCCGGGCCGGGCTGCACGTCGCCGAGCGGCGCGTGGAACTGCGCTTCCATTTCCCCGACGTGGCGCGCGTGCGCCATGCCGAACGGATCGCCGCCCTGGGGGCCGAGACGGGCTGGCAGGTCGACGTTCGCCCCCAGCCCGACCTGGAGGCGCTGCAGGCGGCGGCGCTGCGGCACGTGCCGGAAGGTCTGGCCGTCCAGGGCCGGCCTGGCCTGCACCCCGACCGCGGCGTGGTGGCGGTCCGGGTCGCCGGCGACGCGGACCCCGCCGCGGTGGTCGGCGCGCAGGAGGCCTACCACGCGGAGACCGGGTATGCGCTCTCCCTCCTCCGGGCCGATACCGGCACCCCGCTCGGCGATGGGTCGGCGCCGGCCTCGGGCGCCGCGCCCCCGTCCCGCTCCGAGATCAACGCCGCCTGCGCCGCCGTCCGCGCCGCGCTCGAGGCGGATGGCGCCCTGGTCCACCGCCTGGGCCGGCGCGGGGCCGTGATCGAGGTCGCCTTCCTGACGCCGGCCGTCGGCCGCCGCCATCGCCCGACCCTCGACCGCCTCCAGGCCGAGCTCGGCTGGCCGATCGCCGTGGCGCGCCACCCCCAGCAGCAGGCGCTGGCCGACCTCGTCCGCACGACGGTGGGCTGCCCGATCGTCAAGGGCCCGGGCATCCACGCGGGCGAAGAGCGCGTCCGCGTCCGGCTCGCGCCGGGGGCCCCGGCCCCTCCGCAGGACATCGAGCGCTGGCGCCAGGCGGTGCTCGCCGCCTCGGGCTACACGCTCGAGGTCACAAGCACGGAAGCATGAGGCTGGACGGGGACGCCGGCCGCAGGTCCGGGGCCGCCCTGCGGCAAGCGCCGCGCGGCCTCCGTCGCCTTCGCCCCGCGGACGCGGTTCCGCCCTGTCCCCGTCCGCCGCGGCCGGGGTCACGATGCCGCAGGACGGTGCCCTCACCCCATGAGCGACCGCGTCGCTTCCCCCACGCGGAAGCGTGCCGTTCCCCCGCCTCGCGCCGGCAATCCGCTCGCGCGACGCGCGGTCGCCTTGCGGACTTCCCCTTGCGCGAGTTCGTCGGCCCGGAGGGTGCGGGACACCGGAGGCATCGAATGCAACGCGGACCTACCGGTGGGCCGCCAGGTGCGGGTGGCCGTCCTGGCGAGCACCGTTTTCGGCTTTCGTGGATGTCGCGGGCGCCACGTCGGGTGTCTTGCGCCGCGGGGCCCCGGCTCATGGTCGGCGGCTCCACGCGGACCACACCGCCGTGGGCGGTCGCCCCCCGGCCCGCGGCGGATGGCCGCTCCCTTGCGACCCGCCATCGCGGTGCACCGGGTGTTCCATCTCCGTGGATCCCGGGCGTCGCCGTCGCGGGCGGGTTTCCCGGAAGCGCACCGATCGGCCGTGAGACTTTCGCCGACCCGGCGGCCGGCGCGGAAGACCGCGCGGCAACCCCGCCCCCTTGAAGAACTCTGATTCGCCACGGAACGCCGCCGTTCGGCCAGTGATCCGCGGTCCGTCATGCTGTTCCTGTGCCTTGTGGGCGCCTGTTCGGACCGTGCCGCGCGCCGGTGCGAATCCGCGCGCCAAGAACCGCGCGCATGGCGGATTGCAAATCTGGAGAATCTTCCTGATGCTGCTATACTGAATTCGGCAGCCGGCCAGGGCCGGGCCGCCGCAGGGTGGAAGGGGACTTGGGGCATTGGAGCGCCAGGACATTCTCGACGAGTTGCAGCGCCGGGTGCGGGCTGGCGGGGGACGCTTCGTGGCCAGCGTCAAGTCCGTCGCCGAGGAGATGAACGAGAAGCCGGAGCGCCTGTACTACTTCATCCAGCAGTTCACGCGCGACGGGCAGCTGTCGACCACGAGCCACGGACCGCGGGGAACGGAGTTCCGCGTGCCGGCCGGCCGGCCGCGGCAGCGCCCGGAGGCGTCGGCCGCTCCGGCGCGCGGCGGGCGGCGCCGGCACGCGGCGTCCGGGTCGGCGTTCTGTCCCTGGTGCGGGACCGGGGCGCACGACGACTGGCACTTCTGCGCCTCCTGCGGCCGGCCGCTGCCGAAGGCCCAGTGAGCGCAGGGGCCCGGGTCCGCCCTCCTGGGCCGGCCCGCCGGCGGCCTTCGCGGGATGGTGCCGCGAGCGCGCGTCCACTCGGGCGCCGCGCGGCAGGAAAACGGCCGTCCGGCCTCCAAGTGCCGTCCGGGACGCGGGCGCCGGGGGTCTCGGGGCCCGCCGCAGCCATGCCCGTGGACGGCCGCGGCGGGGGTCCGAAGGGGGCGGCGGGAGCGGTGCGCGAGCAGGTGGAGCGGCGCCCCGACGGGCGCGAGGTCCGCTACTTCTGGAGCGACGGCGGCGGGGCGGCCGGGACGGGGGCCGGCGGGGTCCGTCCGGCGTCCGCGGTGCTGGTCACCGGCGGGGCCGGCTACGTGGCCGGGCCCGTGGTGCAGCGCCTGGCGGCCGCCGGCCTCGCGGTGGTCGTGCTCGACAACCTCAGCACCAGCAGTGGCCGGACCCTCCCGGCCGGCGTCACCCTGGTGCGCGCCGAGGTCGGGGACGCGGTCGCGCTGCGGGAGGTCTTCTCCCGCTGGCGCATCGAGGCCGTGTTCCACTTCGCGGCCGACAGCCGCGTGGGCGAGTCGATGCAGCAGCCCCTCGCGTACTTCCGGCACAACGTGCGGGAGCCCCTGGTCCTCCTCGAACAGGTCGTGGCCGCCGGGTGCCCGCCCTTCGTGTTCTCCTCGTCCGCGGCGGTGTATGGGGTGCCGGAGGCGGTGCCCGTCGCCGAGGAGGCGCACCTGCGGCCGGTGAACCCGTACGGCGAGACCAAGGCCCACTTCGAGCGCATCCTCCACTGGACCGGCCTGGCGCACGGGCTCCCCTGGGTGGCCCTCCGCTACTTCAACGCCGCCGGGGCGGATGGGCCCTGGGAGCCGAAGGTGCCGGAGACGCACCTGATCCCCAACGTGCTCGCCGCGGCGGCCGGCGGTGCGCCGCTGCGGGTCTTCGGCAGCGACTACCCGACGCCGGACGGCACGGCGGTCCGCGACTACGTCCATGTCGCGGACCTGGCGGAGGGCCACCTGGCGGCGCTGCGGCACCTGCGCGCGGGCGGCGCCGGCGGCCCGTTCAACCTCGGGACCGGCGTCGGCTACTCCGTGGCCCAGGTCGTCGCCGCCGTCGAGGCCGCGGTGGGCCGGCCGGTGCCCCGCGAGATGGCCCCGCGCCGGGCGGGGGACCCCCCGGCCCTCGTCGCGGACCCGGGGCGGGCGCAGCGCGTCCTCGGCTGGAGGCCCCGGCGCTCGGACCTCGCGACCATCGTCCGCGACGCCTGGACCGCCCTCCAGGCGGCCGGCGCGGCTGCGGCGGCCGCCGCCCGGGCTGGGGATACCGGCCGTTGAGCGAGCTGCGCTTCGACCCCTTCGGGCGGGAGTGGATCACCATATCGGCCCGGCGCCTGGGGCGTCCGGTGACCGATGCCCAGGCCTTCTGCCCCTTCTGCCCGGCGCCGGCAGGCGCGGGTCCGGCGGCGATCGACGGCAGCGAGGCGCCGCGTGGGGATTACGAGGTGGCGGTCTTCGAGAACCGCTTTCCCTCGTTCGGCGGGCCGGCCGCGCCCGAGGGGGGCGGTCCGGCCGTCCCCGGCCAGCGGACCGCGCCGGGCCTGGGCCGTGCGGAGATCGTCCTCTACTCGCCGCGCCACGACGTCCACCTGGCCACCATCCCGGAGCCGGGGGTCCGACTGCTCGTGGACGTCTGGGCGGAGCGCACGGCGGCCCTGGCGGCCGACCCCGCCGTGGACTACGTCTTCGTGTTCGAGAACCGGGGCCGCGACGTGGGCCAGACGATCGACCACCCGCACGGCCAGATCTATGGCTACCCGTTCGTCCCTCCCCGGGTGGCCCGGGAGCTCGCGCACGTGCGCGAGCACCGCCGCGAGGAGGGCGAGTGCCTCCAGTGCGCGGTGCTTCAGGGCGAGGAGCGGGCCGGCGCGCGCATCGTCGACCGGGAGGCGGGCTGGGTCGCCCTGGTGCCCTTCGCCCCCCACTTCCCGTTCGAGGTGCACCTGCTGCCCCGCCGCCACGTGGGCTCGCTCCCGGACCTCGCGGCGCAGGAGCGCGCCGCGTTCGCCCGCCTGCTGCGGCGGACGGTCGCCCGCTACGATGGGCTGCACGGGCACCCGCTCCCGTACATGATGTGCGTGTTCGGGGCCCCGCACGCGATCCCGGAAGGCGACATCTGGCACCTGCGGGTGGCGTTCCAGCCGGTCGAACGGGCCGCGGGCCGCCTCAAGTATCTGGCCGGCTCGGAGTCGGGTGCGGGCGCATACCTGCAGGACGCGACGCCGGAGTCCATGGCGGCGGCCCTGAGGGGAGTGGCGATGTGACGGGCGGCGAGGCGGCGCGGGCTGCCCGCGATGGGTTTGCCGACCGGTTCGGCGGCGAGCCGGAGGTTGCGTGGGCGGCCCCTGGGCGCGTGAACGTCATCGGCGAGCACACCGACTACCAACTGGGCCTGAGCCTGCCCATCGCCATCGACCGGCACGTGGTGGTCGCCGTGCGGCGGCGCGCGGACCGGCGCCTGCGGGCCTGCAGCGCGGCCATGCCCGGGACGGAGGAGGCCGACCTGGACGGACTCCGGCCGGGGCCGCGCGGGCACTGGTTCAACTACCTGGCCGGCGTCGTCGCGGGCCTGCGCCCCCCGGCGGGCCTCGACCTGTTCGTCACGGCCGACCTGCCCGCCGGGGCCGGGCTGTCCTCGTCCGCGGCCCTGGAGGTGGCGGTCGGGTCGGCCGTCAACGACGTCTGCGGCCTCGGCCGCACGCCGCAGGAGATCGCCCTCGTCGGCCAGGCCGCGGAGAACACCTTCGCCGGCGTCAGCACCGGGATCATGGACCAGTTCGCCTCGGCCCTCGGGCAGGCGGGGAGGGCCCTGCTGCTCGACAGCCGCGACCGGACCGTGGTGCCCGTCCCGTGGCGGCCGGAGGAGGCGGGCGTCGTCCTCGGCGTGGTCGACAGCCGCGCATCCCGCCAGGTGACCGGCGGCGGGTATCAGCGGCGATTCGAAGAGGCGGCGGCCGCGGCGGCCGCCCTGGGCGTGCGGTCCCTGCGCGAGGCGGCGGCGGCGGACGTGGAGCGCCTGCAGGACCCCGTGCTGCGGCTGCGGGCCCGCCACATCGTCCGCGAGAACGGCCGTGTCCTGGACGTCGTGGAGGCCGCCGGCCGCGGCGAGTGGGCGGTCGTGGGGCAGGCCCTGTATGCGTCGCACCGGTCGCTCGCCGACGACTACGAGGTCAGCCACCCCGCGCTCGACCGGATCGTCGCCGTGGCGCAGGCCACCGACGGCGTGGTCGGCGCACGGCTGACGGGCGCCGGGTTCGGCGGCAGCGCGATCGTGCTGATGGAGACCCTGGCCGAGGAGGACTTCCTGGCGGCCCTGCGGGAGGCGTATGCGGTGGAGGGCTGGGCCCCGTTCCAGTACGCGCGCGTCCGGGCGGCCGCGGGCGCGTCGCGGCTGGCGCCGTGCGGAAGGGGCGGGGCGCCGGGCGGGGCGGCGGGGGAGGGCGCGCGGGATTGAGCGGCGCCGCCTTGGGCGAACGGCCCCCGTCCGGGTCGGGACGGCGAGGCATGGCGGGGGCCCCTCCGCCCCTCCGCCCGCCGGGCCCCCTTCGCGCCGACATCCGCCTGCTCGGGGGGATGCTCGGGCTGGTGCTCCGCGAGCAGCACGGGCCGGCCCTCTTCGCCGAGGTGGAGGCGATCCGGCGGGAGTGCAAGGCCCTGCGCTCCGGGCAGCGCCCCGAGGTCGCGCTGGCCCTGCGCCGCCGCCTGGAGTCGCTCGACCTCGATCGGGCGTCGGCGATCGCGCGGGCCTTCGCCACCTACTTTCAGCTGGTGAACATCGCGGAACAGCACCACCGCATCCGGCGCCGCCGCGACCACGAGCTGCGGCCGGCGGACGAAGGCCCGCAGGAGGATTCCTTCGCAGCCTTCGCCCCCGCCCTGCGCGCGCGGGGATGGGACGCGGCGGCCGCCGCGTCCCTCCTGGACCGCGTGCGGGTCGAACTGGTGAGCACCGCCCACCCGACCGAGAACGTCCGCCGCACCGTCCTGGAGAAGTATCAGGCGCTGCACGCCGCCTTGGCGCGCCGCGACCGGGAGCGCCTGACGCCGCGCGAGGCCGAGGCCCTGCGCCGGGGGCTGCTCGCGGAGATCACCGCGCTCTGGCAGACGGATGAGCTGCGCACGTCCCCGCCCACGGTGATCGACGAGGTGAAGAACAACCTCGTCTACTTCGACGACATCCTGTTCGACGCGCTGCCCAGGGCCTGCGAGGCGCTGGAAGAGGCGGCGGCCGCCGTGTACCCGGAGGCGCCGCCGCCCGTGGGGCCCGTGCTGCGCTTCGGGACGTGGGTGGGCGGCGATCGGGACGGCAACCCGTCCGTGACGGCGGACGTGACGCGCCGCGCCTTGCTGCTGCAGAAGCAGCTGGTGCTGGGCAAGTATCTGCGGGCGGTCGCGGGCGTGGCCCGGCAGCTCAGCTCGACGACGTCCCTGGTGGCAGCGGGTCCCGCCCTCCACGCCTCCATCGCCCGCGACGAGGCGGAGATGCCGTCGTGGCGGGCCTTCATGGCGGGGCGCAACCGCCAGGAGCCCTATCGGCGCAAGCTGTTCTTCATGTACCGGCGGCTCGAGTTGTCGCTGCGCGACGTGGAGGAGGCGTTGGGGCAGGCGGAACCGGCGGCGGCGCCCGCAGGGGCCGACGCCCCCCCGCGCGACGGGGGCTGGGAGGGGGAGGCCGCGGCGGCGCAGGCGGGCCCGGCCGCCGCAGGCCGCGACCCCGGCTATGCCACGGCGGAGCAGCTGCTCGGCGACCTGGAGGTCATGGCACGGAGCCTGCGCGAGGCGCGCGGCGAACGGCTCGCGGCCTCCTGCCTCGACCCGCTCATCCGCCGGGTGCGCCTGTTCGGCTTCCACCTGGCGCCGATGGACGTCCGCGAGCACTCCGCGCGGCATGCCCAGGCCTGCGCCGACATCCTGGCCGCCGCCGGGCTCTGCGCCGACTACGCGGCCCTTGCCCCCGAGGCCCAGGTCGAGGCCTTGGGCCGGGCCCTGGCCCCCGGCGCTCTGGCCGCGGGCGCCGCGCCGGGGCTCTCGCCCGTGGCCCGGGAGGTCCTGGAGACCTTCCGCGTGGTGGCCTGGGCGCTCCGCGCCCTCGGCCCGGGCGCGATCGGCCCCTACGTCATCAGCATGACGCACGGGATCGAGGACGTGCTCGAGGTCCTCCTGCTGGCCCAGGTGGCGGGTCTCGCGGGCTGGCGGCCGGACGGCACGTACGAGAGCCGTCTCGACATCGCGCCGCTCGTCGAGACCATCGACGACCTCCGCGGGGCCGCCGCGCTGCTCCGGCGCCTCTTGGAGCATCCGCTCTACGTCCCACAGCTCCGGGCCCGCGGCCGCCGCCAGGAGGTCATGCTCGGGTACTCGGACAGCACCAAGGACGGGGGTTACCTCACGGCCAACTGGGCCCTCTACCGCGCGCAACGGGAGATGGGGCTGGTCGCGGCGGCGGCCGGGATCGAGCTGACCTTCTTCCATGGGCGCGGCGGCACGCTGGGCCGCGGGGGCGGCCCGCTGGTCAGCGCCATCCGCGCCCAGCCGCCGGAGACCGCTGGCGGCCGCATCCGCATCACGCAGCAGGGGGAGGTCATGAGCCACCGCTTCCTGCCGGCCGAGATCGCGGAGCGCACCCTGGAGCAGGTGCTGGTGGCGGTGCTGGACGCGTGCACGGCGGGCGGCGTGCCCGGGGCCCAGGATGCGCGCGCCGCGGTGCCCGAGGCCTGGACGCGCGCCATGGACCGCGCCGCGGACCTGGCCCACGCCGCCTACCGCGAACTCGTCGAGCAGCCCGGCTTCGTCCCCTACTTCTACGCCGCGACGCCGATCGAGGAGATCGCCAACCTCAACATCGGGTCCCGGCCCGCCCGGCGGCGGCCGGGGCAGCGGATCGACGACCTGCGCGCCATCCCGTGGGTCTTCGCCTGGACGCAGAGCCGCCACCTGATCCCGGGGTGGTACGGGGTGGGCAGCGCCCTGCGCGCCCTGGGCGAGGCGGACCTCCTCCGGGCGATGTACGGGGGGTGGCCGTTCTTCCGCACCGTGATCGACAACTGCGCCATGGCCCTGGTCAAGGCGGACATGGCGATCGCGCGCGCCTACGCGGACCTGGCCGCCGAGTCGGTGCCCGAGGCCCCCGCGATCTTCGCGCGCATCCTCGCGGAGTACGAGCGAACCCGGGACGCCGTCCTGGCCGTGCAGGGCAACGCGCGCCTGCTCGACGAGCAGCCCGCGCTGCAGCTCAGCGTGGCGCTGCGCAACCCCTACGTCGACCCGCTCTCGCACCTGCAGCTGGCGCTGCTGCGGCGCCTGCGCCGGGGAGACCTCGCGGAGCCCGAGCGCAGCCGCTACCTGATCGCCGTGCTCCGCACGCTCAACGGCATCGCCCACGGCCTCCGCAACACCGGCTGAGGCGGTCGCGCCCTATCCGCCGGGCAGCGCCCGCCAGAGCGCGGCGGTCTCCAGGGCCGCCAGCGCCGCGTCGGCGCCCTTGTTGCCCTCGGCCCCGCCGGCCCGGGCCAGCGCCTGCTCGCGGGTGCGCGTGGTCAGCACGCCGAACGACACCGCCACGCCCGAGGGAGCGAACTCCGCCGCGTCCTGGGCGAGCCGCGTCAGCCCCGCGGTCACGGCGTCGCAGACGTAACGGTAGTGGTCGGTCCCCCCCTCCACGACGGCCCCGAGGCAGACGATCGCGTCATACAGACCGCTCCGCGCCAGGCGCCGAGCGGTCGGGGCGAGTTCGAACGCGCCGGGCACGCGGCAGACGAGGACGTCCTCGTCCTGGAGCCCCTGGCGCCGCAGCGCGTCGACCGCGCCGGCCGCGAGGGCGTCCGTGACGTCCGCGTTGAATCGGGCGGCCACGACGGCCACCCGCAACCCCCGGATGGCCTCCGGCCCCAGGTCCGCCTCGACCGGCCGCCCGTCGTTCACCCTTCGGGTCCCTCCTGTCCCTGCGCGTTTCGGGGGGCGGCCGCCGGGCCCTCTCTCACCCCGGCGTGCCGAGGTCGCCGGGTCGGAGACCCAGCAGCTTCGCGGCCGTTCCCCAGAGGATGTCCCGCCGCGCATCCGCGGCGAGGTCCGGGGCCTCCGCCACGATCGCCGTCGGGTCGTCGGGCCCGATGTCGAACGGGTAGTCGCTGCCCACCGCGATGTGGTCGCTGCCGAGCTGCCCGGCGAGCCAGGTGAGCGCGGACGGGATGAAGCACATGTTGTCGACGTGGACCCGGTCCAGGAACGCGCTCGGCGGGCGGTCGACCGGGTAGCGGATGCTGCGGATCCGGTGGTAGGCGTGCTCGGCGCGACCCCGCAGCCACGGGAAGCTGCCGCCGGCGTGCGCGAAGTAGGTGCGGAGGCGCCCGAACCGCGCATACACGCCCCCGAAGATCAGCGACTCGATCGCGACGCACGTCTCCGTGACCATGCCGACGACGTTCCAGAGGTAGTACCGCTGCAGGCGCTCGCTCCCCAGCACCTGGTAGGGGTGCACGAAGACGCACGCGCCCAGCGCGTCCGCGGCCTCCCAGAAGGGCAGGAAG
This sequence comes from Bacillota bacterium, assembly GCA_021791815.1. GTDB lineage: Bacteria > Bacillota > Sulfobacillia > RBS10-35 > JAJYVN01 > JAJYVV01. Next base: position 34,054 of record JAJYVV010000007.1, on the reverse strand, counting down.
TACGGGTCGTCCAGGTTGCGGCCTCCCAGGTTCGACCCGATCATCACCCCGCGGAACTCCGGCCGCGCGAGGGCGCGTTCCATCTCGCGCGCCGCCCGCGGAATGTCCTGAAGGGGGACGGTGCAGAGCGCCACGAACCGGTCCGGCCGCTCCCGCACGACCGCGGCCAGGCTGTCGTTCATGGCGGCGGAGAGTTCCGCGCCCAGGCCGGGGTCGGCCCAGTAGGAGAGCGTGGGCGGGGCGACGGACAGGGCGGCGCCCGTCAGGTTGCGGCGCTCGATGGCCGCCACGAGCGCCGGCACCGACCAGAGTTCCTCGCCGACCGGATAGTCGAAGTCGCCCGGCGCCCGGAGGAACTCGCGCCCGTCGGGCCGCCGGTAGAAGCCGGCCCCGACGCGCTCCCCGTCCCGGCGGACCAGGTCGAGCCATGCCCGGGGGAAGATGTGGCAGTGGAGGTCGATGGCGGGCTCCAAGGGGCGGCACCTTCCCTTCGTGCACCCGGGCCGGGACCGTGGCCGCCGGCGGCCGCCGCCTGGGTCAAGGACCCGGCCGCCGCCCGTCGCCGGACGCGGGGTCCGTGCCTGCGCGCGCGTTCGCCCGCAAGCGGCGCCACCGCACGTCGGGCGGTGCGGGATACCGTTCGAGCGACGGATGCGGCACCTGCGCGTTCCAGCGGCGGATCAGGATGTTCTCCGCCTCCCAGGCCGCCGTCACCTGCTCGGCCAGAGGGCCTCGCTCCTCCGCGCCGCCGTCGCGCCAGGCGGCCTCCAGCGCCGCGGAGCGCGCCCGCGCCCGGTCGAGGGCCCGTCCCAGGCGCGCCCAGGGGGGCACGTAGCCGGCGTTCTTCAGGAAGTGGTTGGCGAGCCAGTTGTCGTCGAGGGTGGCGAGGCCCTCCTCGGGCCGGAAGGCGAGCGGCCGGCCCTGACCCGGGAGGGCCCGGAAGACGCCCTGTTCCTCCGCGCGGGCGAACTCGCCGTCGACGCGGAGGTCGATGCGCCGATCCATTTCCGCCGGCGAGGTTTGGACGAGCGCCTGGCGGCGCAGGGCCCCCGGCCGCGCCTGTGCCATGAGCGGGCACCCGCCTCCAGTCTAGCCCGGGGGCGGCCCGGCCGGCAACGCGGACCCCGGCCCGCGGGGCCCGACCGGTCGCGGGACCGCCCCGGGGGGTTCCGGCTCCGACCGAGGCCCCCTCACGTTCTCCCCAGGTCCTGGCACAGCCCCAGCGGTGGTGCGGGCCGTGCCTCCGCCGTGTGCGCACGACCCTCATCCTGCTTCGCTGCGCCGCCGGGTGGCTGCCCACCTCGCTCCGCACGCGAAGGTCCGCGGCGGGTGCAGGCGGTTCAGGGATCCGAAGGGGACCCCTTCCGGCCCGACAGGCGCCGCGGGATCCACAGCGCGGCGTAGGCCAGGTTGCAGAGGCCGAAGGCTGCCAACCCGAGCAGCCAGCTCGTCGGTCAGCTGCATAGCCCGCTTTCGCGGACCGCCCGGAAGGTCAGCGGACGGCCCAGAAAGCCTCCACTCTGGTTTGCCATGTCAACCTCCTTCACCGCGTAGCACGGGAATCACCTCGCGCCGGATCACGCGCTCCGGGCCTGCGAGACCAGGGGCTGCAGCCGCCGGTCCCATGCCGCCGCGGGCAGCGGCGCCGACGCCGCATAGACGATGACGCCCTGCGCATTGACCAGATAGCTGGAGTCCAGGCTGATCACGTGGTAGAGCTGCGTCAGCCGCTGGCCCTGGTCCAGGACCGCCGGCCACGGCCCCCCGTAATTCTTGGCGAACGCCGCCACCATCTGGGGCGTGTCCTGCTGCGGGTCCACATCGACGGTGATGAGCCGCACCGCGTGGCCGTATCGGTCGTAGACCTGCCGCAACTGCGTGTCGCCGTACGCACAGCTGCTGCACCACGCGGCCACGAAATACATCAGGGTGGGCCTGCCGGCCGCCAGCGTGACCGTTTGACCCTGAACGTCCGGGACCGAGAAGGACGGGGCCGTGTCCCCGAGCGCTGTGCCCACCACGCCGGTCGCCCGCACCGTGCCATGACCGCGGAACCCGAGCCACCCCGCGACCAGGACGGCTGCGACGGCCGTGCCGGTGATCCACCAGGCGGACCGCGAGCGACGGGCCCGGCCCCGATAGCCCTGGCCCCGCCCGCCTTGCGCGGCCGGGTGCGTCCGGTTGCCCATCGTGTGCCCTCCTGGACGTCGTCCTCCGCGGTGCCGCCGGTCCGCACGCCCCTCCGCTTCCCTCGGGTGCGGGGACCAGCACCCCGCCGGCCGCCGCGGCGACGGCGCCCGGTCACGGCTGCATCGCCGGCAACTCCGCCGTCACGCAAACCCCGCCACCGGGAGGCCGCCGGCGCACGCGGCCCAACCCCGGCCACACTACGCCGCATAGTGCTGTCCCTGGAGTATAGTCAGGGGGCCGGGTGCTCGCAAGCGCCGGTCGGTGTGGGGGATGATGGGAGATGGCGGGTCGGCCGGCGGTGCATGCCTTCCGCCTGAAGGAACGCGGCATGGAACGCGTGCTCGGCGGCATCGAGGCCGCCGTCATGGAGATCTTCTGGGGCCGGGGCGAGCCGCGCAGCATCGCCGAGGTGCGCGCGGCGCTCGCTCCCGAGCGCCCCCTTTCGTTCAACGCGGTGATGACGGTGATGAACAACCTGGTGGCCAAGGGCTGCCTCGAGCGCAGCCGCGGCGAAGGCGACCGCGCGTATCGCTACCGGGCCCGCGTCAGCCGCGAGGCCTTTGTCGGCCAGGTGACGCGCGAGGTGGCTCAGGGTCTGGTGCGCGACTTCGGGCCGCTGGCCGTCGCCCAATTCCTCGACGTGTTGCGCGAGGAGGACCCCGCCAGCCTGGACCGGCTGCGCCGATGGCTGGAGCAGGGGGAGGGCGGCGCCGACGGGCCGCAGTGAGGCTTACCGCGAGATGCGCCGCCGCGCCGACGCCGTGTGGCGCTGGCTCGCGGCGGGCAGCACGATCGCCCTGGCGGGAGGCGTCGCCGCGGGACGGACCGCGCGCCATCTCCCGCCCTGCTTCTGGCTCCTGCGCACCCTGGCGACGGCGCACCAGGCGGCGGTGGCCTGCTGGGGCCTCCGCCTCGGCACGGGCGCCTGCGTCGGCATCGCCGCTGCCGTCGGTTTGGTCCTGGCCCGCCAGTGGTGGCGCACGGCGGTGGCCGGCGCGCTGCGCTTCCCCACAGCCTGCGTACCCGTCGCGGTCCCCGCGGCCGCGACGCCGCGGGGATGGAGCGGGCGCTTCGTCCTGGCGGCCGACGAGCGGCCCTGGGCGCTGACACGCGGCTTTGTGCGGCCCACCGTGGTGCTCTCGCGCGGTCTGGTGGAGCATCTGAAGGATGCGGAACTGGCGGCCGTGCTGGCGCACGAGCGGCACCACGTGCTCCGCCGCGATCCGTTGCGGCTCTGGGTGGCACAGGCCGCCTGCGCCGCGTTCCTCTGGCTGGCGCCGGCCCGCCGCCTGCTGCAGGCCTTCGCGCTGGCCACGGAGCTGGCCGCCGACGCCTTTGCCATGGAGCAGGTCGGACCGCGGCCCCTGGCTTCGGCCCTGCACAGGCTGGCCTCCGTCCCCGGGCACGCCTCCGCAGGGTGGACGCCGGTGCTTGGGATGATGGGTGCGGCCCGCGGTGGTCTCGGGCCGCGCGTCGCCCAGATCGCAGCCTTCCCGCGGGCGCTCCCGCCCCCCGAGCGTCCGCGGCACCTGCGCGCCACGGGTGGGGCGGTGCTGGGCTGCGCGGCCGTCTGGTCGGTGCTGGCCGCCTGCGCGCTATCGGTCCTTGTTCGGTGAACCGTACGCGGGCCGCCCTGGCTCCGGCTCAGCAGGAGGCGCCCATGCCTCCCGCCCCGGCCAGGAGCGCGCCGCGCCCGAGGCGTCGCGGCCGGATCTCCGCCGGAGTGCCCGCGCCAGCCACCTTGCCCCACTCCCGCCCGGTCCGAGTCCGTCCCGCCAACGCCAGGGTGGCGGACCCTCACACCACCCGCAACGCGCCGGGGCCGAGCAGCCAGTAGTACACGAGGTAGAGACCGACGGCGCCCATCACCACGGCGCTGGCCCGCTGCACCAACGGCATCCAGGCGGCCAAGCGCGTCGCCAGCGCCTCGCGCGACCCGACGGCCGCCGCGGACAGGACCGTGGCCACCAGCCCCATGCCCCCGGCGTAGGCGAGGAACGCCTCCGCGCCCCCGAGCGCCGAGGCGCTGCTGGCCGTGCCGGCGACCAGCGCCAGAAACAGGGGCAGCGCGCAGCCGAGCGAGGCCACGGCGTACGCCAGGCCGTAGATGTAGACGGCCACGAAGCCGCGCCCGGGGCCGGTCTGGCCGATGGCCCCCGCCAGCCGCTCGGCGCCAACGAGCCCCGGCAGCGTGCGGCCCAGGCCCTGCCAGATGCCCGCCGCCACCAGCGCCACGCCGATCAGCACCGTGGCCCAGCGCAGCCATCCGCCCAGCACCTGGCCCAACCCCGTACCGACCAGCCCCAGGACGGCAAAGACCGTGAGAAACCCGGCCGTCATGATCAGGCCGGCCCAGACCCCGCTCCAGAGGCGGGGGCGGTCCGTCCCGGTTCCCTGGCCGAGGAGGAAGGCGAGGTAGCCGGGCAGCATCGCCACCCCGCAGGGGTTGAACGCCGCCGCCGCCCCCGCCGCGAAGAGCAGTCCGGCCGGCACGCCGTTCATCGCGCCACCGCCCGGCGGGCCGTTGCCGCCATCAGGCGCTCACCGTGCCGCTGCCGCCGGCCGGCTGCAGGGCCCGCTGCAGGGCGGCCCGCAACTGTGCGGGCGAGAGGCCCGCGTCCGAGTGGGCGACGATCTGGCCCCGGGAGTTGAGGACATACATCGTGTCCAGCGCGGTGATGTGGTAGAGCGTCAGGAGGTTGGTGCCCTGGGCCAGCACGGCCGGCCAGGAGGCGCCGAGCTGCTGGGCGAAGCTGAGCACGGCCGCCCTGGTGTCCCCTGGCGTGACGTCCACGGTGACGAATTCCGCCTGGTGCCGGAACTGCGGGTAGACCTGGGCCATCTGCTGCTCGCTCACGGCGCAGCTGGCGCAGCCGCTGGCCGCCCCGAAGAGCAGGACCACCGGCCTGCCGGCGGGCACCGCGACGGTCTGCCCCTGGACATCGCGCACCTGGAAGGCGGGTGCCGTCGGCAGCGGTACGGCTGCCGCGGTGGGTGGCGTGGCCGCTGTGGGCGCGGCCGCGGTCGCGCAGCCGGCCAGCAGGGCACCCGCCGCGAGGATCCCCACCAGCCTCGCCCACCGGCGGGAACGCCCCCCTGCCTTCATCGCGCACCACCCCTGTGCGGGGCGATCTGCGACCGGCGCGTCTGCCCCGCGCCACCGCGCCGCCGCGCCCACCAGAGGGCGGCAAGCACGCCTGCCGCCGCCAGCAGCGCGAGCCCGCCGTAGCCTCGGACCCAGGCGGCGGCCGCGGCGAGCGCCGCGCCCCCTGCGGCCAGGAGCAGGGGACCGCCGCAGCACAGCGCCACGGCGGGTAGCGCGAGCAACAGGGTCCACCAGGCGAAGCGGCCGCCTTCCGGTTCCTGTCCAGGGCTGTTCCTTCCCACGCCGGCATCCCTCCCGCGGGCCGAAGGCGTCCGCCCACACCCGCGCCTCTACACTAAGCCACATAGTGCCCATGGGGCAAGGCCCCTGTGTCTGGCGCGCCCGCCCCCCAGCGCTGCTCAGGGAGCATCGGGGGTCGGCCCGGGGTCCAGGCGCAGCCGGTGGTGCAGCCGACCGAGCCCGCGGACACACAGCCAGAGCGCCGAGGTGGCACCCGCCACGTCCAGCGGATACCAGAAGGTGTGCAGCCGGAGGACCAACGCCAGCAGCGCGATGGCCAGGGCTGGCGGCAGTTGCCAGCGCCCGAGGCGCAACAGCAGCATCATGGCCAGGGTCAGGAGGAAAAAGGCGGCCACCGTGGGGCCCATGGCAACCGAGGCCGCCGTGCCCAGCAGCGCCCCGACGGAGGGCGCGACGACCATGGATGGAAACCGTGCCGTCGGGCCGCGGGGCGCGGCAGCTCCGCGCTCGGCCAGCACGGCGAGCGGGGGCACCAACAGGAAGCGCAGCGGCACAGAGGATGCCGCGACCAGATGCGTCGCGGCCACCACGACCGGGACGAAGACGACGGGGATCCAGCGCGACCACCAGGCGGCGTCGGCCGTCTGCAGTCGCTGGACCGACCTCGGCAGCCGGAACCCTCGCACCGGTGCCCGGCCTCCCCTTCCGGCCGGGGGTCGGCGGCGTGTCCCTCCTCGGGTGCGCGCCGCGCGGCCCAGCCCATGCGACGGCCCACGCCGGATCCCGGTCATCCCGCGCAGCAGGAGAGCTTGTTCACGTCCCGCCCGAAGGTCTGGGCGGCGAGCTTGAGCCCTTCGGCCATGGTCAGGTACGGAACCATGGTCTCGGTCAGGTCGGCCACCGTCAGGTGAAACTTCACGGCCAGCGTGGCCGCATAGATGGCGTCTCCGGCGTTCTCCGCGACGATGTGTGCCCCGAGCACCTGGTCGCTGCCGGCGTCGGCCACCAGCTTGAACACGCCGCGGGTGTCCCGGTTGACCAGCGCGCGCGGCACGGCGGAGAGCGGCAGCACGGAGGCCTTGACGTCGTACCCGGCCGCGCGCGCCGCAGCCTCGGTGAGCCCGACGGTGGCAATCGCCGGCGAGGTGAAGGTCACGGCCGGCACGACGCGCAGGTCCGCCTGCCGGTGGGCCCCCAGGGCGTTGTCCGCGGCGAGGCCTCCCTCGTAGGCGGCCACGTAGACGAACTGCGGGCCCGCCGTCACATCGCCCGCGGCGAGGATGTGCGGGATGTGCGTGCGCAGCTCGCCATCCACCGGGATCGCGGCACGGGCATCGATCCGTACGCCCACCCGGTCCAGGTGCAGCGCCTCGGTATTGGGTTGGCGTCCCGTCGCCACGAGGATTTCGGCCGACTCCACCGTGCGCGCCGTACCTGCCACGTCCAGGTGGACGCGCCGGCCATCCCGTCCGCCGTCGACCCGGAGGTAGCGCACGCCGGTGATCCGTTCGATGCCCTCATCGGCGAGGACGCCGGTCATGGCCTCGCCGATCTCCGGGTCATAGGACTTCAGCAGGCTGGGACTGCGCTGCAGCAGGGTGACCCTCGCCCCGAGACGCCGCAGCAGCTGGCCCAGTTCCAGGGCGATGTAGCCGGAGCCGATCACGGCCACGCTCTCGGGCACGTGGTCCAAGGCGAGGGCGGTCGTGCTGGTGAGGTAACCAGCCTCGGCCAACCCCGGGATGTCGGGTACGGCGGGGCGGGCGCCGGTGGCGAGCACGAAGGCCTTGGCCTGGATCCGGCGCTCACCGACCTGGAGCGTGCGGGCATCCACGAAAGCGGCCTCACCGCGGATGAGTTCCCAGCCGTAGTCGTCGATGAGGTCCTCATATTTGTGCTGCCGGAGTTCGCCGACCAATTGGTCCTTCTGCGCCGTCAGTCGGCCCATCTGCACGGGCCCGGCCTGGGTGGCGAGGCCGGCGAACGGGTGGTGGCCCGCCGAGTGATGAATGTCCCCGGCGCGGAGTAGCGTCTTCGAGGGCACGCAGCCGATGTTGACGCAGGTGCCGCCGATCGTGCCGCGCTCGATCATCACGACGTGGGCACCGGCGTCCCGCGCGTGGATGGCGGCGGAGAAGGCGGCGCCCCCGGAGCCGATGATGGCCAGGTCGAAGGCGCCCCGCCCCCGAGGGCCCGTGCGCGCAGCGCGTGGTGGGGCGGGGTCCTCGACGGGTTCCGTCGCCCCCGGCCTGTACCCCGCGGCCGCCACGGCCGCCGTCAGGGCTTCCGTCTCGATGCCCGCGGGGGCCGTGAGGAGGGCTTCCCCCCGGCGGAAGCTCGCCCGGACATCCGTGGCGCCGGCGCCTTCCAGCGCGACCGTCACATGGTGTTCGCAATCGGTGCACGTCATGCCCGCGATGCGCATCCGCAATCGTTGGGTCATCGGGCCATCATCCTTTCTTGCGTGGGCCCGACACCATCCGGAACCGGCCGTCGACCCGCACAGCCATCGGCATGTTCACGGTTTCCGTGCGGGCCGGCCGACCAAGGCGGACTCCGGTGCAGGGGTTCCCGCCGTTCCCGCGGCGCGGCGCACTTCGGAGGCCGGGGGGCAGCAGGCAGCGGCCCGAGCGCCCGCCCCCAGGAGTCCCACCAGCACCGGGCCGCCGCAGCAGAGCAGCACCAGCGGAATCGCCATCCGCAGTCCCCAGTCGGCGGGTTGGCCGGCGTGCCCTGGTCCCGGCGGGTCTCGGTCCATCCACCAGCCCTCCCTACATGCGCGTGCACGCCGCGATGCGCTCGGCGTTGTCCGCGACGACCGCCTGACCGAGGCGAAGGATCTCCCGCACGCGCGGGTCGGTGACGGTGTAGTAGATGTTGCGGCCCTCCTGGCGCGCGGTGACGAACCCACACCAGCGGAGACACGCCAGGTGGTTGGACACGTGCGCCTGCTTCAGGCCCAAGAGCTGCATGAGGGCCCCGACGTTCTTCTCACCGTCCAGCAGGTGCAGGACGATGCGCAACCGCACCGGGTGCGCCAGGCCGTGGAAGAACTTCGCGCGCAGTTCGGCCGCATCGTCCGGCGTTGCGGGCGTGCGCGCCTGGGACTGCACCGCACCACCTCCATTGCAACACATCATCATGATGAATCGATGCGCTTGGCGGTGTCAAGGGCGGTCCGCTCCGGCCGGCCCTTCCGGTCGCCGCGCGCGCAGCCCAGAATGCATGAGCGCGCGGGGGGCCTGCGGCCCGTGCGTGGCGCGACCCGCACCAGGGCGGGACGCGGGGCTGCCACCGACCGCGCAGCCCCCATCAGCGCCGGTGCGGGCTCAGGATCTGGCGCACCATCTCCCGGAAAGGCGCCGCGCCGGTCCCGGCGTCGCGGGTACGGGATGGCCGTCGCCCTCACCCAGCGCGCGGGTCCGCCGCCTCGGTGATGGGCTCGTCCGCCTGGACGGGCGCGGCGATGCGGATGATCGGCATGCCCGACCTGTGCCTGCGCCGGTCCTGAGGGTGCGCCGAGACGTTCCCGACGATCCCGCGGGTCACTCGAACATACCAAGGTGCCGCCGGAAGGTCGAAGCGGCCGATGTCGCATCGTCGCCGGATGGTCGCCGCTGTCCCGCGGTTCCTCGGCACAGGGGTCCCGCGCGGTGGTCCGGGCACGGACGGCCGTGCCGCGCCGTCCGGGGATCGGTCCCGAGAAGGACCGATGGAGAGGACGGCGCCAGATCCCGCGGGGGCGGCGGCTGGCGGAGAGGCAGGGATCCTCGGCCGGCCTGCGAACGGGGTGGCCACGGTCGCCCCGGGCGCCCGCAGGCCCCTGGTGTTCGGGTGGGCGATGGCTGTGGAGGGGGGCCGGGACGAGGCCATGGTCCGGCTCTGCGCCCGCCTATCCGGGGGACGGTGGGTCGACGCACTGGGCGCCGCCCAGGCCGCGGGCCTGCGGGATGTCGCGTTCGCGCTGCCCGCGGACGAGGGGCCGTCCGAGGATCGCGCGGAGGCGGGGGCCGCCGCGATCGGACGGCGCTTTCGCGACGAGGGCGTGCGGATCGCGATGGTGGAGGCCGACGTGGACCTCCGCGATCCGGAACCGGAGGCCGGCAGGCGCGCGGTCGAGCGGCTCCGCCGCCTGCTGGCCCTGACCGCCGAGGTCGGCGCGGACGCCCTTGCCACGGCCGGCGGCGGGCCCGCGGCGTCCGGAGCGCCGGCCGTGGCCCTTCCGGGGCGCGACCCGCTGGACCGGGTCGCCGAGGCGTTGCGCCTCGCGCTCGAGGAGTCCAGCGAGGGCGGGCCGGGCGTGGGCCTGCTGTTGCACACGCGTGCCGGCGCCGCGGCCGATTCGCTCCTGCGGGCCGCGGAGGCCGTGCGCCGCGTCGCCCACCCCGCCTTCGGGCTGTTCTTCGATCCGGTCGAACTGATCACGCTCGACACGTACCACGACAACGGGTCGTTCCTGCGCCGCAGCGCGCGGCAGCTGGGCGGCGCCCTGCGCGCGTGCGCGGGCCGGGACGTCCTGCTGCGGCCGGAGGGCTTCGCATACCGGCTCCAGGAGGTGGCCCTCGGCCGGGGGGCGCTGGATTATCCGGGGCTGCTGGCCGCCCTCGACGCCCGCCCCGAGGCGGTCGACCTCTGCGTGGGGGGGCCCACCATCGAGGACGTGGTGGCCGCCGCGCAAGCCGGCCGCGCGGCGCTGGCCCGGGCCGCGGGGCAGCGGTAGCGGGGGACCCCGCGGCGCCGCGCTGGATCCACGGTGAGGGGGCGCCACGCCCTGCGCGGCGCCCCCTCACCGTGTTCGGCCTCCCGCGCGGCAGGGCCTCAAATGCCGGTCGCGACGCGGGCCACCGAGGTGCCCGTCACCGGGAAGAGCCGCCCCATGGAGGCGGCCTGCTTCGCCTGGTTGACCTGGCTCGCCTCGAAGGCGTCGATCTGCGCCGTCAGCTGACTCAGGCCCGCCGTCACGGAGACCTCCTGGCTCCACATCTTCTGGCCCCAATTGTTGATCAGCGTGTAGACGTTGTCGCCCGCATAGGTCTGGAACTGCTGGGGATAGGCCGTGTTGGAGCGGGCGAGGGTCGCGAAGGCCTGCAGGTTCTTGTTGGCGAGCGGCGGGGCGAGCTGGGGCACGTACGTGAGCCACTGATCCCAGAGGCTGAGGAGCGCGGGGGAGAGCAGGAAGATCTCCATCTGGCTGACCTGCCACGGGGCCTCGAACGTGCACCAGTGCAGCAGGGAGAAGGCGAGGTCGGGGTTCTTCGTCGCGGGGTTCATGGCCCAGAGGTCGGAGGTGCACCCCGTGACCTGGCCGTTCGAGGGAAACGTCGGCATGGAGTAGTAGCTCCACTTCAGGGAGCGCCAGCCCGTGGCCTGGGACGGGAGGAAGAAGGAGGGGGCCCACGACATCGCCAGGGTCGTGCCGAAGTTGCCGCTCGCGCCCGGGGGCTCCAGCGCCCCGGTGCGCGCCAGGTTGTAGACCCAGGTGACGGCTTCCGCGCTGCCCGGCGCGTCCAGGTTGCTCTTCGTCGGATCGGTCGGGTCGACGTAGCTGCCGCCGAACCCGTTCAGGATGCACTCCGGGGGCAGGTAGCCGGAGGGTCCCCCGAGATTGCCCAGCCCATACTGGCTCCCGTACACCGGGTGGGCGGGCTTGCTCGATCCCGAGCCGCCGCCCCGCGCCACGGAGGTGGCCAGCGTGGCGAAGTCGTCGTGGGTCCAACCCTCCTGGGGATAGGCGAGCCCGAGGTTGTCGAGCATACCCTCGCAGATGGCCATCGTCTGGATGCCGAGGTAGTAGGGCAGGGCGCGGATGCTGCCGTCCGCCAGCACGAAGAGGTCCATCTGCGCCTTGTTGAAGACCGTCAGGTCGGCGTTGTACTGCTTGAGATAAGGCCCGAGGTCGGCGGCGATGCCGTCGGCCGCGAAGATGGTCTCCGGATGCCAGGAATGATAGATGTCCGGGCCGTTGCCGGCCAGGATCGACGCGATGACCCCCTGCGGGCCCCCCGTGTTCTCGATGATGCGGACGTCGACGCCCGGGTTCTGGGCCCGCCATGGCTCCGTCGCGTCATACAGCAACTGGTCGATCGTCTTGGGGTCGCCCGAGGCGCCGGATCCAACCCCCCAGGCCCGCATCGCCAGGATCGTCTTGGGCTGCTGCACCGTCGGCGCAGCGGGCGCCGCCGTGCCCGCCCGCGCGCATGCGCCGAGCGTGGCCGCTGCGGTCGCCGCTCCCGCCGCCAACGCGGCCCTGCGGCTCATCCGCACGCCCCGGTCACCTGGGTCCGCGCGACTGCGCGTCATGCTCTTTCCCCCTCCCGCCTGGGTCGTTCTTCTCTCGGTGGATGGAGATTCCTGCGCCGCCGCGAGGGCGGGCGCCAGGCGGGCCTTAACACCGGATAGCAATCCCGTGAGCAGCGAGACTGCCTTCCGGAGGACCGGGCCCCGCCTTCCGCCAAGCGATCCGTGCTTCGCCGGGCGGCGCCGCGGAGCCGGGCCGCGGCACCTCCGGCCGGAAGGACGTGGTCGGCTTGAGGACGATGGGCGCGCCCCTGCTTTCCGCCGTGGGCCTGTGCGTCGCGGGCGCGATCCTCGCCGGGTGCGGGAGTGCGTCCGCGGCGGCCGGCGGCACGGGCGGCGGAAGAAAGGGCCCGTCGGCCGCGGGCTCCGGGCCCGGATCGGCGTGCGCGAAGGGGGCGGCCGCGGCGGGCGCCCATCTGACGGTCCCGGCGGAGGCGGCGACCACGGTGGCCACGCCGTCCGGGGCGTGCTGGGCCTCCATCGCAACCACCAAGCTGGGGCAGGTGGAGAACGGCACCGTGCCGCCGGGCGACTCCACGACCTTCCAGATGGCCTGGTCGCCCACCGCCCTGTACATCCTGGCCCATACGGTGGAGTGGCCGCTCTATCCGAACGACACCCAGTGGTACAACGGCGACGCCACGGAGTATGACCTCACCGGCCAGAGCGGCGGGAGCACATTCGACGCGTCTTCCATGTGCCACATGGGGCTGACCGAGGACAACCAGATCATCATGGAGTCGTCGGAGTGCACGCTGCCCATCCCGCCCACGAGCGCCATCCAGATTGTGAGCAACAAGGGCTTCTACAGCGAACTGACCGTGCCCTGGGCGGCGCTCGGCGTCTCCGCGGCGGCGAAGGGACAGGCCTACCTCTTCGACATCGGCGAGGATTTCGGCAGCGGCGGCGGGACGCGCGTGGCGCAGGCCTTCTGGCAGGGCACGCCCAACGGCAGCCCGGACTGGCCGAAGAATCCCGCCGGGTGGGGCACCGTGACCCTGGGATGAGGGACCCGCGAGGGGCGGCCCATCACGAGCCGACCCGGTAGGCGCTCTGGGCCGTGAAGCTGACGCGCCGGAACGTCGCGGTCACCGGCGTGCCCCCGTGGGATGCCGCGAAGAGGCCGACCCAGCACCCGGCCACGGCCAGCGGCTGGGTCGGGCCCGCGGCCGTCCAGCGGCTCCCATCCGGCGAGGTGAGCACGATCCAGTTGAGACCGCTGCGCCGCAGCTGCAACCAGAAGGGGAGCTGCAGGGCGACCGGCCCGACGATCCCGGCCGCGGCGTTCGGGGCGGCCGGGCCGAGCGTGCTGGCCGCCGCGCGCGGCTGCTGCCGCACCGCGACCTGGACGCCCCGCCCCGCGGTCACGGCGACGGCGAGGACCATCGTGTCGTCCGAGAGGTCGCCCCGGACCATCAGCCCGGCGGAGGCGAGCGGGTTGGGGGTGCTGCCCGCGGCTCCCGCCAGCGCCTCGACGCTGCACACGAAGGTGCCCGACGGCTCCTGCCAGGGAAGGCAGGTGAAGACGCAGCCATCGGCGGTCCCCGTCACCCCCGCGCCGCTGCCGGTGATGGCGTAGCCGCCGCCGCCGACCTGGACCAGGCCGGTGGCGGGGCTCGCCGGCGCGCCGAGGCCCGCCTGCGCGGGCGGGGCGAACGGGGCGTTGCCGCCGTTGCCGGTCGTGCTCGCCGCCCGCTGTTCGGCGGCCACGACGGCCTGGGCGATCACCGGGTTGATCGCGTTCTGCGCCTCCTGGAACCCGACCGCCACCGTCATCCGCTGGCTGTGCAGCTCGCCCATGTAGTTGCCCATGAGGGCCTGGCCCTGCGCGTCGCCGGCGGCGAAGTACTGGGGCGTGAGGGCATAGGCGCCCAGGGCGGCGTCCGCGAACCACTGCACGGCCTTGCCCTTGAGCACGGGCGTCGCCTGCTGGACGATCTCCACCCACTGCGGCCACAGGGAGTTGAGCGCCGGGGACAACACCTGCAGTTGGATCTGGGCCCGCTGCCAGTCGGTTTCCGCACTCAGCCACTTCAGGAGCGCCCAGGCCTGCTCCGGGTGTTTGGTCGTGGCGGAGATGGCGTAGAAGTCGTCGGTGCCGAACGTGGTGCGCCCCGTGGGGAAGATCGGGAAGGGGAAAAAGTCGAAGTCGAGCGTGCGGGGCAGGATGTCGACCAGGCCCTTCAGGGCCCAGTTGCCCAACGCCCCCATCGAGATCGAGCCGCCCACGAAGTTCTGCGCCGTACCGCCCGGCGACCGTTCGACGCCGCACTGCGGCCACAGCAATTCGCCATAGAGCCACTCGCCCGCGGCGACGGACGCGGGCAGGGTCAGCTGGACGCCCGTGCCGGCGCCGTCGATGTAGGTGCCGCCGAAGGCGCCGAAGAGCCAGCGCACCTCGCCGTCGTTCGTCTGGTTCGTGTACCACTCCATCGACGCGCCGTAGTGCCGGTGCCCCGAGCTGTCGGTGCCGGAAAGGCGCTGGGCCAGCGTCACGAAGTCGCCCATCGTCCAGTCGGCGGGCGGCGGCTGCGCCCCCTTGTCGGCCACATCCTGCAGGTTGACCACGTACACCATCGTGCCGAAGAAGGCGGGGAGGGCGAAGGTGCCGCTGTATGCCGGCGTGGCGGTCCGCAGCGTCGCCATCTGGGCGGCGGACCAGATGTCCGGATTGATGTTCTCCCGGCTCAGGTACTCGTCGAGCCGGAGCAGCGAGCCGGCGGCGAGATAGGGGGCGTAGTGGAAGTCCCAGAAGACGTCCGGACCGCGGCCGGCGCGGATCGACGCGATGTTGGCGGTCGTGCCGGCCGGATCGCTCATCTGCACGACCACGCCGGGGTTCTGCCCCTCGAAGCCGGCGATGATCTTCTCCTGCGCCGCCCGGGACGAGGCGAGCCCCCCCTCGATGATGGGTTGGAAGGCCAGCGTGATCGGCGCGTTGGTCGCGCTCGGCCGGATGCCGCCGGAGGCCGGCGTCCGGCCGCAGCCCGCGGCGGCCGCCCCGGTGGCCAGCATCCCGGCGCCCCAGCGCAGCGCCTGGCGGCGCGAAAGGCGGATGGCGCCCACCTCCTTCGGTTCCGCGGGGTCCGGTCCCCCCGGCGCCCCGGCGCGCCGCCCTCCGCCCTTACGCCGCGGGGCGGACGCACCCTGCGGGCCCGCGGGGGATCATCCGGCCGGGGCAGGTGCGCCCCGCGCGGTCACGGTGAGCCTGCCCACCATGCCCAGATCCGCGTGGCCGGGGAGGTTGCAGTAGAAGTAGTAGGTGCCGGCCGCTGTCGGCGTGAACGTGACGGTGGCCGTCGCCCCCGCGTTCACCGTGGCGCTGACCCGCCAGGCGTCGAGCGAGAAGTTGTGCGCCGAGCCGGTCGGGCTCTGGTTGACCAGGCGGATCGTCACCGGCTCGCCCTGCGCCGCAGTGAGCGTGTTGGGCGCGAAGCGATAGTCCGTCATCGTCATCGTGAGGGGCTGGCCCGCGACCAGCGCCGCCTGGCCGTCGGGCGTGTAGTCCTGGGCGTACTGGCTTCCGGTCGGGAGGGCCACCGCCCCGGCGCCGGGACCCGCGGATCCTCGCGCCGCCGGGCGGTACGGGGGCGGCGCTGGGGTCCTGACGCTCCCGCAGGCGGCCGCGAGGGCCGCGGCCGCCGCCAGGGCGGCCGCCGACACGGCCCGGGATGGGAACCCGGCGGGCATGGGGCGAGTTCCCCCTTCGAGGCCGCGGCGGGCGGGACCCCCCGGCCCGGGCATCAGTGCGAGCCCGGGGAGCCGACGAGGGTGCGGACGACGTTGAGCCCCGGCCCCGGCGGGAACACCACATAGAGCAGGAGGAACACGGCGAGGCCCGTCCCCGCCGCGACCAACCACATGGTGGCCGTCCACGGGGCGATCCGCCGGTGCTGCTCAAAGCGGGACAGCAGCGCCCTGCGCAGGGTGATGACCCCGAGGACCCCGGCTGCGGTCGCGAGGACCACGTGGACCTGCAGGAACGTCAGATAGGGCACGCGCCACCGGGACGGCCCGCCGAAGCTCGTATCGCCGTAGACGGCCGAGTGCGCCACGTAGAGGACGAAGAAGGCGAGCCCGAGCCAGGCCGCGGTGAGCATGTACCGGCGGTGCACGGCGACCCGGTGGTGGCGGATGTGGTTCCAGCCCACGGCCACGCATGCCGCGCTGGCGAGGATGCACCCCTCCCCGAGGCCGGCCAGCGCCGAGGCCCCCGTCAAGGTCACGGGCGCCGTCCCTCCTTCCGCCGCGCGGGGCCATCGGGACCCGTCCCCGGCGCGGGCCCCCGCGGCCTAGCGGTGGACGCTGACGACCATGGCGCCGAACAGCGCCGTGAGGTAGAGCAGCGAATACCGGAACGTGCGCTTGGCCCACTTCACCTGGGGCGCCGGTTCGGCGAGCAGCACCAGCGAGTAGCCGATGAAGACCACGCCGAGGACCAGGGCCACCGCGAGGTAGAGGGCACCGACCGTGTGCGTCAGGTACAGCAGCACCGAGGCGCAGAGGAGCAACGCCGCATAGACGAGCGCCTGCCCCTTGGTGGTCCGCCAGCCGCGCACCACCGGCATCATCGGGACCCCCGCCCGGCGGTAGTCGGCGTCCTTATACAGGGCCAGGGCCCAAAAGTGGGGAGGGGTCCAGAGGAAGATGATGAGGAAGAGGAGCGCCGCCGCGGCGCTCAGGTGTCCGGTCACCGCCGCCCATCCGACCAGCGGCGGGAACGCGCCGGCCGCCCCGCCGATGACGATGTTCTGGGGCGTGCGGCGCTTCAGCCACATCGTGTAGACGAAGACGTAGTACACGAAGCCGGCCAGCGCGAGGACGGCGGTCAACCCGTTCACCAGAACGCCGAGGACGACGAAGGAAGCGGCCTCGGCGGCGATCCCGAAGGCCAGGGCCGCGCCGGGCGCCATCCGCCGGGCCGGAATGGGGCGGTGCCGGGTGCGCTCCATCACCGCATCGATGTCGCGGTCGTACCACATGTTCACGGCGTTCGCCCCGCCGCAGGACAGGGCGAGGCCGATGACGGTGATGAGCGCCCGCGGGAGCGGCGGGACGCCGCCCTGGGCCACGATCATCGCGCAGGCGCACGTGATCAGGAGAAGGACGATGATGCGCGGCTTGGTCAACGCCACGTAGTCCGCGAGCACGCCGGTCAGGGTCCGCTGCTCGGTCGTCGTGGACACGCCTCCCGGCCAGCCGCCGCCAACATGCTCTCGCCCGGAATCCGCGTCCGGCCGGCACCGCCGCCGGAGACCCGTGCGGCATCGCGGCGGCGGAGGTCCTGTCCCGCCCGCCGGTGACGCCCCATCCTACCCGAAAGGATGCCCATCTCGGCGGGTGCCCCGCCGGGGGTCAGCGGGCAAGGAGCAGCAGGTGGGCGAAGACGCTGATCACGACCGCCAGCGTGACGCCGCCGCCGAAGAAGATCGCGAACTTGCGGTTGTCGACGCGGAGGCGCATGTAGTACAGGGTCTGGAGCACGATCTGCGCGAGGGCGAGCACCAGGAGCACCGGCAGCATGTCCCCCGTGGGGATCGCCCGGAGCCACACGATGCCGAACGCCACGATGGTCAGGCAGGCCAGAAGGATGGCCACGGTGACGTGGGTCCGGCCGGCCGAGGCCTCGCCGGCGCTCGGCGTGGCCGGCGCCGGGCCGGGCGGTGTGTGGGCCGGCTCCATGTGGCCCATCGGATCAGCCCACCTTTCCCATCAGGTACACGACCGTGAAGATGACGACCCAGACCACGTCGACGAAGTACCAGTAGAGGCTGACCGCCTCGAAGCGCCAGGCGTCGGCCTGGTCGACGCGCTTCTTCCGGAAGACGTAGATCAAAAGCGACGTGATCCAGGCGACCCCGAAGCTCACGTGCAGGCCGTGGAAGCCGACCAGCGTGAAGAAGCTGGCGCCGAAGTCGCTGACCTGGAGCGTGAGGCCCTGCAGGACATAATGCGTGAACTCGAAGACCTGCATGCCGACGAAGGCCAGCCCCAGCACCGCCGTGGGGATCAGCCAGCGCAGCACGCCACGGTAGTCGCAGCGCTGCGCGGCCTCCAGCCCCATGCCCATCGTCATGCTGCTGCACAGCAGGACGAACGTCGCGGTCACCGTGATCCGCAGGTCGAAGAGCTGCTTGGGGCCCGGCCCGGCCAGCGTCTGCCCGTGCAGGGACAGGTAGGTGGCGATCAGCGACGCGAACAGCGCGCAGTCGGAGGCGAGCCACAGCCAGATGCCCAGCTTGTTGTTCTCGGCCGGGGTCGCCTCGTGGTACGTGCCGCGCGGAGCGCCGAACTCCCCGGAGTGCGACGGCTCGATCACCCAGCATCCTCCTCGGGCAGGACGTGGTGGCCCGGGTCGTGATCGTAGATCAGGCGGAAGACGAAGAAGAACGTCCCCAGGAGTCCGAGGACCATGATCTCGGGGACCTTGAAGATGGTGCCGTACGCCGCGACGGTCAGCGCGATCGCCAGGTAGAAGGGCAGCGGGGTCGGGTTGGGCATGTGGATCCCGTGGCCATGGCCCGCCCCGTGTCCCTCGCCGCCAGGGCCGCCCTCGCCGTGCCCCTCGGCCGCCGCATGCCCGTGGCCGCCCGCCTCGGCCTCCGGGGCGGCGCCGCCGGGCACATACGGGATCATGTGGCCGTCGCCGTATGTCTTCTCCACCCAGAGCGGGTCGCGGCCGCGCACCAGGGGCACCGCCGCGAAGTTGTACTCCGGCGCGGGCGAGGGGATGGACCACTCCAGGCCCCGGCCGTCCCAGGGGTCGGCGCCCGCCGCCTGGCCGGACCGCAGCGACTTGCGCAGGTTGGCGAGGAAGACGATGAGGCCCGCCGTGAGGATGAACACGCCGAATGTCGCCACCGCGTTCCACAGGCGGAGGTCCAGGTTCGCCGGGTAGCTCGCCACCCGGCGCGGCATGCCCTCCACGCCCAGGAAGTGCATGGGGAAGAAGGTGACGTTGAACCCGATGAAGATGAGCCAGAAGGACCACTTGCCGAGGTGCTCATCCAGCATCCGGCCGCTGATCTTGGGAAACCAGTAGTAGATGCCGGCGAAGAGGGCGAACAGGGCGCCTCCGATCAGCACGTAGTGGATGTGGGCCACGAGGAAGTAGCTGTCGTTGAACTGATAGTCCGCGGGCGGCACCGCCAGCATGACGCCGCTCATGCCGCCGATGACGAAGCATACGAGGAAGCCCACGGCGAAGAGCATCGACGTCGTCATGCGGATGCGGCCGCCGATCATGGTGGCGATCCAGTTGAAGATCTTCACGCCGGTCGGGACCGCGATGACCATCGACGTGGCGGCGAAGACCGAGTTCACGAGCGGCCCCATGCCGACCGTGAACATGTGGTGGCTCCAGACCATGAAGGCGAGGAAGGCGATGGCCACAATGGCGAACACCATCGAGCTGTAGCCGAAGATGGTCTTGCGCGAGTAGGTCGGGATCACCTCGGAGATGATGCCGAAGGCGGGCATGATCAGGATGTAGACCTCGGGATGGCCGAAGATCCAGAAGAGCTGCTGCCAGAGCAGCACGTCCCCGCCCTGCGCCACGTTGAAGAACCCGGTGCCGAAGAGGCGGTCGAGCGTCAGCAGGAAGAGGTCGGCCGTGAAGGCGGGGAACGCGAAGATGATCAGGACGGACGTGATCAGCGTGGTCCAGACGAACAGGGGCAGCCGCATGGGCGTCATGCCCGGCGCCCGCATGTTCACGATCGTCACGATGAAGTTCACGCCGCTCATGAGGGTCCCGATGCCGGCGAGCTGCAGGCCGATGGCGTAGAACGTGATCCCCATGCTGTCCGGGCCCGGGTTGAGGTTTGTGCTGACGCCGTTGATCACGTGTTGGCCGATGTTGATGGGGGCATAGTTGTACCAGCCCGCGTTGGCCGCCCCGCCGAGCAGCCAGCCGGAGTTCAGGACGAGGCCCCCGGCGAGGAACAGCCAGTAGGACAGGGCGTTCAGCCGCGGGAAGGCGACGTCGCGGGCACCGATCTGCAGGGGTACCATGTAGTTGATGAAGCCGATCGACATCGGCATGATGGCCAAGAAGATCATGGTCAGACCGTGCATGGTGAAGAGCTCGTTGAAGACGACCTCGCTCACCACGTGGGCGTCCGGCGTGGCGAGCTGCAGGCGCATCAGGAACGCCTCCAGCCCTCCGATGAAGAAGAAGCAGAGCGACGTCACCAGGTAGAGGATGCCGATGCGCTTGTGGTCGACCGTGGTGATCCAGCTCCAGACCCCGCTCTCGGAGCGGGTCCGGGGGGCGGTTCCCACGAGTCGTTCGGTCACCGCGGCCATGCCGTCGCCCTCTTTCCGCCGGGCCCCGCCGCCGTCGCCCACCGGAGCCCCGGCCGCGTCGGAGCCGCCTTCAGGTCAGGCCCTCCAGGTAGTCCGCCACGTCCTGCTCCTGGGCCTGCGTCAGCACGCCCTGGAACGTGGGCATGATCACGCCGGGCATCAGGGCCTGGGCGTTGTCGATCCACTCCGTGAGGTCGGAGGTCGTGTTGGCCAGGGTCGCCGCAGCCAGCGTCTGGTGGGCCGACAGGTCGGTGAGGTTCGGTGCGATGGGGAAGCCGGTCGGGCCGGTCTGCGATTTCGTGAGCGGCGTGGTCTGCCACGCCGCTCCGTCGATGACGTGGCAGGTCGCGCAGTAGGTCTGGAAGAGCTGGGCGCCCTGCTGGGCCTGCGGCGTCTGGGGGGTGCTGTCCGGCTGCTGGAAGCCCTGGACCCACTGCTGGAACTGCGCCTGGCTCTGGGCGATCACGAGCAGCCGCATGTCGCTGTGCGAGGTGCCGCAGAATTCGGCGCACTGGCCGGGGAACGTCCCGGGCTGCGTGGCCTCGAACCACATCGTGTTGGGGTGGCCCGGCACGGTATCCTCCTTGCCGGCCAGCGCGGGCACCCAGAAGCTGTGCAGCACATCGGCGGACTCCAGCGTCAGCTCGACGCGGGTGCCGACCGGGATGTGCATCTCGTCGGCCGTCACGATGCCGAGGCTCGGGTAGTCGAACTCCCACCACCACTGGTGACCTACGACCGTCACGTCCAGGACGTTGGATCCCGTCTGGTCGGCCGCCAGGGCGAAGTTGTCCCTGAAGGTGGGGATCGCGATGATGATCAGGAGGATGAACGGTACGACCGTCCACAGCAGTTCGAGCCGCAGGTTCCCCTCGACCTGCTTGGGCACGTGGGTGTCGCCGGGCCGCTCCCGGAAGCGCACCAAGGCGTATCCGAGGAGCCCGAGGACCACGATGAAGACACCCACCATGATCCAGAGGCTCTCGGCCATGAGGTGGAGTTCCAGGGCGGCCACGGGGCCGGCCGGGTGCAGGGCCGTCTGAGGGACGCGCCCGCAGGCCGCGAGCGCCGCGAGGCCCGCCGTCGCCGCGCCCAGGCCCAGTCTGCGCCATGGCAACCGCGGCCGCAAAGCCAAGTCGCGCACGCCTCCCCGCTCGCTCCGCCACGTTGTCCGGGGCCCGCTCCGCCGGCCTGGCGAGGCCGAACCTGTGCCGTATTCGTCGCGCCCCAGGAGGCCCCTCCCGGGCAGGGAGGGGGCGCAAACGGCCTCCGCCCCCGGACGCCCGGCCACGCGCGGCGCGGCACGCCGGGGGGGGCCGCTCTCGCCTCGCCCGGCGTCGGCCGCCCGCGGCTTCCCGCCTCCGCGGGCAGCCGCGCCGGGGCCGCGGGACGGCTTGGCCAACCCATCGCCGGCATGAGCCCCCGCGATGGCAATCCATCGGAAAGGTACACCGTGCCGCAGGAGCGGGCCATCGGAACGTTCCTGATCCCGATCGCGGCGTGGGCTTGAGGTTGAACGGGGTCCCGGCACTGCGATAGGATCGCGGCCTGGTGGGCTGCCCCGCGGGCGCCGGCGTGCCCGGGGCCGGCCGCCCGCGCCGGCTCGGGGAGGCGTCGCCCGTGCGCGTCGACGGCCGGGCGCTCGGCGTATACCTGCTGGGCGTCTTCCTGGGGGCGCTGGACACCGGTGTGATCGGACCGGCGTTCCCGGTCATCGCGCGCGCCTTCCACGTCTCGCTGCGGTGGAACGCCTGGACCGTCACCGTCTACACGGTCGCCTACGTCGCTTCGACCGTCATGGCCGGCGCGCTCGGCGACCGGATCGGCCGCCGCCGCGTGTTCCGGGCCGGCCTGGTCGCGTTCGGCGTCGCCTCGCTGCTCGCCACATTCTCGGCCGGCGCCGGCTTCTGGGCCTTCCTCGCGGCGCGCGCCATCCAGGGAGCGGGCGCCGGGGCGGTGTATCCCAACGCGCAGGCCGAGGGCGTGGCGCTGTTCCCGCGCGAGCGGCGCGGCCTCGCGCTCGGCGTCTTCGGCGGCGTCTTCGGGCTCGCCGCGGTCGTCGGACCCAACGTGGGCGGCGCGTTGGCCCAGTTCGTGGGCTGGCCGGCGATCTTCGCCATCAACGTGCCCCTCGCGGGGCTCGCCGTCGCGGCGGCGCGCGAGCCGCGCGGCCCGGCCCGCGCCGCCGTCGCAGCGACGGACGGGATCCCCGATCCCGCGGGGGGCGTGGGCTTTTCCGCGGGCCTGACCGGCCTGCTCCTGGCGCTGGCGGTCCCGGGCCCCTGGCGCTGGCTCTGTCTGGCCGGCGGGGCCGCGGCGGTCGCGCTCTTCGCCTGGCGGCAGCGAACCGCGCGCCTCCCCTTTCTCGACACGGGACCGCTCGCCTCGCGCGGAGGGATCGCCCTGATCGCCGGCGCGGCCGTCATCGGCCTCGACATGTCCGCGGCCGTGTTCGTGCCTTCGATGGCCCAGGCCCGCCTGCACCTGGGCGTGTTCGCCTCGGGGGTGGCGCTGATGCCGGCGGCCCTCTCCGGGGCCGTCCTCGCGGGGGCGGGCGGCGTGCTGGTGGACCGCATCGGGCCGCGGGGTCCCCTGCAGGTCGGGCTCGCCGCCGCGGTGCTCGGGGGCGTGCTCCTGGGCCGAGGCACGCTGCACATGGCCGGCTTCGTCGCGGCGATGCTCTGCCTGGGGCTCGCCACCGCCTTCACCATGGGCGCGCCCATTAACCGGATGGCGCTGAGCCTCTACCGCGATGAGAGACCCGGCCTCGCGCTGTCGCTGATCGCGGTCTTTCGCTCCGTGGGCCTTGCGGCGGGTCCGGTGATCCTCACCGCCGCCGCGGCGCGCGCCGGGTTCCCGGGCATGTTCCGCGCCGTGGCGATCGCCTCCGCCCTGGGCGTCCTGGTGTTCACCCTGGTGCCCAACGTCCGGCCCGAGCGGCGCGCCGCGCTGGGGCGGCCCACCGCCTGAGGCTCCGCGGGCCGAGCCTGTTTTCCTCCGGGTCGGAGGGGCGCCGAGGCGGGGAGGGCGGGGAGAGCCATGGTGTTGCCGCAGATCATCCCCCTCTTCGGGCCGTTCGCGATCAGCGGCCTGCTCGCCGCGGCCGCGGCAGGCCTGCTGCTCGGCGCCCTGGCCGCGGCCGCCGCGGTCCGGCGGCGGCCCGCGCTGCAGGCGGACGTGGGCGCCGCGGCCGTGCCCCTGCTCCTCGGCGCCCTGCTCGGTGGGCGGCTCGGCAACCAGCTCCTGGCGGTCGACCTGCGCCCGGGCAACCCCGCGGGGTGGCTGACCGTGACGGCCACATCCGTATCGTTCACCGGCGCCCTCGCCGGGGCCGCGATCGGGGCGTGGCTGGGGCTGAGGCACCTGCCGGCGGCCCGCCGGTGGGAGGCCGTCGACGCGATCGCGCCGGCGGCCTCGCTCGCGGTGGCGGTGGGGTGGCTCGGGATGCCGGCCCCGTCGCGGCTGCCGCCCCTGGGCATCGGCGCCGGGATCGACGCGGTGCCCCTGCTCGCCCTCGCCGGTTTCGCCGCCCTGGCGGCCTTGCTGTCGTGGCAGTGGCCCCGGCGGGACTACCCGGGCCAGAACGCGGCGACCTTCGTCGTGCTTTCCTCCGCGTTGCGCTTCGTGCTGGGCTTCGCGGAGCAGGCCGCGCCCGCGATGGGGCCGTGGTCCCTCACGCAGGTCGGCGACGCCGCCGCGGCCGCCGCCGGCCTTGCCCTGGCCGCGTGGCTGTCCGCTCGGGCGGCGAGGGCCGGATGAAGCGCCCGGCGGTGCTCGCCCTGCTGGCGCTCGTCCTGGCCGCCGTCTTCTTCAGCGTCGCCGCGGGACGCTGGGGCCAGGGCGGCGCCGCCCCCGGCCTTCCCGGGCCCGCGGTGGGCCACCCGGCCCCGCCGTTCTCGCTGCCGGAACTGGGCGGGGGGACCGTCTCCCTCGCCGGCCTCCTCGGCCGGCCCGTCCTGCTGAACTTCTGGGCCACCTGGTGTCCGGACTGCCGTGCGGAGATGCCGGCCCTCGCCCGCTTCCGCGCCCAGGTCGGCGCGCAGGTGGAGGTCGTGGGCGTGGACGTGCACGAATCGACCTCGCTCGTCTCGCTCTTCGCGGGTCAGAACGGCCTGGGCTGGCCGATCCTGCTCGACGGGCAGGGCCTCGTCACCGCCGACTACGGGGTCTACTACCTCCCGACCAGCTTCTTCCTCGACGCGCGCGGCGTCATCCGCCGCGTATACACGGGGCCGATGACCCTGGGACAGATGCGCACCTTCCTGGAGGCGGCGCGCGCGGCCTAGCGGGCCCACCGGGTCGTCAGGCGGCCGGACCCCGCGCCGCGGCGCCGGCCACGCGCCGCGCGGGCGGCGCCGCGGGGCGCCACGCGTCCCGGCGATAGACCCACAGCGTCCCGGCCGCAAAGACGAGGGCGGCGGCCGCCCCCGCCCACACGCCGCCGCCGCGCCCGGCCCAGACCGCGAGGGGGACGGCCAGGGCGGTGGGCGCCGCCGGCTCGATGAACGCGGGCACGACGTGCACGCCGAGGCCAACCCGCTGCAGGAGGACGAGCGCGTATGCGCCCGAGGCCAGCCACCCCACCGCGTAGAGGGCGCCAAGCCAGAGGATGCCCCGCGACGCCGCGAAGGGGGCCCCCGCGAGGAGCGGCAGCGACGAGACGAGCATGATCGGCAGGCTGGAGCGGGTCCGGTTCGCCCCGGCCAGCGCGTCCGTGGCCAGCCGGCCCACCGAGGACCCATACACCCCCACGGCGAGCAGGGGCAGGGCGCCGGCCGCGGCGGCCAGGCGGCCTCCGTAGATCGCGGCGAGCAGGTCGTGGGGCCACAGGCACAGCGCCGCGACCACGGGGAAGAGCGCCAGGTGGTTGAGCCGGAAGCACAGGCTGGCCCGCGCCCGCCGCTCGGCCGGGTCGCTGGCGGCCGCGACCAGCGGGACCGCGACGAGCCGGAAGGCCCAGGTCACGAGGAAAGGCCAGCCGATCAACGCCACGTCGTTGGCGACGAAGCCCGCGGCGGCGGGGCCCAGCGCCCCCGCGACCACGACCAGGTACGATTGCTGGAACGACTTGAGCAGGTTGCCGGCCCAGAGCGGCCATCCGTAGCGGAGCATGCGCGGGATCTCCCCGGCCCAGCCTGCCGAGGGGCCGCCCGGCCGTCCCTTGCGGCCGCCCGGGACGAGGCGGGCCCCGAGCGCCAGACCGACCGCGGCCACGATCGCGATCCCGGCCCCGCCGCCGAGCGCCACCCACCCCGGCGAGGCCCCGCGGAGCAGCAGGGGCACCGCGAGGAGCCGTCCGCCCACCATGAGGGTGGTGGCGGCCACGGTGAGGGCCATCTGCCCGGAGAACCGCCGCAGGCCGGACTGCAGGGCCGTCGCCGCGTTCAGGGCCGCCTGCGGAAAGAGCGCCAGGGCGCCGATGCGCAGCGCGCCGGCGAGGCCGGGGATGCCGTAGCCCGCGGCCGCCAGCGGGGCGGCCGCCACGCAGAGCAGGACGGGCAGGGCCGCCAGCGCCAGCATCCCGTTCCGGGTCGCCGCCAGCGACCCTGCCATGTTGGGGCGGCCGGTCGCCACGTCGTACACCAGGGCGCCGTCCAGGCCGAGGCCCACCCCCAGGGCCGCCATGCTCACCAGCTGCAGCAGCAGGGACAGCTCCCCGTAGAGCACGGGGGAGGCGAGGCGCCGGGCGATCAGCGCCCCGCCGAGCTGGCCGATGGCCTGGTTGGCCACCAGCCCCGCCATGCACACGGCCGCGCTGCGCATCACGTAGGCGCGCAGCCCCGGGTCCGGCGTCACGGCAGCAGGTGCCCGAGCTTGGTCTTCTTCGTGGCGAGGTACCGCGCGTTCTCGGGCCGCGCCGGCACCGCGATGGGGACGCGTTCGACGATCTGCAGGCCGAAGCCCGCCAGGGCGTATTCCTTGTCGGGGTTGTTGGTCAGCAGGCGGATCGCGCGGACGCCGAGGTCCACGAGCATCTGGGCCCCGGTGCCGTAGTCCCGGGCGTCCGGCGGCAGGCCCAGGGCGGCGTTGGCCTCGACCGTGTCCAGCCCCCCGTCCTGGAGCGCGTATGCGCGCACCTTGTTGGTCAGCCCGATGCCGCGCCCCTCCTGGCGGAGGTAGCAGACGACGCCGCGGCCTTCGGCGGCCACCGCCGCCATCGCCCGGTCGAGCTGCTCGCCACAGTCGCAGCGCAGGGAACCGAACACATCCCCGGTGAGGCACTCGCTGTGCATCCGGACCAGCACCGGCCGGCCGTCCGCCACGTCGCCCATGACGAGGGCGATCTGGGGCTGCGTCCCGCTCACGCTCTCGTAGGCCACGAGACGCCACAGGCCGTGCGCCGTCGGCAGCTGGGACTCGGCGACCCGCGCCACGCTGGATTCGCGGGACCGGCGGTAGGCCACGAGGTCGGCGATGCGCAGGAGCCGCAGACCGTGGCTGCGGGCGAAGGCGCGCAGCTCGGGCAGCCGCGCCATGGTCCCGTCGTCGTTCATGATCTCGCTGAGGACGCCCGCCGGGCGCAGTCCGGCGAGTTCGGCCAGGTCCACGGCCGCCTCCGTGTGCCCGGGGCGCCGGAGGACGCCCCCGGGGCGGGCGCGGAGGGGGAAGACGTGGCCCGGCCGCACCAGGTCCTCGGGCCCGGAGGAGGGGTCGGCCGCGACGCGCACGGTCGCCGACCGCGCCGCGGCGGACACGCCGCTGCCCACGTCCCGCGCGTCGATGGACACGGTGAACGCCGTGCGCCGGCTCTCCCGGTTGCGGGCCACCATCTGCGGCAGGTCCAGCCGCCGGAGGTCGGCATCGGTCATCGGCAGGCAGACGATGCCGGTGCCGTGGCGCAGCAGGAACGCCATCGCCTCCGGCGTGACGTGCTCGGCGGCCATGATCAGGTCGCCCTCGTTCTCGCGGCTCTCGTCGTCGAAGACGACGACGAACTTGCCGGCCCGGATGTCGGCGATGGCGGACTCCACGGCCGCGACGGCGTCCCCCCCCGGACGGTCCGTCGGGACGTCCGCCGCGGGGCCTGGATTCCCGCCCTGCGCCTCGATCCACGGTGTCCTGTCCATCCCATCCGGCGCGGCGGGCGCCCGCTCCGGGGCGCGCCGCGCCTTCCTCCCTTGGCGCGTATCTTGGGCGTGCCGGCGCTCGGCCCGTTCGCTACGGCCCGGCGGACCGGCCGCGGGCCCAGGCCGGGCCGAGGGATGCCACGGCTCCCTCCACGTACTTCGCGAGGACGTCCGCCTCCAGGTTCACCGACGCCCCTTCCCGCAAGGCACCCAGGGTCGTCCGGGCCGCGGTGTGGGGGATGATCCCGACGCGGAAGGCCCCGCCGTCCGGGGTCCTCTCCGCCACGGTCAGGCTGACCCCGTCGACGGCGACCGAGCCCCGCCCCCACACGTAGCGCAGGACCTCGGCGGGGGCTTCGAACTCGAGCACGTCCCAGTCTTCGTCAGGCCGCCGTGCGGTCAGCGTGCCCACACCGTCGACGTGGCCCTGGACGACGTGTCCGCCCAGGCGCCCCGCCGCGGGCACGGCGCGCTCGAGATTCACGGCGTCGCCGGGCCCGAGCCGCCCCAGCGTGGTCCGGCGCCGCGTGGCCGGTATCACGGTCGCGCGGAAGCCCTCGGCCACCGCTTGCTCGACGGTCAGGCACACGCCGCTCACCGCCACGCTCTCTCCGGGGGCGAGCTGCGCGGCGAACGGGCAGCGCAGGACGATCTGGGCACCCCGCCACTCGACCACGGTCCCCATGGCTTCGATGAGCCCGGTGAACATCAGCGCAGCACCCCCGATAGCCAGAGGTCCTCCCCGACGCGGCGCGCGGCGAGCGGGCCGCGCAGGGCCAGGGGCGGCCCCCCGGGGGCGTCGAAGGCGGGCGCGCCGCCCCCGAGCAGCCGGGGCGCCACGACGGCGACGAACTCGTCGATCAGGCCGTCCGCCAAGAACGCCGCGGCCAGCGTCGGGCCGCCCTCCAGCAGCACGCCCAGGCACCCGCGGGCGTGGAGTTCCGCCAGGACGGCCGCCGGGGTCGGCGCGACCGCGACCTCCGCCCCGGCCTCGCGCAGGCGCCGGACGCGCTCCGGCGGCGCCTCGGGTCCCACGCACACCAGCGCGGGCAGCACGCGCGCATCCGCCGGGATGCGCGCGCGCCGGTCGGCCACGACCCGCAGCGGGTCCCGGCCGCGGACGGCGCGGACCGTCAGGCGCGGGTCGTCCGCCAGGACGGTGCCCGCGCCGACCAGCACGGCGTCCAGCCGGTCCCGCCACCGGTGCACGAGGCGGCGGGAGGCCTCCGACGACAGGGGGATCGCGCGCGGCGGCCGGACCGCCACGCCGCCGTCCGCCCCCGCGGCCCACTTGTAGAGGACGCGGGGCCGGCCGAGCGTGCGGGAAGCGATGTACCAGCGATTGAGTTGCCGCGCGGCGGCCTCGTGGTCGCCGACGGCGACGTCGACCCCCGCCGCCCGCAGGCGCGCCAGGCCCGCGCCGGCCACGCGCGGGTCGGGGTCCTCCATGGCCGCGACGACGCGGCGCACGCCCGCCGCGATGAGGGCGTCGGCGCACGGCGGTGTCCGCCCGTGATGGCTGCAGGGTTCCAGGGTGACGTAGAGGGTGGCGCCGCGCGCCCGGGGGCCGGCCTGGGCAAGCGCCAGCGCCTCGGCGTGCGGCAGGCCCGCGGCGCGGTGGTAACCCTCGCCGACGACCTGCCCCCCCGGTCCGACGAGCACGGCGCCGACCATCGGGTTGGGGGCGGTGCGGCCGGCTGCGCGGGCCGCGAGGCGCAGGGCGCGGGCCATCACGGGCGGAGGCCCCCCAAGGACCCCCGGGGGCGTCCGCGCGCGCAGATCGGGGCAAGCGGACCCCGCCCGGCCGCGGGGCGGCCAAGGTCGGAAGCCCCCTCCCCCGGAGGCGGCGACGTCCTTCTCCCATCCGGACTCTACCGTCGGCCCCGGATTCTCACCGGGTCGTGTCCGCGAACGCGGCCGCAGCCGGCTCCGCGCCGGGCTCGCGACCCCCCGCGGGCTCGCGGCGCTCGTCCGCGGCCCGGGCGAGCGCCCTGCCGCGGCATCACCGCCGGTCGGGAATCGGGAGCCCGCCGCGGTTACCCCGCACGGGCGCCCTCACCCTGCCCCGAAGGCCCTGTATTTGGCGCGCAGCCTACACCGGGCCCGCTGGGGCGTCAAGGAGCCGCTCCCAGCCAGTCGCTCCGCGGGGGGCCGGGCGGAGCGGCGCCGTCGTCCGCATCCGCGCCGGAGCCCGCCACCGCGACGTCGGCCGCCGGCAGGCCCCGGCCGTCGGCCGCCTCGTCGCTCCCGATCTGCTTGCCGACCACCCGCAGCGCGGGCCGGGACGGTCCGTCCGTGGCGCCGGCGTCCGGGATGCCGAGGCCGGCACCCGGCGCCGCCCCGACGAGCGCGGCGTAGCGCTCGGCGTAGAGTTGCACCGAGTGGCAGACCGCGGCGTGCGACCAGCACAGCGGCGCCACGGACAGGGGCGCGCCCGTGTACGGGTGGACCTGTTCCGGGAGGATCCCGGACGGCATGGCGTGCTCGGCCACCCACCGCAGCAGTTCGCGGCTGCGCGCCAGCCCGGCGGGGCCGGTGGCCACGGCCGCGTGCCAGTCGGCGAACCAGAGGGTCGTGATGAACCACGGGTTGCCGGGTACCCGGTCGAAGTCGTCGAAGGCGGTGCGGAAGTAGTAGTCTCCCGCGTAGCGCGCGATGCCGCCGACGTCCGTGCGCACCCAGAGCCGTTCCTCGAGGACGTTCATCGTCGCCCGCATCCGCGGGTCCGCCGCGGGGACGACCCCGAACACGAACAGGCCGGCGATGGACGCGTCGGGCGTGGGGTCCCTCTGCACGGAGCCGTCGCCCGTCACCTGCAGGCCCCGCACGAACCGGCCCAGCGCCGGATCGTAGAGGTGGGTCAGGATGCCCTCGCGCAGCCGGGCCGCCGCGGCGCGGTAGCGCTCGGCGCGCTGCTCCTCGCCGAGCAACTGCACCAGGTGCCCGGCGGCCTCGAGGGCGCCGACCACGGCCGCGGCCGTCCACGTGTGGACGCCCCGGCGCTCCTCCCACAGGTCGTAAGCCTCCCGGGGCAGGCCCAGGTGCGGGAAGACGTAGCCGGCGAGGAACTCGGCCGCGGGCGTGACGAGCGTCTGGGCGAGCTGGAGCACCAGTTCGATGTCGCGGCTGCGCTGGTAGTGCCGCCACAGCGCCCACAGGACGAGGGCGGTCTCGTCCTCCTGGATGGGCAGCTGGCGCCTGCCGTTCTGCACCCAGGGGTGCCAGCAGGAGCCGGCCGAGCCGTCCGGGTTGTACTTCTGCAGCAGGAAGCCCCCGGCGGTGAGCGCGCGGGCGCAGAACTGGAAAAACGGCGCGACGAGCTCGGGGTAGCCCGCGTCCACCATGGCGCTGACGATCAGGGCGCCGTCGCGCGGCCACACGTAGGAGTAGTGGTCCCGGTTGAACTGCAGGATGTCGGAGTCGTTGGCGGCCGTGATGGCCCCGGTGCGGTCGACGTGCGCCCGCACCAGGGGGAGGGAGAGCTTGTACAGGCGCTGGACGTCGGGCGGCAGGTCGCCGAAGGCCACGGGCACCTTGCGGATCCACTGCTGCCAATAGGCCCGGACCTGCCCGAGCAGGGCCTCGGCCGTGGAGGCGCGGACCTGCTGGTCCAGGCGCAGGGTCTGCCCGTAGGTGCGGCCGACCGCGATCCAGTACCAGAGCGACTCCTGGCCGCCGGCCGCCACGTCGAGGCGGAAGGAGATGGTCGAGTCGACGGACCCCTGGGCGATGGGGTTGCCCTCGAGCCGCCCGTCCTCCGCGTCGCGCCAGGTGCCCTCGGCCCCCCGGAAGCGCTTGACCCCGGTGGCGTACTGGTGGATGCCGCCCTGTGCGGACGAGCCGTCGACCACGAAGTACCGGTCGCGCTTGTAGTGGTACAGCAGGCCGGCCGACGGGTCGTAGACCGCGGTGTCGCCCACGTCGGTGTCGTCGATCGAGAAATCCTGGTGGAAGAAGACGCGCACCTCGCGGGCCCGCGGCCGGAGGTTGGCGACGACGCACCGGCGCAGAAACACGTTCTCCTGGTAATGGACGGCGTCCGAGCACCGGATCTCGATGCCCAGCCCCTCGTGGCGCAGGCGCACGTCGCTCACCAGCGCGTCGTCGGCGTACCTCAGGTCGCCGCGCCACCCGTCGTCGCCGACCCAGGCGAACTGGCCCTCACACCACACCCCCATGGAGCAGCGGTGCCCGCCGATGTGGTTCCAGAGGCCGACATACGGGTAGTAGAGATCTCGCATGGCGAAGCCGCTGTCGAAGGTGACAAGCATCTGGCCGTTGCCGAGGACGAGCTGGCGTGGCAAGGGCGGGCCTCCGTTCCCCGGGGGCGCGGGTCCCCGTGCGGCTCAACCCGGAACATTCAGGGTGGTTCCGCTCGAATCCTGTCGGCACGGGTCGTCTGGACAACGGGCGGCCCGCCCGGCCGCCCGGACGCAATGTATGCGCGGGCGCCCGGCACGACGTCCCCGCGCTCCAGCATGGCGTTGGCGCGCGGCGGTCATGCGTGGGGCGGCCGCCCCACGGGTGAGGGTGCGGTGTCGGGGACCGTGGCGCGGCCCGGAGCCGCCGGCCTCAGGACGGGCCGGATCGGGGCCCCGCGGGGGCTCCCGGGCCCCGGGCGGCCGCCGGCGCCCTCAGGCCTCGTGCCATTCCGGCTCCAGGGCGGCGGCGGCCTCCACCTCGGCGACGATCTGTTCGATGAGGCGCCGGTAGGTCAGCATCAGCGCCGCCCCCTCGCCGTCCGCGGGCTCCGCGTGCAGGTGCACGACGGGGCGGTGGGCGTCGGGGAGGACGGCGATCCACGCGGAGCCGCGGTGCAGTTTGATGCCGTCGAGCAGTGTCACCTGCTCGCCCAGCGTCACCTCGACGAGGCGGCGCATGAGCTGGCCCTTGGCCTGCCAGGGGCAGGGGGCCACGTCGTGCTGGATGGACGGCGCCGGCAGTTCCGCCACGATCTCGCCGAGCTGCCGGTTCTCCCGGGCGAGCCAGCGGAGGAGCAGCCCCATGGCGAACATCCCGTCGATGGCCGGGTGGAACGCCGGGAAGGCGAACCCGCCCTGGCCGTCGCCCGCGAGCGTCAGTCCGCCGGCCGCGGCGGCGTCCATCAGCGCCCGGCTTCCGGAGCGGGTGCGCCGCACCCGGCAGCCCGCCTGGCCGCAGACCCGCTCGACCGCCTCCGTGGCCGTGATCGGAACCGCCACCTCCCGGGCGTTGCCATGGCGCACGGCCAGCGCGCACAGCAGGACCAGGGCCTCCTGGTCGCTGAGGGTGCGGCCCCGGTCGTCCACGATCGTGAGCCGCTCCCCCGAAGGGTCGAGGCGCACGCCGCAGTCGGCCCGCAGGGTGCGCACGACCTCGGAGAGGCCGAGCATCCGCCCGTCCCGCTCCGCGCCCTCCGGCAGCTGGCGCGTCGGCGCGCCCCCGAGGCCGACCGTCTGCGCCCCGTACTCGGCGAGGACCTGCGGGACGACCTGGTTGGCGGTCCCGCCTCCGTAGTCGACGATGATGCGCGGCGGCGGGGTGCCGGCCGGCAGCGGGCCGAGCGCCCCCAGATAGCCGGTGAGGTAGACGTCCAGGACCTTGGCCGGGTAGGTGATGGGCCCGACGTCGTCTGGGGCGACCTTGCGCGCGTCCTCCCGGAAGTACAGGTTCTCGATCTTCCGCTCGGTGTTGGCGTCGAGGTCGATGCCCCGCGCGTCCACGAAGCGCATCTCCATCTGGCCGGGCCCCCCGGGCAGGGTCCGCGTGTACACGCCGCCCCGCGCCCCGAGGGCGCCGGCGGCGTAGCGCATCACCGGCAGGGGCACGGACTCCAGGTTGTGCACGCGGACGCCCGCGGACGCCAGCCCGGCCATCAGCGCGCGCTTCATCATCACGGACGCCGGGTGCCCGTCGCGGCTCACGACGACGGCGTCGCCGCGCTGGAGGCTGGAGGCGTACGCGGATCCGAGCCGCACCGCCACCTCCGGGGTCACGTCCACGTTGGTGGCCCCGCTCACCCCCGACGCGCCGAAGAGCGAGCGCTGCCAACGGCTGCCCCAGACGATGCTCTGGTTGACCACCGCGTCCGCCTCGATGACCTTGTTCGGCCAGATCTTGACCTCCGTGCGGACCTGGCAACCGTCGTGCAGGTGGCAGCCATCGCCGACCACCGCACCCTCGTCCACCGACGTCCCCTGGCCCACGCGTACGCCGCGCCCCAGGATCGCGCCGCGGACCCTGGCGTGCTGACCCACGTGGGCGTTGCCCAGGAACACGCTGCGGGCGACCTGCGACCCGCGCCCGAGGACGGAGTTCGGCCCGATGACCGTGGGTCCGTCGACCACCGCCTCCGCGAGGATCGCGCTGTTCTCGCCCACGACGACCGGACCGGTGACGCGGGCGGACGGATCGATCGTGGCCCCGCTGCCGATCCAGATGTCGCCCGGGAACCGCCGCCCGGGCACGTCCAGGCGCACGCGTCCACGCAGCGCATCCTCGTTGGCCTGCATCAGCTGACCAATGTTGCCGATGTCGCACCAGTAGCCGTCCACGGTGCATCCGAAGAGCGGCGCACCCGCGGCCATGAGCTTGGGGAACAGTTCCTTGCTGAAGTCATAGGGCCGGTCGGGCGGCACCTCCGCCAGGGCCTGCGGCTCGATGACGTAGATCCCCGTGTTGATGGTGTCGGAGAAGACCTCGCCCCAGCCGGGCTTCTCCAAGAACCGCTGGATGGCGCCGGTGGCATCCGTGATCACGACCCCGAACTCCAGCGGGTTGGGGACCCGGGCGAGGGCGAGGGTCACCCACGACCCGCGCCGGCGGTGCAGGTCCGTCACCGCGCCGAGGTCCACGTCCGTCAGCGCGT
>JAJYVV010000006.1 GCA_021791815.1 Bacillota bacterium | reverse complement strand
CCTGGACGGTCCCCCACGTGCAGGCACTCGCCGGGCCCCACGCCGAGCGCATCCGGGGCGCCGGCGAAGGCCACGTGGCCGAAGCGGCGGCGCAGGCCCCACCCACGGAGGCGCGCATCGAGCGTCCCGTCCAGGTTCGACACCACGCCGAGGCGGACCCCGAGCCCAGCGGGCGCATCGAGGACCGCCGGAAGGTCCGGATCCAGCACCCACGCCGCCGGCATGCCCGGGATGGCCGCGTCGCTGTCCCCGCGGAACCCGGCTGCGCGCAGGGCCGCGGCGCCCGCCGCGATCCCGTCGTCCGGACCCGGCCGCTCGCGCTGGTCGCGCATGTGGCCCTTCCAGGCGCGCGCCCCCCTCGCGCGCGCCGGCCGCGGGCAGGGCGACGCCGGCGCATCCCGGGGTCGCCGGCGGTCGATCGGGCGGCGGAGGAACGCCAACCGGTCCCCTGCCCGCGGGGTGTCCCGCCACGAGGGGGAAGGTGCCGTGGACGCCGCCGTACTGACCGCCCGCGACCTGCTCCGGTTGGAGGAGCCGGCCGCCCAGACCCGCGTCGCCCTCTCTCCGGACGCCCGTTGGGTGGCCTGCGAGGTCCGGCGGCGCTTCGGCGGGGGCGATGAAGGCGTCGACGAGCCCCCCGACCGGGAGGTTCGGCTGTTCGACCTCCGGGAGGCAGCGGGCCCCGGCACGCCGGCGCTCCCCCGGCCGGCGCGGTCGTGGCGACCCGCATGGGGACCGGCCACGGACCCCGCGGGCGAGGCGGCGCCCTGGCGCCTCGCCTTCTACGGGGCGGAGGCGGGCGCCGCGGATGCGGGGCTGTATGTGTGGGAGGGCGGCGCCGCCCGCCGCCTCGGAACGGCCGCGGCGCGCCCGCGCTGGTTTCCCGCGGACAGGCCCTGGTGGGCACCGGACGGCCGCTCCCTCATCGCCACCCTCTGGCCCGCGGCCGCGGGCCCGGCCCCGCCCCGGGGTTGGCCCGCGCCGGCGGACATCGAGGTCTACCGCACCGGTGCGGACAGCCCGCCGGCCGCGGTCGCGCCCGGGCGCGACCCCTGGTGGCCGCTCCGCGCCGACGTGGGCGTCATCGATCGGGAGAGCGGCGCGGTGCTCGGGCGGCTCCTCCCCGGTGCCGCCCTCCTCTGGACGCAGCCGTCGCCGGACTGGCGGTGGCTCGCCGCCCACACCGCCGGCGACGCAAGGCGGACGGAGCTGTGGCTCGTGCCGCTCGACGGGGGGGAGGCGGTGCCCCGCCTGGTCGCGGATGACCTTGAGAGCAGCGGGTCGCTGCGGCACACGCCGGCTTGGTCGCCCGACGGCCGCCACCTCGCCTGGGTGGGCCAGGGCCGGCCGCGGCTGCTGGCCGTGGACCACCCGGAGGAGGGCCCGCGGCCGCTGGCTGTGCCGGACGGGCTCCGCTGCTCGGAACGGTACCTGACCTGGACGCCGGACGGCGCGCACCTCGTCGCATGGGACGGCAACCGGTTCTGGGCCTTGCCCGTCTCCGGCGGGGGCGGCCGGGCCCTGCCGGGGCAGGCCGACGCGGAGGTGCCGTACCAGCCCCTGCAGCGCGGCGGCGACACGTGGGTCTCCTCCCCCGACGGACGGGCCCTGGTCCTGCCCACCACCCCTCGCGGCTCGTCGCGGCGGCGCGTCTGGGCGATCCCGTGGTGCGGGGACGGCGCGCCCGTGCTCCTGCGGGACGCGGCAAAGCACCTCCAGTTCCAATCGCCCTCGCCCATCGGGGACGGTTTCGCGGACGTGACCCCGGATGGGCGGACCGCCGTCTACGCGGCAGGCGAGGCCACGCGCCCCCTCGACCTCCACCGCCTCGACCTCGCGTCGCCGGCTTCAGGGACGGGCGCGGCGCGGGACACACCCGTGTCCCGCCTGAACCCCCACCTCGAGGCGCGCGCCTGGGGACGCGTCCACGTCCTCCGTTACCGCTCGCCGCGCGGCCGCGAGCTGGGGGCGGTGCTGCTGACCCCGCCGGGGGTGGAGGCCCCGCGACCCCTGCCCCTGGCCGTCTTCGTCTACCCCGGCGGCATCCCGCCGACCGGCGAGGTCCACCGTTTCGTCCCCGAGATCGACATGGTGGTCAGCGCGCATCTGCTCGCGGCGCGCGGCTTCGCCGTCCTGCGCCCGGACATGCCCTGGCCGGCGGAGCCGCGGCACTCCCCCCTGCGGGCCATCGCGAGCCTGGTGTTGCCGGCCGTGGACGCGGCGGTCGCGGCCGGCTGGGCCGACGCGGGCCGTGTCGCGGCGGTCGGCCAGAGCTACGGCGGATACGCCGTCCTGGCGCTGCTCGTCGGCACGGACCGGTTCCGGGCGGGGGTCGCGAGTTCGCCCGTGGCCGACCTGATCAGCTTCTACGGGGAAGGCCGCCTGCGCCCGGGCGGGGTCGTCGAGCCCTCCTGGCAGGATTGGGCCGAAAGCGGGCAGGGCGAGATGGGCGCCCCGCCCTGGGAGCAACCGGAGCGCTACGTCGCCAACTCGCCGGTGTTCCACCTCCCGCGCGTCGGCGCGCCGTTGCTCCTGCTCGCCGGGGGCCGGAGCCCCGCCGACCTGCGCCAGTCCGTCGAGGTGTTCTGCGGGCTCCGCCGCCTGGGCAAGACGGCGGAACTCGTGACTTACGCCGGCGGCCGGCACCTGCCCCACGCGGCGGAGGCGCGCTCCTTCCGCGACGCGGCGGACCGCGTCTGCGGGTGGCTCGACATGCACCTGCGGTGACCGGCGGCCTTTCCCCACGGCTATCGGCGGAGGTCGGCGGATACGCTGAGCGGGCGGCTGCAGACGGGGCCGGGCGACCGCCGGACTGGGGGAAGCGCGCGGCCGTGCACGGGACGCGACCCACGAAAGCCGAGGCCTTGCCGGCGGCCCCGGCCAGGCCCACCGCGCCGCTCTGGCTGCGGCGCGCACTGGTCGCGACCCTGACCAGCCCCGCTCCGGCGTGGGCCGCGCGGCGGTGGGGCCTGGGCCTCGGCGCCCGCCGCTACGTCGCGGGGCCGGCGCTGGAGGACGCGATGGGGGTCGTGCGGCGCCTCGGCGCCACCGGAATGGGCGCCTCGCTCAACCTGCTGGGCGAGGGCTCGCCGGGCGCGGCCGGGGCCCGGTCGGCCGCCCAGACGTACCGCGAGGCCCTGGAACGGCTGAGGGGCGAGGGCCTGGATGCCGGCCTCAGCGTCAAGCCCAGCCAGTTCGGCGCCCGGGGTGGAGAGGCGGGTCCGGCCCTCCGCGCCGTCCTGGAGGCTGCGGCCGCGGCCGGGCGCTTCGTTTGGCTGGACATGGAGGGGTCGGCGCACACCTCGGCCACGGTCGACCTGGCCATCGCGGCGCGCGCGGCCGGGCTGCCCGCGGGGGTCTGCCTGCAGGCCTACCTGCGGCGCACGCCGGACGACCTGCGCCGCGTCGACGCAGCCGGCGTGCCGGTCCGGCTCGTGAAGGGCGCCTACGCGGAGACGCCGGCGGTGGCCTACGCGAAGCGCACCGAGATCGACCGGGCCTTCGCCGGCCTGGTCGAGGAACGCCTGAGGGCCGGCCGCTTTACGGCGGTCGCCACGCACGACGAGCGGATGCTGCGCCATGTGCTGGGTCTGGCCTCGTCCGGAGCCCGGCGCGACGCCTTCGAGCTGCAGTTCCTGTATGGGATCCGGCCGCAGCGCCAGCGCGAGCTGGCGGCCGAGGGCTGGCCCGTGCGCGTGTACGTGCCCTTCGGGCCCGACTGGTACCCATACTTCGTGCGCCGCATCGCCGAGAGGCCGGCGAACCTGCTGCTGCTGGTCGGCGACCTGGCCGCGTGGGCCGTCCGGCCCCGCAGGCGGGCCGCCCCCGTCCCGGCCGATCTCGCCCGCGAACGGAGGCGCCGCCCGTGGTACCGGCCTTCCGCAACGAAGCGCTGACCGACTTCACCCGGCCGGAGGCCCGCGTCCGGATGGAGGAGGCCCTGGCACGCGTCGAAGCGCGGCTCGGCGGAGAGTACCCCCTGATCATCGGCGGGCGCCCGCGCAACCGCGCGGAGGCCGTCGTGTCCCGCGACCCGTGCGCCCCCGACCGCACCGTCGGCCGGGTCGCGCGGGCCAGCCGCCAGGATGCCGAGGACGCCCTGCAGGCCGCGTGGGCGGCCTACGCCGACTGGCGCCGGGCGCCGGCCGGCGCCCGGGCCCGCATCCTGTGGCGGGCGGCCTCCATCATGCGGCGGCGCAGGTCGGACCTGGCCGCATGGGAGGTCTTCGAGGTCGCGAAGACCTGGGCGGAGGCCGACGCCGACGTCGCCGAGGCCATCGACTTCCTGGAGTACTACGGCCGGCAGATGGCCGACCTGGCCGGACCGCGCCTCCTCTGCGCCTCCGACGGCGAGGAGAACGAACTGACCTACCTTCCGCTCGGGGCCGGCCTGGTCGTACCGCCGTGGAACTTCCCGCTCGCCATCACCACCGGCATGACGGCCGCCGCGATCGTGACGGGCAACACCGTGGTGCTCAAGCCGTCCAGCGTCGCGCCCGTGGTGGCGGCCCAGTTGGTGGACGTGCTCCGGGAAGCG
The DNA here is from genome assembly GCA_021791815.1 of Bacillota bacterium. GTDB lineage: Bacteria > Bacillota > Sulfobacillia > RBS10-35 > JAJYVN01 > JAJYVV01. Next base: position 43,496 of record JAJYVV010000006.1, on the reverse strand, counting down.
GGTCTGCCGCCGGGAGTCGTGAACTTGCTGCCCGGTCCGGGCGCCGAGGTCGGGGGCCATCTCGTCAGCCACCCGCGGACCCGCTTCGTGTGTTTCACGGGCTCGCGCGAGGTCGGCACGGCCATCCACGCGGCCGCGGGCCAAGTGGCCCCCGGACAGCGCTGGCTCCGGCGCGTCGTGGCCGAGATGGGCGGCAAGGACGCCATCATCGTGGACGAGGACGCCGACCTCGATGCCGCGGCGGCCGCCGTGGTCGCGTCGGCGTTCGGCTTCCAGGGCCAGAAGTGCTCGGCCTGCTCTCGGCTGATCGGGGTGGGACGGGCGTACCGGCCCCTCGTGGACCTGGTCGCGGAGCGGACGGCCGCCCTGCGCATGGGCCCGGCCCGCGACCCGCGCACCGATGTGGCCGCCGTGGCGAGCGCCGATCAGCACCGGCGCATCCTGGACTACGTGCGCATCGGGCGCGGGGAGGGCCGCCTGGTCTGCGGCGGAGCGCCCGGCGACACTTCCGGCTACTACGTGCAGCCCACGATCTTCGCCGACGTGGCGGCCGGCGCGCGGATCGCCCGGGAGGAGATCTTCGGCCCGGTACTCGCCTGCACCCCGGCCGACACCTTCGAGGCCGCCCTCGCCTTGGCCAACGACAGCGAGTACGGACTGACGGGCGGCGTGTTCTCCCGCAGCCGCGCGCACCTCGAACGGGCCCGCGAGGGATTCGATGTCGGCAACCTCTACTTCAACCGGAAGTGCACCGGGGCGCTGGTGGGGGCGCAGCCCTTCGGCGGATTCCGCATGTCGGGCACGGACAGCAAGGCGGGCGGTCCGGACTACCTGCTCCTCTTCACGCAGGCCAAGGTCGTGACGGAGCGGTTCTGAAGCAGGGCCCCCGACCCGTGTCGCCGGTGGGACAGGGGCCCGCGCCCGGCGACCGGACGAGGACCGGTCAGGCACCCACCGCCGCGGCGCCGGTCTTCCGCCCGGATTCGAAGAGTTGCGCGTCCACGCATGCGTTCAGATCGGGGCACGTCTCCGTCTCGTGCCCGGAGCCTTCTCGAGCGAACAACACGAGAGCCCGGTCGCACCGACGGCGGAGCGGTCGGAGCAACTCCGCGCCGCGCGGAAGGCAGCCGGGTCCTTCTCCGGATGGACGAGGATGCTGTGGCGGACCGGACGCATCGGTACGGAGATGGGACGGGCGAGGACGCCCACAACGGCCGCCTCCATCTTCTTGCCGGCCGAGACAGCGGGTCACGTCAAAGAAGATCGCCTTGCCGGTCGCGTTGGGTCCGACCAGGACGTGGAAGTGCCCCAGGTCTTGCCGGACGTAGCGCAGCCAGCGATCATGCAGCGCCTCGACCCTGCGGATGAGTGCCGGTCCCTCCGTTCATCGGGTGGGCCTGGCCCGGATCGCAGAGACGCCGCGTCCCACGCCGGGGGCCTGTCGCCGGCCCAGGGCCCGACCGCCCCGGCGTCCCGAGGGCGCCACCCCGCGAACGAGCGCCCTGCAGCATCCCCAGCCTTCCCCCCGGAACCGCACACCGCCTGCCGGAGCCTCACCCGGGGCGCAGGCACCAGCCCATGCGGCACGCGCCTGTCCTCCGGCCGGGCGGCCCCGCCCCGGGGACCCCGCCGCCCGGGCAGGGCCGCCCCGCGCTCCGGCGAACGGCCCGGACCACGCCCGCCGCGCCCGCCGGAGGTGTTCGTGCCTTGCGCCACTTCCTGCTGACGGACCTCGAAGGGCCCGCCGGGGTCGACTCCTGGTCCCAGACGCGCGTGGAGGCCGGCCCTGCGAAGACGGCCGCCATGGCGCTGCTGACCGGCGAGGTCAACGCCGTGATCGAGGGCATCCACCGGGCCGACCCCCGGGCGGATGTCCTCGTCTGGGACGGCCACGGCAACGGCGGCATCCTGGGCGGGCGGCTCGATCCCCGCGCCCGCTTCCTCCCTCGGCCCACGCCCCTGCGCGAGCCCCTCGCGGACGGTGTCGACGCCCTGTACTTCGTCGGTCAGCACGCGATGGCCGGCACGCCCGGGGCGCCGCTCTGCCACACGTACAGCAGCCGCACGGTCGCCGAGTATCGCCTCAACGGCCGCCCGGCCGGGGAGTTCGCCTGCCGCGCGGCCCTGGCGGGCGAACTGGGCGTGCCCACCGTTTTCCTCGCCGGCGACGATCGGGCGGTCGCCGAGGCGCGGGCCCTCGTCCCAAGCATCGTGGGCGCGATCACCAAGATCGGGCGGGGGGTGGAGGCGGCGGACCACCTGGGCCACGAGCAGTCCTGCGCGGTCGTGCGTGCCGGCGCGGAGCAGGCCGCCGGGTTGGCGCGACAGATCGCGCCCCTTCGGCTCGGGCCCCCGTACACGCTGCGGGTGGAGATGCTTCCGGGCCACGGGGTCGACGGGCACGTCGCCAGGGGCGCCGAGCGGCTGAGCGATCGGGCGGCCTGCTACCGGGCGGAGCGCATGTGGGACCTGCCGGTCTGAAGCGGGGTCCGCTAGCGGGGCAGCCGGCGGCGGTCGACGAGGTCCCGCCACGTGCCCTCCTCCCCGTGGCGATCGCACTCCGTGTCGATCATCCAGTCCAGCAGGCGGTGGCGCATCCCCGCGATCACGGCCGCGGCGCCCGCCGTGCGGGACAGGTCGACCAGTTCGCCCGGATCCGCCTCCACGTCATACAGCTCCTCCATGCCCAGGCGGCCGTTGTACAGGTACTTGAAGCGCTGCGTGCGCACCGCCTTGACGTCGCCGCTCTCGGAGAACACGGCGTCGCGCCACGGGCCGCCCGTCGCCCGCTGCAGCAGGGGGGCCAGGTCGCGGCCCTGGACGGACGCGGGCACCGGGACGGACGCCGCCCCTGCCGCGGTTGGCAGGAGGTCGATCAGCGACACCAGGGCGTCGGACGTCGTGCCCGGGCGGCATCCGGGCCCCGCCACGAGGAGGGGCACCTTGGCCAGCGCGTCGTAGGGGACGCTGGGCGACTTGAGGATCAGGCCGTAATCGCCCATGTAGTCGCCGTGGTCGCTGGCGAAGACCACGAGGGTGTCCTCCAGCTGCCCCGAGTCCCCCAGGGCCGACAGGATCCGTCCGACGTGGTGGTCGATGTGGGTGATGGTCGCGTAATAGAGCGCGGCGACGCGTCCGAAGTCCTGTGGGGTGAACCCCCGCAGGTCGAAGTGGCCCCGCCGCGGGTCGCGGCGTCCCCCCGCCGTCATGAGCGGCTTGCCCAGCGCCGCGGCGGGATCGCCCAGGGCGGGCATCGCCCCCGGATCATACAGCGCGTCCCATGGCCGCGGGGGATCGAAGGGGTGGTGCGGCTTGATGAAGGAGACCCAGGCGAAGAACGGCCGGGCGTCTCCGGAACGGAGCCAGGAGATCGTCTCGTCGGCGATCCAGGTCGTGTGGTAGTCCGCCTCGGGCAGTTCGGAGGCGCGGGCCCCGAAACTGGCCCAGTACGCCTGGGGCGCCTGGTCGCGGTAGGGCTGCTGCTGGTCCCAGAGGTCCCACCGGTCGACCAGCCCGCGCGCGGCCAGGTGGTCGCTGTGGTAATCGTCGATCTTCCATCCCGCGCCGTTCTGCTCGGCGAGCCGCATCCGCTCGAAGCCCACGTCGGCGTACGGGGGCCAGAAGTGCATCTTGCCGAACGCCCCGGTACGGTATCCCGCGGCGCGCAGCAGGCCGGGCAGGGTCGGCTGGCCCGGGGCGAGCATCGTCTGATTGCGCACGGCGCCGTGCGCGTGCGCGTACTGCCCGCTGAGGAGGGACATCCGCGCCGGCACGCACACCGGGAACGGCGTGTACGCGTTCGTGAACCGCACACCCCGGGCGGCCAGGGCGTCGAGGTGCGGCGTGCGCACGGCCGGGTGCCCTGCCACCCCCAGGCAGTCGTGCCGCATCTCGTCCGCGGTGATGAGCAGAACGTTCCGCCGCGGGCCGGCGCTTCCCATCTTCGGCAGGTCTCCCCTCGGCTGCGGGCGGAGCTGCGGGTCCCGGCCGCCCCCCTTCGCCGCGGCCCCGCCGGATCCTGCCCGCGGCGCTCCGCCCTCGCCGCGCCGGGCGCCACCGGAGCCGCGCCCTGGCGCGGCATATCGTCCGTGCCCACGCCCATCCGGATGCGCGGCCTTTCCCAGCTGTCCGCATGAGCGACGGAAGCCTCGCCCGCTTCGCCATGCCCGGACACGCGCCACCGCTCCGCGCGGCGGCCGGAAACGGGTCCTGAGGGCGGAGCATGCCCCGCGGGTGTTCCCGCGCCCCGAGCATCCCGCCGGGCGCCCGGTCCTCATCGGTCCGCGCGAGGCGGCGCCCCTCGGTGGAGCGCCGGGGGCCCCGATGGTCGGAGACGCACCGCGCGGCGGCGCGATGCCGGCCCGCCCCGCACGGTCCCCATCCGCCCGTGGAACCCCGGATTTTCAGCCGGCCGCCGCCGGGGCGCGGCCGCGGAGGCACAGGGCCGTCACCAACATCCAGACCAGCGTGAACAGGAGGAATATCCGCTCGCCGAGGCCACCCGCGTGGTGCACGTGGCCGCTGAGGGGCAGGAGCACGAGGGCGATCGCGGACAGGACGGCCAGGGTCAGGAGCGGCCCCGACGGCGGCCAGCCGCTCCGGCGGAGCGCGGCGGAAACGACCAGGGCGCCGAGGGCGGCGGCGATGAAGCCGACAGTGGCGAGCGCGATGTGGATCTCCCCGTGGACCGTCACGGCCGGATCGGGGACGAGGCGGGGGGCGTCGAGGATGTCCGTATGGAAGAAGGCCAGCAGGCCCGAGGACGCCCCCCACACCGCCAGGCACCCGAGGCCGAAGCCCGGCGAGCGCGGCGCCCTGGTCGCGGCCAGGGCCCCGACCAGGGCCAGCGACAGCGCGGCTCGGACGAGGAAGTTCAGGTTCATGACCCAGCCGTACGGCCCCACGCCGAGATCGCTCTCGGCTTGGCGGATGGGACTGTAGTGCGGCGGCAGGAGCTGCGCGACCACGTCCAGCGCGACATACAGCACGCAGCCGACCACCGTCACCAGGCTCAGGACCCGCGCGCGCCTCGGGGCCGCGCCCGCCGTCATGTCCGATCCCCCTGGGGAGGCGGGTCCGCCTGGCCGCCCTCCTGCTCGATCCACCGGGCGACGTGGTTCCGTTCCAGGTCCAGCATCTCGGTCCGCAGCGCGGCCAGGCGCGCGAGGTGGACGTCGGCGCCTTCGCCCGCGCCCCAGCGCTCGACGGTGCGCATCCGGCGCAGCAGTACCGCGTGGCGGTTCCGCAGGACCGCGAGGCGCTCCGGCCCCGTGAGGCGGGCGAACTGCGCCACCCGGACGTAGAACTCGCCATCCCGTTTGGCCCGCTCCGCCGGGAAGTCGGCGACAAGGTCGTGCAGGACATCCTCGCCCACGGCCGTCAGCCGGTAGAGGTGGCGGTCGGGCCGGCGTTCCTGGGGGACCACCTCCCGCGTGACGGCGCCCATACCCTCGAACCGCCGCAGCGCTGGATAGAGCTGGCTGTTCGTCATCTGGTACATCCCGCCGAGACGGGCCTCGACCAATTGGCGGATCTCATAGCCGTGGCGCGGCCCACGGCTCAGGACGCCGAGGATCAGGATGTCGGCGAACAGGGTGGAGCCCCCCCCGGCGGACAGGGCGGTCGCCGCGACCTAAGTCTCCGAGACCTATGCCCGTCACATTACACCCCGCTCCACCGGGGGTCAACGGGTCGCCGGCCGTGGCGCGGTCGCGACCACGCCGGTCGTCCGCGCCCCGTCCCGGCTCATGCCCATGATCCCGTGTTGTTGTGGCCAAGCCGCCAGGGTCGCATCCTCCGGCGCGGCGCGGACCACGTTCGGCGGCGGCCTCGGCAACACGTGCGCCGACGCCGGAAACCCCGGGTACCGCGCTTTCCCCGCCCTGGCTCACGCTCGCCGACGGCGAGGTGACCGGCAACCCGGGGGTGGCGCGCGACACCGTGGACTTCACCACACGGGCCCCCCGGGGCACGCGGTCGCGCGCACCCGCGCCGGGCTCCTGGGGCGCCCGACGGACGTTTCCTCTGCGATGGACGGAGCCTGTTCGGGGGCGCCTCTTTGCGCCTGAACCCCGCGGGCCGCCGCACGATCTGGAGCGCCCGCGCGCTCTTCGGCACCCTGAACGGCCCCCTGCGCGCCCCGCCCCGCGGGTACGGCGGCGAGGGCCTGGGTGGCACCGACGACGATCTGCACGAACCGGGGGACGTGGCCGCCATCCGCGAGTCGACCGGGACCCTCCTGCGGACGACGACGCCGGAGGCGGCGCCGCGTCGTACTCGCCGCCGGCCGCCGTTCCCGACGAGCGACCGCCCCGGACCCAGCGTGCGCGCGCCCGCGGGTAACCGTCCGGACCCCGACGGCGAGGACAGGGCACGGGCGGCGCCTTCCCTGCGGCGAGCGGCACCCCGCTCGCGCAGGCCTCCCCCGTGGAGCCCGGCGTGCAGACCCGGGTCGCGGGCACGCCGGCCCTGGCCGGCGGTGGCATCTTCGCGGGCACGGCGGACGTGCCGGCAGGACCGGACTGGACCAGCCGCCACCGCGCGGCGGGCGTTGCGGGGCTTGCCGTGTGCGGCGCGGTGACGGTTCAGGTCCTGTGGACCGACCAACTGCCGACGGCCTTGGCCGCCGCCCCGTGGCGACCGCGGACGGCGTGCCGGCGGTCGAGGGGGACGGGACGCTGCTCGCCGTCCACGCGGCCACGGGAGCCATCCTGCCTTCGGCGCCGGCCGGCGGGCAGGTCTGGAGGGCCGAGGCGGCGCTGCTGCCGAACCTCCTGCTGGCGCCGCCCACCCCTTCCGGGGCCCAGCCGGAGGGCGCGCTCGCCCGCGTCTGCGGTCTCGTGATCCCGGCCGGGCGGGGGAGGGCGGCCCGGCCCCTCACCCGTCCAGCGTGGCCCCCGGGCGGCCGCGCCGGGAGCCCCCGCCCCCGGGCAGCACCGCCAGCGGAGGCGCACCCACCAGAAGGCGCGCCCGGTCGCGCACCACCTGCCACACGATGCGCCGCGCCTGCGCGAACTGCCTGCGGACGTCCGACGAGATGGCCTCGCGGAGCGCCCGCAGGACGAGGGTCTCCACCATCGCGCGCTCGGAGGGGGCCACCTCGCCGAGAAGGCTGTCCGCCATCTCGCGCACGGGATCCGCCCGGGGCCAGTCCGCCGGGAAGGCGGCGGATACCGCCGGCCCCCGTGGGGCGGGGCGGGCGCTCCCGCGGGGCTCGCCGCGGCGGAGGGCGTAAAACGGTCCGTCGACCACGAAGCGCGGGTCGCGGCCCAGCACGAACACGGGCAGGTGCACGCCGGGCTCCCTCCCGAGGTCGCAGCGCCCGACCAGCCTCCGCAGGAGTTGGAGGGCGTGGAGGCGGCCGCGGCTGGCGCGCAGCACCGCCGCCGCCTCGTCGGCCAGGGCCGCGTCGGCCGCCGGAAGCCCGGCCGGTGCCTCGGCGGCACGGGAGAGGGTGATGCGAAACCGGCGGGCGTCGGGCGCCTCGGGGATGAAGACCACGTCGTCGCCGGGGGCGGCGCCCTGGTCGGCCAGCCATGGCCCGATGCCGAGCAGGATGCCGTACGGGCGCGTGGCCGCGGCCCTCGACCGGCCCGGAAACGCCGGACGCGGCCCGTCGGCCTGCTCCAGCTGGCCCACCACGGTGCGGCCGGCCGGCGGGGCGGTGACCAGGGCGACGTGCGCGCTGCCGCCCGGCCGCCGCTGCCACCACTGCAGCAGCGACCCCAGGTCGGGCTCCGCCAGCAGCACCCCGTGGCGGACCTCGGCGCGGGTCAGGGTGTGCCGCCACCTGGCCCCCGCCAGCCGGCGCTCGACCAGGTCGACCCCGCCCGCGGCGTTGCGACAGAGCAGCGGATGCGCCCGGACGGCCGCCGCGATGGCCGCGGGGCGCTGGGGCCGCGCCCCCCGACGGAGCGCGGGCCGGCCAGAAGGCCCGATCCCGTCCCCTCCGAGCGGGCGCCCCAAAGCGGCGGCGAGCGCGTCGGGGGGCATGGCGCGCCCGGCACGGCGCACCACGGCGACCGCTGCGTCGCCCAGCCTCCCGCCCGGTGCCGGAGGCTCCCCGGGGTCACCGCCACCGTCCCTCACCGTGCCCACCCCGCCACCATTCGACGCCAACGGAGACCCGCCCCTTCCCCCGCTTCGCCGAACCCGCCCTGCCGCGACCGGTGCGGGTCCGCGCGGACCGCCCCCGGGCGCCCGGCGGGCGGGACGGCGGTCGCCGCCGCGCTGCTCGTGGCCGGCTGGGGCCGGCCGCGGCCGATGCCTGGCATGCCCGGACCGGGCCCGCCCCGCCCATGATCAAGGCCGTCGCCGCCGTGCCGCACGACGCGACGGTGGTCCGCGGCGCGGCCTCGGACCGGACCCCGGCCGATATCCTCGCGACGGGCGCCGGCTGGAACCGGGCCACCCTCACCAGCACGGCGATCCGGCCGTCGGGGCAGACGACCACCGGCCACTGCCTTCTCCCGAGGCTCACCGCCTGGGGATGTCGCCGGCGATCAAGGCCTCCAACGCCCCCCTCGGGGCCGGCCTGCGCGCGGAGAACGCGCCCGCCCGGCCGGCCCGCCCGGTTGCCGTCGTACACGACCTTCATCGATCACTATGCGGCCCTGGCGCAGAGGGGTCGCGCCCAGCTCTTCGTCGTCGCCCGCGCGGCCCGCAGCGGCGATCGCCGCCGGGCGGCGGCGCGGGAGCGGGTCCTCGCCTGCATCCGGCGGCTGTACCGGGGACCGGTGGCGGCCAGCGGGCCCGACCACCCCAACGTCCGCTTCTGGTCCGAACCTGGACCCCGTGGGCATCGACCTGTACTTTCCCCCGCCGCGCGGGGCAATCCCACGGTCGCCCAGGCGGACGCGGCATGGACCCCGTGGCTGGACCAGATCGCCGCCTGGCGACGGACCCACGGGCACGGGGCCGACCTTCACGGAGATCGGCTGCCCGAGTCGCGGCGCGGCCGACCCCACCGGAGACACCGGGTGCAGGCGAACCCCTTCCAGGCCACCCGGGCGCGCCTGTGCGCGGTGCCGTGGCCGCAGGGGCTCTTCTGGTGGGACCACGACCCCGCGGCGGAGGGACGGACCACCCGGGCCCGGCCGTGTGGGACGGCCGGCCGAACGCCGCCACCTACACCCGGCGCGGCCGCCGGGCGGAGGTCGGACCGGCCGCGGCGAGGGATTCCAGGCCGGGCAGCGCCAACGGGCGCGGCCGCGGCGCCTCCGGCGCGCCCGCTTCGGCGGGTACGGCGGCCGGGGGGGGCGCGGGCGGGCCGCCCTCGGGCAGCCCGGGATCCGCGGGAAGGGCGGCGGAGAGGAAGGCCCCGTCCTCGGGGCCAAGGCTCTGCAGCCACTGGGCCGCGCGGTCCCGCACCTCCGCCCGCATCTGGTCCAGCATCCGGGCGAGCGCCGGTTCCAGGGCCTCGCTGCCGTCGGGCACGCCCCCGCCGGCGGGCCACGACTCGGGCCCGGCGAGGGCGGGGAACACGACGTCGTCGCCCCAGTAATCCCGCGCGGAGTAGGAGGGGGCGGCCTCCGCGCCGCCCGGCCCCCCATCGGCGCCCCGTCGCGCGTTATCCCCGCCCGCCGACCCGTCCAACCCGTGCCCGCCCCCCGTCGCCCGCCTTGCCGCACCCGGGCCCAGGGCCCCGCCCCCTACGCCTCGACGGCATCCGCGCTCATGCGGAACAGGTCGCGGAGTTCGTCCGTGGACAGCTCGGTGATCCAGGCCTCCGACGCGCCGCCGACCACCCGCCGGGCCAGGGCACGCTTGCCGGCGAGCAGCGCGTCGATGCGTTCCTCGAGCGTCCCCCGCACCACCATCGTGTGCACCTGCACCACGCGGCCCTGCCCGATGCGGTACGCGCGGTCCGTCGCCTGCTCCTCGACGGCCGGGTTCCACCAGCGGTCGAAGTGGAACACGTGCTGCGCGTTCGTGAGGTTGAGGCCGGCGCCGCCGGCCTTCAGCGACAGCACGAACAGCGCGGGCCCCTCCTCGCCCTGGAACCCCCGCACGATGTCCGGCCGCTGCGCCGCGGGCACCGAGCCGGTCAGGCAATATGCGCGGGCGCCGGTGCGCTCCTCCAGGTGCGCGGACAACCGGCGCGCCCAGGTCGCGAACTGGGTGAAGATCAGCGCGCGGTCGCCCTCCGCGAGCACGTCCTCCAGGAGTTCTTCGAGGCGGCGCAGTTTCCCGGAGCGCCCCTGCAGGGGTCCGCCGTCCCCGAGGAAGAGGCTGGGGTGGTCGCAGATCTGCTTGAGGCGCAGCAGCGTCGTCAACACGACCGCCTTGCGCCGGAGGCCGGTGGCCTCGTCGATGTCCTTCAGGGCGTCCCGGGCCACGGCCGCATAGAGCGCCGCCTGCTCGGGGCCCAGCGTGCACTCCTGGCGGGTCTCGATCTTCTCCGGCAGCTCCGGCGCCACGCCGGGATCCCGCTTCGTGCGGCGCAGGATGAACGGCGCGACCGCCCGCCGCAGCCGGGCGGCCGCCGCCTCGTCCCCGCCCCCCACCGGGCGGGCATACTCGCGCAGGAACGTGCGGTTGCCGCCCAGGTAGCCGGGCAGCGCGAAGGCGAAGATCGACCACAGGTCGCGCAGGCCGTTCTCGATCGGGGTCCCGGTCAGGGCGAAGCGGTAGCGCGCGGGCAGCGCGCGGGCGGCCTGGGCCTGGCGGGCCGCGGGATTCTTGACGTTCTGGGCCTCGTCCAGCACCACGCCGTCCCAGGAGACCCGCCCGAGGTCGTCGGCGTCCCGCGCCAGCAGGGCGTATGTCGTGGCCACCAGGTCCGCGCCCGCGGCCGCGCGCTCCAGGTCCAGGCCGCGCGGGCGCCCCGGCCCGTGATGCACGTGCAACCGGAGCGCCGGCACGAAGCGGGCCGCCTCCGCCCGCCAGTTCCAGAGGACGGAAGTCGGGCAGACGAGCAGGGTCGGGCCCGCGCCGGGGACCGCCACGCGGCGGTGGGCGAGCAGGGCCAGCACCTGCACGGTCTTGCCCAGCCCCATGTCGTCGGCCAGGCATCCGCCGAGGCCCATGTCCGAGAGGAAGGCGAGCCAGCCCAGGCCGGCTCGCTGGTAGGGCCGCAGGCGGCCCTCGAACGCGGGCGGCTCCGGCAGCGGCCCGGCGCGACGGCCCGCCTCCAGCCCGGACAGCCAGCGGGCCACCCGACCGGAGGCCTCCACCGTGATGCCGCCCTGCGCCAGGGCGCCCGCGCCGGCCGCGGACCCGGCCGGAGGGGGGCCGCCCCGGGCGGCCCCATCCGCCTCTTCCCCGTCCGGGAGCACCGCCCCGCCGCCCGACTCCAGGGCCAGCCGCAGCGCGGCGAAGCCGGCGACCCGGCCGCGCACCCCGCTCTCCGCCCATGCCTCCGCGATGCGCCGCAGGGCCGCCGGGTCGACCCGGGCCCACCCGCTGCGCAACCGCACCAAGGGCGTCCGCGTCTCGACCATGCTCTCGAACGCCAGGGGGTCCATCGCCTCGCCGCCGAGCGCGACCTCCCACGCGAACTCGGCGAGCGAGCTGCGGCTGAAGTCCGCCTGGACGTCGGACACGCGGAGGTGCGCCGTCGCGTACGCGGGTTTGGCCCGCCACCAGGCCGGCACGATGACCTCGACGCCGCGGGCCTCCAGGCGGGGAGCCGCGCGGTCGGCGAGTTCCAGCGCCTCGTCCGGCGTCAGCCAGAGGATGTCCAAGGCCGGCCGGTACAGGGCCTGGACCAGCGGGGCCCAGATGCGCGCCGCGTCGCGCAGGGCCTCCGTGGCCGCGGCGGCCAGGGCCGACGCCGCGGTGCGCGCGGCGAGGTCCCGCCGCGGCGCCGCGGGATCCCTTCCGGAGACGTCGCCGGCGCGGGCCGCCGCCATGGCGAGGGCGGCCGCGGGGCTGCCGTCGGGGTCGAACGTTTGGATCCACAGGCTCAGAGGGCAGCGCGGAGCGGCGGCGCCCCCCTGCGCGCCCTTGTCGCCGGGCGCCGGGTCGTCGGCCTTCGCGAGCGCAGGCCCCGCTCCGGCGCCGCTCGCCGCTCCGTCCTGTTGGGAACCGTCGCCGCCGGGCGCGCCCCCCACCGGGTCGTCGAGCCGCAGCACCAGGCGGACGCGGGGCGGCGCCACGGCGTCGGCCTGGGTGCGGAGGGCGCTCTCCCAACCGGGGTAGCCGCCCGCGGCCGCGGCGGCGAAGTCCCGCGGGACCCCGGGCGGCAGCGGCAGGGGGACGGCGTGCAGGAGGCCCAGGAGCCAGCGCATGGCGGGATGGTCCGGGCGCAGCACGCGGGACCACCCCAGGCGCCCGCCCGCCAGCGCGGACCGCACGGCCGCATCCAGCGCGGCGGCCGTGAACGTGCGAACCAGGGTGAGCGGGCTCTCGTCCGGAACGGCCAGGCGGCACGCGGGGGGCATCGCCGCGGCGAGACGTTCCTCGGCCTCCTCGACGTCAGGGTCGGCGACGGGTGCCCAGACGGCGGCCGGCGCGGCGTTCTCGGCGCGCCCGGCCACCGGCGCGTACGAGCCCCGCCCGCAGCGGGCCAGGGCCAGGCGGCCGGCCTGCCTCCAGAAACGCGCGTCGCCGCCCAGGCGCCACTCGGGCGGAACCGGGTCGGCCGCGAACAGGAGCGGTCCGAAGGCATCCGCCGGGACGTCCACCCCGGGGACCAGGAACGGGGCCAGGACGAACGGGACGTCGGTCGGCGCGCCCAGCCCCGGAGCGGGCACGGGCCGGAGGCGCGACGGATCCGCGGAGACCCCGGCGCCGGCGCGGGCAGGCAGGGGCACCCGCAGCCAGGCCTCCGGTGCCCGGGCCCTGCGCGATACGCCGAGCGCGGCGGAGAGTTCCGTCCCCGGAACCGCGCCCGGGTGGGGCGGCGCGTCTCCCCGGGCGTGGAGCATGCGGAACGGGTCGGAGGTGCCGCGCTCCGCCCAGGCGAACAGGCGGCGCCCGTCCCAGTGCAGGTGCAACACCACGCGCGAGCGCCCGGCCGGCGGCCGAACACCGCTTCCCACGCGCCCCACCCCGGCCGGCGGAACCCCTTTGCCCATAACGGCGTCGCTTCGGGGTGAACGCCTGACCGACCTGCCGCGGGGAGGGACGCCTGCCGCGCTCAGGGCGATGCGCCGGTGCCGAGGACGGCCCGCGGCGTCCGGCCGCGCCCTTGACGGCCACCGCGGGCGGACGATACCATTCTGCTATCATAACCGGCCGGTGCGGGGTGCGGGGGGCGACCTGTGATCGAAGTCCGCAACTTGACCAAGCGCTTCGGCCCGCTCACGGCCGTCGACGACCTCAGCCTGGAGGTCGGCGAAAGCGAGGTCCTCGGGCTGCTCGGGCCCAACGGCGCGGGCAAGACCACCACCGTGCGCATGCTCTGCTGCCTGATCTCCAAGACGAGCGGCGAGGCGCGGATCGCCGGGTATGACACGGCCAAGGCGGCCGAGGCCCTGCAGATTCGCAGGCTCGTCGGGTTCGTCTCCGACAATGTGGGACTCTACGAGGAGCTGAGCGCGTACGAGAACCTCGACTTCTACGGCAGGCTCTACGGCTGCCGGGAGCCGCAGCGCGCGCAGAGCATCCGGCGCCTGCTGACCATGCTGGGTCTGTGGGAGAAGCGGGACTCGGCCGCCGGAACCTTCTCCAAGGGCATGAAGCAGAAGCTGGCGATGGCGCGGGCGCTGGTCCACGACCCGCGGGTGTTCTTTCTCGACGAGCCCACCGCGAACCTCGATCCGGAGTCGGCCCGGACCGTCCGGGACTTCATCGTCGAGCTGAAGCACGACCGGCGGACCATCGTCCTCAACACGCACAACCTCGCCGAGGCCCAGAGGATCTGCGATCGCATCGCCATCCTGAACACCCGACTGGTCGCCACGGGCACTCCGGAGGAACTGGAGCGATCGGTGGGCCGGCGCAGGCTGCTCGTCCGGCTGGACGACATCGACCGCATCCGGGATGCGGCGCTGGCCGCGGTCCGCGCCGTCCTGCCCGCCGCGGAGGTCTCCGTGGAGGGGGACCAGTTGTCCATCGCGGCCGACGACCCCGACGCCGCGACGCCCGACGTCATGCAGGCCGTGATCCGCGCCGGCGCCCGCGTCCGCTCCGCCGGCGTGACCGGGGCGAGCCTCGAGGACGCCTATCTGAACCTGGTGGGGCGTGGCCGCTGATGCGCATCTCCCAGGCGTGGATCATCGCGTCCAAGGACTTCCGGACCTTCACCCGCAAGACCAACATCCTCTATTCGACCTTCGGCGTGCCCCTGCTCGTCTCGCTGCTCCTCCCCGCCGTGCTCCGGCTGGTCGAGAGCCGCCACGCCGGCGCCCCGGGCCTCGCGCCGCAGATCGCCGGCAACCTGCTCCCGGCGTTCACGTTCTTTTATCTCATCCTGGCCGGGATCATCCCGACCGCGATCGCCTCCTACACGGTGGCGGGCGAGAAGGTCGAAAGGAGCCTGGAACCGCTGCTCGCGACACCCACCACCGACGCCGAGATCCTGCTGGGCAAGGCCATCGCGGCCATCGTGCCGCCCCTGGGGGCCATCGTCGTCGGGTCGGCGATCTTCATGACTCTGGCCGACCTGGTGACGAGGGGCACGCTGGGCCGCGACTTCTTCCCGAACGGCAACGCACTGGTCGTGCTCTTCGTCATGGCTCCGCTGGCCGCGGCCATCAGCGTCGCGTGGAACGTGGTGATCTCGTCGCGCGTGACCGACGTGCGCATCGCCCAGCAGGTCGGGGGGCTCGTGGTGCTGCCGTTCGCGGGCGTCTATGTCTCGGGCGAGGTCGGCCTGATCCACCTCGGCGTCACGCGCAACCTGCTGCTCGTGGCGGGCGTCCAGTTGGTCGCGGCCGTCCTCCTGCTCGGCCTCGCGGTGGCCACGTTCCGCCGCGACGAGATCCTGACCCGATGGAAGTAGGCGGGGCGGCGGCGACCCGGCCCGAGGCCCCTGGGGGTGACGGACCTTGTCGGGCCTGAACATGAAGCTGCGACTCATGGTGGGGGGCCCCATCCTCATGGCGCTGTCCCTCGTCCTCATGGCCGTCAGGGGCGTGGAACCGCGCTTCTTCATCCTGCTCGGCGTGGGCGCCGTGGCGCTGGCCGCCGGGCTGCTGTGGCCGCGGCGGCGCCTGTAGCGGGGCCGTGGGTCCCGGCCAGGTGGGATCGGACTTTGCCCTACCCCACCGCGGAAGGGCGGAAGGCCGTCGAAGCCGCTCGCCGCCGGAAGGCGGGCGCCGCCGCGAGCCCAAAGGGCTCACTGGAACCGGTGGGGGCCAACGTCAGACGGGCGACGGGTGCCCCTGCGGCCTGATGCCCTCGCGGGCCGGTCCGGAAGGGCCCAGCGGTGGCTGGCGGTGCGTGACTGGCACAGGGGCCTGCCCCGGGGAGGCGCACGGCGACGCCCTGCCGGCGGTCCGTGGTCTTGGGCCGCCTGAAGCGGACCTCCATCCCGGCACGCGCGGCCCCGAGAACGGCGCGATCCGCCTCGCTCCCGTCCCCCGCCCCCACCCCGCTACCGTCCCGTCGCCACGGCCTCGGGCGCCCCCCAGGTCGCGAGGCGCAACTCCGCGCCGGCGCCCGCACTGAACTCCGCCGAGAGCGACACCGTCTGCGCTCCGGGCGCGAGCACGGCCCCCCCGCCCTCCGCGACGACCGGCCGGACCACGTTCCCGTTCGCGTCGCAGACGGCCGCTCCCGCGGGGAGGCCTCCGCCGCAGCGCAGCACCTGTCCCGCCTCCAGCCGGCAGCGGAACATGACCGTCCGGCCCCCCAGTTGCAGTCCGGGGTCGGTGAGGGTGCCCCCCATCGCCGTCAGCCGCACCTGCGGCGCCTGCGCCGGGTGGGGGTTGACCACCGGCCAGTCGCCGCCTCCGGGATGCCCGGGCTGGCCCTCGCCCGCGCGACACACCAGGGCCGGCGAGAGCCAGACGGGACGCAGGCCCCAGGCCCCGTCCCCCGCCGCCTCCAGGTGCCACTCGCCGCCGGCGCGCAGGCGCGCCCTCTGGTCCGCCGTGAACGCGTCGGCGTGCCGCGCGGCCTCCCAAAGGCGCACCGCCTCCAGCATCGCCCCGGCGTCGCCGTGGCCCCGGAGGGTGGCGAGGTCGGAGACCAGGCCGAAACCCGCCCCGTACCCGGCGGCCCGCGCGAGCATCCACTCGATGTCGTCGAGGCTGGTCGCCGGGTGGCCCGGGGCATCGAGGTGCAGGCGGAACCACCCGAGCATCCGCGGGAACAGGTTGCGCTCGAAGTAGTCCTGGTTGGCGAAGCGGTACTCGGTCTGGCCCTCGCGCATGGCCCGGCCCCACGGCTCCCCCCAGTTCATGCGCGTGTGCACGTGCCAGGTGAAGTGGCTGAGCCGGCTCGCGTCGTTGATCACCTCGCCGCCTTCGGGCCAGCCGCGGGCCGCGCCGAGCACGAACCGGGCCTCCGCCGCCGCGCCGCCCCCCGCCTCCCGGCATCCCTCCAGGCCGTCGAACGAGATCTGCCGGAGCCCGGTGGAGCGGAAGAGTTCCGCCAGCCGCCCGGCGATCTCGTCCTGCAGGTCCGAGTCCGGGAAGAAGACGCGGTAGGCGTGGTCCGCCAGCCTCCCCACCTCGGCACCCGCCGCGTGGGAGGCGGCACCCGTCCCGTGGGCCCCGCGTTCGCACCCGGCGAGGCGGGGCGGGTCGTCCTCCGCCGCCGCGTACCGGACGAGTTCATCGCCGACGAGCACCGTGGCGCACCATCCCCGCTCCCGGAACGGCGCCGCGTCCTCGACCGGCAATTCCGCCGCCTCCGCGCCGACCGCGGCCGCCAACCGGCCGTGCACCGCACGCTGCAGGCGCGGATCGGGCCTGGGGGTCACGTAGCCGTCGGACCGGGAGATGAAGTTCGAGAGCGTGTGGACGCCGAGCCCGATGCCCCGCGCCGTGGCGCGCTCGCAGCAGCGCCGCAGCGCCGCGTCTCCCTCGTGCGGGCGGTAGTGGCCCCAGGAGGCGAACGGATCGGGATGATACAGGTAGCGCAGGCCGGCCCGCGCGGTGCACTCCAGGGCGGCATCCAGGTCGTTTTCGCGGAAGCCGCAGATCAGGTAGGAGCGGGTGGCCTCGGGGGAGACCTTGGCCCAGACCCCGCCCAGCAGCGGGTGCGGCAAGCCTTCGGCGAGCTCGATGGCCCCGAGCACCGCCAGCGCCTCCGGTTCGGGACAGGCGAACAGGGCGATGGCGCTCCGGCTGGGGTCGGGCGCGTGGGCCTGGAGCACGCTCCCCCAGGCGGTGCGCCAGGCAGCGCACTCCTCGTAGGGCTCGCGCGCGCCGGCGCGCCCAGCCGCGTCCGGACATCCCGCGGGCGCGTGGGCCGCCGGCCAGCCGCCCAGCGTGTCGGGCGACAGGGCCTGCAGCCCGATGGCGACGGGGAGGCGGGGAGGCGTTCCGTCCCGCCCCGCACCGCCGTCGCGCACGACCCCCACGGTCTCTCCGACGACGGCGCCGACCCCGGTGGGAACGGGTCCCCAGAGCAGCAGGCGGCCACCGGCGCCGATCACCCGCGCGACCCGCAGCGTCAGGTGCGTGGTCCGGGACAGCACCTCCACCCACACCCCGGCATCCGCACCGAAGGCGAAGTGGAGGACGCCCGCGGCCGCATCCAGGCGCGCGCCCGACGGCGCCCGCACGCCGTCGGGGCCCGCCAGGCGCACCAGGGGCCACGCGACGCCTTCCGGGCCACCCCGCGGGACGCCGCGGACGCGCAGCCCCACCACCCGGCCGGCGGTATCCAGTTCGAGGCGCAGCGGCCCGGCTTCGAGACGGATCGACGCACTCTCCATGGTCGGCCGGGATTGGGCGGACAGGCCGCGGCGACCTGCCAGCCCGGGTGCGGCCGGTGGGCCCCCCAGGCCGGCGCCCGCGGGCCGCGCGACGGTCGACCGCCGCGCGGTGCCGTATGCCCAGCTCTGCTGTCGGCGATCGAAGCCGGAGAACCCCGCCCACGGGGCGGGCAGCAGGTCGCAACGGGCGATCCCCGGCCTCCCCGCGTGCATCCCCGCCGGGGCGGCGCGCACGGCGACGCGGAGTCCCGGCAGCGGGGGCTGTGGCCGTCACGGGGCGGGTCGGTCCGTGACGGCGCGTGCCCCGGGAGTGGGCGTCCCGACCCCGGGTGGAAGCCGGCGCCTCCCAACGCGGGAGAGCCGTGCGGCCGGCGGTCGGGGACGCCCTCGACCAGGCCGGCGAAGGCGGCGACCGCGTCCCGCAGGCCCCAGGCGTCCATGGCAGGGCGCGCACCTTCACGCTCCGCCATGGCGGGGGAGGTCGCGGCGGGCGGCGACGACGGCCTGCGGCCGGTGGTGGTGCCGCGGCGGCTGCCGTTCGACGGCGCGCCGCCGGCAGGGGCGCCTCGGGGCCTGGGCCGAACGTAGCGCGGAGGGGATGGCGGCGACGGAGGGGGCGGACGGACGTTGTATCGCGCGCAGGCCTTTCGGGCGACGGTGACGGCGGCCGGGGACCGTGCGGTGGTCGTCGTGCCCTTCGACCCGGACAGGGTCTGGGGACCGCGGGGGCTGCATGCGGTGACGGGCACCATCGACGGATGTCCATGGAGCGGCACCCTGGAACGACTCGAAGGCCGCTTCGCCGTCGCGCTGGGGGCCGTCACCGGGGGACCATCCGAGGGCTTCGCGATCGGCGCGACCGTGGACGTGGTCCTCGCGGCCGAAGATCCGCGGCCGGACAACGTCGCCCCGGACATGGCCGCGGCCTTGGCGTCGGACCCGGCGGCGCGCTCCTTCTTTGAAGGGCTCGCGGGCTACTACCGTCGGAACTTCATCCGTGCCATCGAGGGCGCGAAGCGGCCGGCGACTCGGGCCGCGCGCATCGCGGAGATGATGGCTCTCCTTCGGGAGCGCCGGCGGGAGAAGTAGGCCGGGCGCGGCGGAAGGGCCCAAGCTGGGCGGGACGGGAGGGCCGCCCGGGCCGCCCGCGCCCCGGCCCACCCCGCCCCGCCAGGACCCGCGAGCCGGGCAAACGCGGCCGCGCCGAGGAGCGCGCCGGCGCGGGCTGGGCTCGGCCCCGGCGCTCGGCCCCCTCTTCCCGACCAGCGACTGCGGTCCGGGCGCTCCCGCCGCGCCCTGCCCCGTCCCCGGGCAACGCGGGCTGCACCGCCGAGCGGATCGTGGACGGAGCGGCACGGCGCCGTCGTGGACGCGACCGTCGGCCTGGGCGGGTTCCGGCGGCGCCGGCGGGTACGGCCCACGGGAGGGGCAGGACGACGGAGGCCGTGTTCAGGGTGTCCAACGCCTACACCGCAGGTCGGGGCCGCATCGGGCGGGAAGGCGTGCAGGCCCGCGTCCATCCCGCAGGACGGGCGGGGCGGGGGCGCCGACCGGCAAGCAGGGTCGGGAAGGCCCTTGCCGGCGGCACGCAAGACCCGTGCCATCGCGGGCCGCCCGCGACACCGGCACCGGGCTCCGGAGGCGGTCGGTCCCGAGGGATGGGGCCGCGGGCGACCACCCTACCTGGGGCGGTATCCAGGCGGCGACGCGCGCCACTTGCCTGGCGGTAGGCCCCCGGAGGCCTCGCCGTGGGGCCGGGCACCCTCGGCGGGGCCCTGGGCGTCTGGTCCCGTGCCATGGGGCGCTGCACCAGCGGCGGCCGGCTGCCGCCGTGCGAGTGCGCGGCGCCCCGGTCCGCCGGTCAGCGCACGGGCTCGTTGCGGCCGCTCTTCTGCGACGCGTACGCCGCTTCGCTGATCTGGGCCACCCGCAGACCGTAGAGCGGCGGCGCCTGCACCGGGGCTTCGCCCCGGATCGCGGCGATCCAGTTGGCCACCGGGGTCACCGCCGGACCCGTGCCGCTCTGCGCCTGCGGCGCGCTCCCCTTCAGGTGGAGGGTCATCTCGCCCCGGAGGTTGAGGACGCCCCTGTCGCCATAGAACGAGAACTCCTCGCGCCACTCCGGGCTCAGGCTGGTGGCGGCGAACGTGCCCACGGCGCCCCCTTCGAAGCGGATGGACAGCGCCGTCAGCACGTCGACCAGGGTGCCGTAGTTGTCGATGTTGGCGAAGACGGACGCGGGCTGGAGCCCGCTGACGAACAGCAGCATGTCCACGATGTGCGAGCCCGTGTCCATGAAGTGGCCGCCACCGGAAAGCTCGGGGTCCGCCCGCCATGTCCTCCCCGGGAGGAAGTTGGCCAGGCAGTCCTGGGCGATCAGCACCGTGATCAGGCGGATGTCGCCCAGGACGCCGGACGCTACGATCTCGTGCGCCCGGCGGTAGAAGGGGTCGCCGTGGCGCTGGTAGGCGATGGCCAGCACCCGCCCTCGGCGCTCCGCCAGGTCGGTGACCGCCCGCGCGTCCGCGGCCGTGGTGGCCATGGGTTTCTCGCAGAGCACGTGACAGCCGGCGTCGAGGGCGGCGGACAGGTGCGCCGCGTGCCGGGTGTGGGGCGTCGCCACGACCACGCCGTCCAGGTGCTCGCCCGCCAGCATGGCGGCCAGGTCCGTATAGCGTGCCGGGTGCTCGCCGCGTTCGGCGAAGTAGGCGGCGGCCCCGGTCAGGGCCTGGTCCGCCACGTCGCAGAGGGCGACCACGCGCGCATCGGGGCGCTTCTGCAGTTCGCGGGCGTGATGTCCGCCCATGCCTCCGGCGCCGACGATGCCGATGCGCAGCGGTTCCGCCATGGGGTGCGCGCCTCCCAGGGGGGCAAGGATGGCTCGCGTGTTCCGGCCGCCGCCGGCGACACCTGCCGGCCGTCGGCCGCCGTTCGCCGCCACGCGGATGCCGCCGTGCCTTCTGGGGGCGCGCGCGGCCCGCCACGGTGGTGGCAAAGGGCGGCGGCCGCCCTGGACCTTTTCGATCCGCAGGCGGTGCCTTGCTTCGACGACGCGCCCGGCCACCGCGGGTGGCCGCGCTGCGAGGCCGGTGCCGGCCCGGTCCAGATGCACGTCCTCGGCGCGGGCGGTGCCGCGGCGCATCCGCGAACCGGGTCCGGTGTCCTGGGCGGCGCCCGCGGCTGCAGAGACACGGACCGGGACTTCGACCCGGCGGGCGGGTTCGATGTGGGGCTGTGCCTCGGCGGCTCCTTGAACGGCGGGCCCGCACGCGTCGCGGACGCGCGGGCCGGACTGCGCCCCCTGGCGCGCCCGGACGGCGTCCGGAGAGGGACGGTGGCCTGGGCAGGTGGCGCAGCGTGTCGCGCCCGCGGGCCGCGGGCCGGCGCCACGAGGAGGACGGCGCGGCGCTGAAGAATCGGACCCAGGCCGAGCCCACACTCCGCCTCACGGTGCGGGGACCCGGCCCCGTCCCGGAGGTGCCTGCGTGCCCCACGGCCCGAGCCCGCATCGCGAGGCGCGGGACCACGTCCTGCGAGCGCCGTTCGCGGCGGTCCCGGGCATCCCCCTCGCCCGCTGCGGCGTCCCCACCGCTCCCGTGGCACGCGAGCTTTCCTCTGACTTCAAGCTCGTCGAGACCTCGGTGGAAGCCACCCGGTGACATTCTCGAGGATGAGGGCGGGACCGTCTGGGCCCTCCAGCGCGAGCGCGGCACCGGCGATGCCGCCCGGCTGATCCGCCACGATGCGGCCGCCGCCGGCCGCCATCCCGACCAGCGGGTGGGCGCGGCCGTGTTCTGGATCCGGACCCGCCGGCCGGACCGGGTGCGGCCCGCCAGGGCCCAGCGCGCCCCCCTGTCGGCCCGCCAGGTGTTCCCCGCCTCCCTGGATGGCCGGGAGGCCGTCGCCCCCATCCGGGTCCATGCCCACGCCCGTCCGACCGCCGACGACGCGCCATGAGCCACGGGGACCGTCCCATGGGGGATCTGCTCGAGGAGTTGGCGCCCCTCGCGGCGAGCCTCCCGCCGGAAGGGGTCCCGACCGCGATGGGCACCATGGGCGCGCTCGGGTATGATGAGCTTACGCAGGCTCAACGACCGCGCCTTCTGGAGGTGCTGGCACGGCCGCCCTTCCCCCCGAGCCTGGTCGCGGACATCGAGAAGCGCGGCGCGTTCGATCAAGCCCGTGAAGCCCTGCTGGAGGACTTCACCATCCTCTTCGGCGGCGTCCCCCCGGTTGTGGAACGGCGAGCACGTCAAACCGAGGATATCGAGCACCGGAAGGCGTGGCGCCGCGCGTCCTCAAGGCCGGAACCGCGGAGGCCGGGGAACGCGCCATCCTGCGGCGCGGCTTCGCGTCCTGGGGCTGCAGACGGCATCCCCGGCGGCGTCCGGCCTCGCGGCCGGCGGTCCGAAGCCAGGGCGCGGCCCCATCGCGGGCGACGGCAAGATCGCCCCGCGCGCTCGGTGGGTCGACGCCTTTGGGCCAGGGCCGGACGGGCGCCGCGCCGAACCATGCCCCCCAAGGAGGCGGAGTCATTCGATGCACCCGCGGCTGCCCGGCCTCGACGTCGGTGTGGCCCCCGACTTCCACGGCGGGGCGGAGCGGGCGGTGTTCCACCACGGCGACGCCCTGCCGTTCCTGCGTCGGCTCCCGGACGGGCTCGCACGCCTGGTCATCAGTTCCCCGCCATACAACATCGGCAAGAGCTACGAAACCCGCGTCGCCATCGGCAAGTACCTCGAGGACCAGATGCCCGTCCTGCGCGAACTGGTGCGCGTGCTCGCGGACACGGGCAGCCTCTGCTGGCAGGTGGGCAACTGTGTCGAGGAGGGCGAGGTCTTCCCCCTCGACATCCACTACTACCCCCTGTTCAAGGAGTTGGGGCTGCGGCTCCGCAACCGGGTCATCTGGCACTTCGGCCACGGTCTCCACGCCACGCGGCGCCTGTCGGGCCGGTATGAGACCCTGCTCTGGTTCACGAAGGGCGACCGGTACGTCTTCCACCTGGACGATATCCGGATTCCCTCGAAATACCCGGGCAAGCGCGCCTACAAAGGGCCCAACGCCGGAGAGCTGACCGGCAACCCCATGGGCAAGAACCCGTCCGACGTGTGGGAGATCGTCGCGCGCGATTGGGAGTCCGGCCTCTGGGACATCCCGAACGTCAAGGCCAACCACCCCGAGAAGACCGCGCATCCCTGCCAATTCCCGGTCGAGCTCGTGGAGCGGTGCGTGTTGGCCCTGACGGAGCGGGGCGACTGGGTCCTGGACCCGTACGCGGGCGTCGGCTCGGCGCTGATCGGCGCCCTGCTCCACGAACGGCGGGCCATCGGCGTGGACCGGGAGTCGGAGTACGTGGCGCAAGGGTTGCGGCGCATCCGCGGGCTCGCCGACGGGACGCTGAAGCTGCGGCCCATGACGCGGCCGGTGTACGAGCCCGCGGCGGCGGGCCGGGTGGCCCAGGTGCCGGCGGAGTGGATGCGGCGAGACGGCTGACCGCGCGCGACGGACCCGCGGCGGACGTCGGCGCCGGGGTCCGTGCCTGGGGGTGTCGGGTTGCGTCCGCAGGATGCGGCCCTGGCTGCGGCGCGGCGCCTCGGCATTGCGGCCACGGAGCCCGTCCTGCTCGGCGACTCCAACAACGTCGTCGTGTGGCTGCGCCCGGCCCCGGTCGTCGCGAAGGTCGCGATGGGCCACTATCCCCCTGGGCGCCTCGGGCTGGAGCTGGACGTCGCCCGCCGCCTGGCCGCTCGCGGAGCGCCCGTCGTGCCGCCGGCGCCAGGCGTCCCCGCGGAGGTCCACCACAGCGGCGGCTTCGCGGTGACGTTCTGGGCCCATGAGCCCGCGGGCGCCGGCCCGCCGGGCCCGGCCGCGGTGGCGGAGGCCCTGCACCGGCTGCACGGCGCCCTCGCCGCGTACGACGGCCCGCTGCCCTCGTTCGGCGACGAGCTGTCCGAGGTCGCGGGCCTGCTGCGCGACCCGGCCTGGGCCCCCGCCCTTCCGCGGCGCGGCCGCGCCACGCTGTCCGCGGCGCTGGAGCGCTTCGGCGCGGAGCTGCGCCGCACCGGCCTGCCCGACCGCCCGCTGCACGGGTCCCCCCACGCCGCCAACGTGCTCGCCGCCGCCGACGGCGGGGTGCGCTTCCTGGACCTGGAGACCGCCTGCCTGGGCCCGCTGGAGTGGGACCTGGCCCACGTGGGCGACGAGGCCGCCGCGGCCTACCCGGTCCGGCCCGAGCCCGGGGCGCTGGCGTGCTGCCGCGCCCTCGTCAGCGCCAAGACCGCCGCGTGGTGCTGGGCGAAGTACGAACACCCCGACCTGCGCTGGCACGCCCGGCACCACCTGGTCGTGGTGCGGGGGCTCCTGGGGGCGCCGGCCTCAGGCGCATAGCGCCGCCTCGTCCGGCGGCTATGGGGAGCCGCCCGCCGTCGGGCCCGTACCAGAAGTCCTTTCCCCCAGGGTCAACGGCCGGGACCGCGTCGCCGGCCGGGAGGGACGGCCGGAAGGGCGTCGTGGAACCGGCGAGCGACACCCAGAGACCCACCGCGGGGGCCGAGAGCCCGACGGCCAGCGTCTCGAGCACGGGGACCCGCCGCCCGTCGGAGGCCGGCGACGGCCGGTAGCCGTAAGGTTGGACGGGCGTCGCCGCGCGGGCGGCTCCCGCGACCGGACGCCAGAGTGGGACGCCGCCGGCCGCGTGGACGAGAGTCAGGGCACCGGTTCCGGACCACGCCTCCGCCTGCGGCGCGCCCGCCATGGACGTCCGGGCTCGGTCGCGAGGCGGCCAGCGTGCCGCCGGGACCGATCAGGAACGGCCCGCCGTAGCTTCACGCGGCAGGCAGCAGCGCCGCCCCGTACAGCTGGGTCGTGACGGTCCGGGCCTCGAGCGCAAACGCCTGCACGCAGGCGCGACGGGCTGCACGAACCCGGGCGGACCGGCGGCGCAGAACAGGGCCACCCCGGTCCCGGTGATCGCGGTCGCGAAAGACAGCGCCGTAGCGCCCATGACGTGCGAGCCCTGGACGGTGGGCCCGCCCGGGTCGTCGTGGACCACGCACGGGGCTGCGGGCGTCCAGGCGATGCAGTCGCAGAGGGGCATGGTGTCCGCCAGGCGGCCCGCGACCCCCGCGGCGCAATCGCCCACGCCGTCCGTCGCGACGAAGTCCCCGGGGCCGCGGACTGCGGCCCGGTCCGGTATCCGGAGCGGGCGACGTTCCGCAGCAGGGGGGCGGGCGGTCATGGCCCGGCCCCCTCCGCCGGGGCCTCGGTCGCGGCGCGTCCACCCGCCCGATACAGCCGCAAGCGCCGCACCGAGATCTCCGGAGCCTTGCAGATCAGGGTGCCCTCGCCGGGTGCCTGTTGGAGGAGGACGCTGGGCTCCAGCCAGGGCTGTTCGCGCACCTGCGCCGTGGCCTGTCCGGTGGCGACGCCGGCCTCCGTGCGGTGCGCGGCCTGCCAGGCCGCACGGGTGCCGAGCGTGGCCGCGACCCGCTCGGCGCTCTCCCGCAGGTCGAGGCGCAGGCAGAGCTTCGTCGCCGTGTTGGCCAGGATCTGATCCACCGCGGCCCGCCCTCCGGTGCGCTCCAGGTCCGCGAGATCCTGCGTCGCGAGGACGCAGCGCAGCCCGGCCTCGCGCCCCCGGTTGAGCAGCGCCAGGACCTGCTCGGCGCGGAAGGCCGAGAACTCGTCGATCGCCACGTAGACCGGCCGGGCGTTGCCGCGCTCCATCAGGACGGACGCCACGTGGTGCAGTTCCTGCATGGCGAGCGCTCCGACATCGGCCGCCAGCTCGCGGTAGGCGAGGGAGTCGAGACTGAGCAGCGCCACGGGCCCGCCCGGGGTGCCGCCCGCCTCCAGGAGATCGAGGTCTCGGCGCGCGTCCGGGCCCGGCTCCAGCCAGGAGCCGACCTCGGTCTCGGTCAGCCGGCCCAGGCGGTGGCCGAGGCCCGCGATGCCGCTCCGGGTGCTCTCATCCAGGCGCGCGAGCGGCGCCGCCAGCCGGGCCTGCGCCTCGCGGTCGCCGATTCGCTGGAGCAGCGCGCGGAGGGCCACGAGGTCCGGGTTGGCCAGGTCCGCGACCGCGCGGAGCGTGGGGCGCTCCCCGGCCGCCGCCAGCCCCTGGGCGGCCAGCCCGAGGAAGCGCAGCGCCACCGCCGCGAAATAGGGTTGGTCCCAGGCGAAGATGGAGGCGATCAGGTCGCGGAGGTGTGTGGGGTCGGCGTGCCGGCAGGGGTCCCAGTGCGTCGGGCCGCGCAGCGTGAACGTGCGGTACTCGCGGCCCGCGGCCGCCGCCAGGGACTGCACGCGTCGGCGCAGGTCGGGTGAGCCCTTGCCGTCGAGGACGACGATCGGGTGGCCGCGGGCGATCGCGGATCCGACCACCAGCAGCAGCGCGTTCGTCTTGCCGGAGCCGGTCGCCCCGAGCAGCAGCACGTGCAGGTTCGCCTGACCGTCTGTCAGGACCACGGGGACGGCCTCCCCCACCGGGACCCGGCGCGACCGGGCGCGCGGCGCCGGCCCAAGGCCGCCGGGCCGGGTCGAGGCCGCGGCGATGCCCAGCAACGTTCCGTCCGCCGGCACGCCGACCGTTGCGCGCACGGGATCGAGGAACGCGGCGGGCGGAGGGCCGGCCAGGCGCCCCGGGGCCCGCGCGAGGGCGGCCTGCCGGCGCTCGATCCAGGCGCGCCGGGCCGGCAGGGCGGCCGCGAGAACCGCGGCCCAGAACGTCCACCCGGCCAGCAGGGCCAGGAGGCCCAAGCGCGGCCACGGCTGCAGGCCGACCAGCGCCTCGGCCGCCCGGTAGAAGGCGCGGAGCCACCACAGGCCGGTGCAGGCCGTCCAAGCGGCGGCCCAGGCCGCTCCCGCCAGCACGCGCGGACGCGGAGCCGCCAGGCCCTGCCGCAGAACCTCCGCGGTGGACCCGCGGCCCGGCGCCCGCCGGACCGCCCCGGGACGGGCGGCGGCATCCAGCAGGAGGGCCAGTGCCAGCCCGCCGCCCGCGGAGGCCACGGCCGCGACCACGGCGATCCAACCGAGCGCCGCCCGCTCGTGCCGGCTGAACAGTCGGACACCTCCTTGCCGCGGGACCGGGGGATGGGGCGGCGGGGGCCTGCGGAGGGGCGGTCGGGGGATCGCGCGGCCCGTTCGAGCGAGCGCTCACGACCGGTATCGGCGGGACGGCCCCGGGTTTCGAGGACGGGGGGCCGGCCGGGCCCTTCCCCCGCCGGGACGGCGGGCGACGCCCGGCCCCGACGCGGGGCCGTCCGCGCCCGGACCTCGGGCCGTCACGCCTCAGCGGCCAGGAAGCGGAGCCTTCGGCCAGGGCGCGCCCGTCGCGGCCGCGCGGCGGACGTGGTTCGCCGGATGGTCGCCGACGAACCACGCGCCGGCAGCGCGGTCCGGGCCCAGGCGCCGCAGCGCCAGCCCGCGGAGGGGCGGGTCCGGCTCGCCCAGCCCGGCTCGTTCGAAGATGACCACCGGATCCGGCCCGGCGGCGACCGGCGCCGCGAGCCTCGCCCGGTGCACGGCGGCACCGCCGCCCGTCACCACCGCGAGGGCGCGCGCCGTGTCTCGCCGTGCGGCGCAGGGCCGCGTGTCGGGCGCGGCGGGCGCATCACGCCGAAGGCGCAGGCGGCCGCCACCTGCGCCTTCGGCCGCACCCAACCGGTACCCGGGCCGGCGGAACGCCAGACCGCACAGCTGTCGATTGCGCTATCGGGGTGAGGGCGTCGTCGAGGTCGAAGAGGAGGGCCGGCATGGGGGTCAGCCCACGGGCCTCCGGGGAGCCGCATCGATGGCAGGGGGAGCCGCGCCCGCCCCGGCCGGCGACATCGCCGCGCACGCAGAAGGCCGTCGGCCCGCCGGCAGGCGGGATGGAGCGACGTGGTCGGACTTGCACCGCCATCGTCCCGCCGGAAGCGGGCCGTGCTGCTACTTGCACCAACGCCGCAGGTGGACGGTTCTCGGCGATGGGCGGAATCCCTGCCGTGGCCCGACGACGGGACGATCGTGCGGACCCGGGGGGCCGTCCGGCGACGCCCCGGTCCGGGGCGATGCGCGGCGCCCAGCGGACCGCGCGCCCCGGCCGCCCGGCCCGCGTCCGACCAGCCCCTCCCCCGGGAGGACGCGGCGACCCGGGCGAGTTACGATCTCCTGACCAGCTTCGTCAGCCGCCCGTCGGATATCCACTCGACCACATACACGTCGCCGCGGGAGTCCACGCACACGCCGTGCGGCGAACTGAACTTGTCCGGACGGAAGTACGCCTTGGGCAGGTTCGGCCAGCCCTGCTGCTTGTAGGCCTGCTGGTCCTCGCCCAGGTGCGTGACGAGGCGATCCTGGGCGTCGAGCACCGTGACGCGGCTGTCCAGGTCGGGGATGTACACCTCGTCGCCGAAGAAGTAGAAGCTGCACGGCAAATCCAGGTTGTGCTCCATGAAGCGCTTGTGGCGCCCGTCCATGGTGAACACCTGGATGCGGTGGTTGCGGCGGTCGGCCACGTAGAGTTCCGGCTCGGCGCCGCGGAGGTTGACCGAGATCCCGTGCGGCTCGATGAGCTGCCCCGGCGCCGAACCGCGGCCGCCCCAACTGCGGATGTAGGCGCCCCGGGCGTCCCACTGGTGGACGTAATACTGCCCGTAGCCGTCGGAGACGTAGATGTCGCCGTTCGGACCGACGCAGACGTCGGTCGGGGTGTACCGCCGCTTGTCGTCGTAGAGATCGGGACGGTCCGGCCGGCCGATCTCCAGCAGGACCTCGCCGTCCAGCGTCGTCTTGACCATCAGGGCCCGTTTCGTGTCGGTGCAGTAGAGACACTGCCGCCCGTCGGCCTCGCGGTGCAGATAGAAGCCGTGGGCCCCGCCCTGGAACTGGTCGCCCCAGGATGTCCGGAACCGCCCGTCCCGGTCGAAGACAACGACGGACGGCTTGCCGGTATGGTGGACATAGACGTTGTCGTCCGCGTCGACGCAGACCCCGTGGGTGTAGCCGAAGGCGAGCCCCGGCGGCAGCGCCCCCCAGCCCTCGGCGACCTCGTAGGAATGCGTGCGGCTGCCGATCACCAGCGGTTGCGGCACGGCGAACAGCCCCCTCGCGAGCATCGGCGGCCCGGGGTGGCGGCCGCCTTCGCCGGGCCTATCCCTCGCGGCGCCGGGTGAATCCTGCCTCCGGGCGGCGGCCCTGGACGGTCACCGCATCGGAACCTGCGGGCCACGTGCCGTCGCGCGCGGGTCACGGCACGACCTCCACAGGGGATCGCCGACCTCCCGCTGCCAGCGGACGAGCTCGGCGGCCAGGCGCGCCACCTGCTCGCCGCAACGGGCCGCGAGGTCGCGCATCTCCCACGGATCCGCCGCGAGGTCGAACAGTTGGAGCCGCTCCGTGCCTCGTCCTCCGCCCGACCGGTAGTGGCGGATCGGCTTCCACCGGCCGTCGCAGGCCATCCGCGGCACGTCGCGGTACGGCGCGTGGACGAAGGGCCTGGCCGAGGCCGGCCGTCCGGCGATCAGGGACAGGAGGCTTCGGCCGTCGATGCCGTCGGGGCTCGGCACGCCCGCCAGCGCGCAGAGCGTGGGCAGGAGGTCGTAGGCGTGGTGGAGCCCGTCCGCGCGGCGCCCGTCGGCCGGGAGGCCCGGGCCCGCCGGGAGGAGCGGCACCCGGACTCTGCGGTCGTACAGGTCCTGCTTCCCGAGCAGGCCGTGCTGACCCAAGGCGAGCCCGTGGTCCGCCGTGTACACGACGATGGTGTCGCGGTCGCGCCCGCAGGCCGACAGCGCCTCCTGGACGCGCCCGACCTGGGCGTCCAGGAGGCTGATCATGCCGTGGTAGTCGGCGACGTGGCGGCGCCGTTCGGCCTCCGTGCCCGGGTGTGCCGCGAGCCGCTCGTCCCGCACCTCGAGTTCGCCGTCGTCGAAAGGGTCGCCGGGCAGGCAGTTGGGCGGCAGTTCGACGCCCTGCGGCCGGTACCGCGCCGCGTGGTCGGGGGGCGGGGTGCGGGGATCGTGCGGCGCGGTGAGAGCGAGGTAGAGGAAGGACGGCGCCCCGGGGGGCGGCGGGGCCCGGACCGGACCCGCCGGGCGGGGCGGGCGGGAGGGAGCGAAGGAAGGCGACGGCCGCGTCGGCCAAGACGGTGCTGGGGAAGCGGGCGTCCGGCCGCGGGCGGCGCTCTCCGGGCGCCGGTGCCAAGCGGCTCGACGGCGTCGGCCTCGGCATACCGCCCGGCCGGGTCGAAGTCGTGGAGCGGTGCGGTCCAGCGGTCGGCCATCCCACCGAAGAAGATGCGGGCCAAGGACGGCTTCCCGTTGTGCCACTAGCCGATGCCGAATGTGCGCTAGCCCCCCGCGCGGGGGATCTCGGGCAGCGTGGCCCGGCCGGGGTCCAGCCCCGCGTTCTCCCAGCGGGTGCCGGCGGCCGCGAGCCCGGCCCGGGGGACGGCATCGGAGCCCGCGGGACCCTCCCGCGGCCGGGTCGCCGAGAAGACACCGGTGCCGGTCAGGAGGCACGCCCTGCTGGGCACGCAGACCGCACCCGACCACCCGTCCTCGATGTACGTCCGGGTCAGGGCGGCGCCGCGGGCGGCGAGGGCATCGAGCGCGGGGGTCCGCAGCGCCGGGGTGCCCAGGGCGCTGCCGGCGTCGAAGCTGTGGCCGTCCGCGACGATCAGCACGATGTGGGGCCGGGGAGGCAACGGGGGCACCTCCTTCGGATGGCCCGGGTTCGGCGGGCAGGCGCACATCCATGCCGGCCGGCCCCCGTTCTGCACGGGGATGCCGGTGCGCAGGAAAGCCGGCGACCGCATGCGAACGGTGGCGGCGGCGTTCGTCCCGCGAGTACCGCCGGGCCCGTGGGCTCCCATGGGGGGTGGACGTCCTGGTGGCGGCCTTCGACCCCGCGTCGTCGGCGTTCGCGGCCGACCCGTACCCCGTCTACGCCGAGTTGCGCGCCCATTCCCCGGTGCACTATCTCGAATCGGTGCAGTGGTGGTGGGTCACCCGCTACCGGGACGTCGTCCAGGCCCTGGGCGACCGGCGCTTCGGCAAGGTCGAACCCCGGCCCGTGGACGGGACGGGGGCCGCGGCGGCGGGGAGGACGCCTCCGGCGGCCACGGGCTCCGCTCCCCCTCCGGCCTACCGGCGGCTGACGGAGATGCCCCCCCACATGCTGGAGAGCGATCCGCCCACGCACACGCGCCTCCGGGCACTGGTGAGCCGCGCCTTCACGCCCGCGGTGGTCGAGTCCCTGCGGCCGCGGGTCGCGGAGCTCGCCGCCGCCGCCGTGGCGCGCATGGCCGAGATGGGCGAGGCGGACCTGGTCCGGGACTTCGCGTTCCCGATCCCGGTGACCATCATCGCCGAGTTGCTGGGCGTCCCGGCGGAGGACCAGGACCGCTTTCGGGAGTGGTCGAACACGTTCGTGCGGGCCCTCGACGTCACGCAGCAACGCATCCCGGGTGTGCGGGAGGCCGGAATGGCCGCGGCGGCCGCCCTGATCGAGTATCTGGAAGCCCTCGTCGCCGAGCGGCGGACCCGCCCGCGGTCCGACCTCATCTCCGGCCTCGTGGCGGCGCACGAGACCACCGACCGCCTCAGCCTCGGCGAGATCGTGGCCACGGCCCAACTGCTGCTCGTCGCGGGGCACGAGACCACCACCGGGCTGCTCGGTGGGGGCGCTCTGAGCCTCCTGCGCCATCCCGACCAACTCGCCGCCGTGCTGGAGCGGCCGGAGGGCTGGCCGGTCGCGGTGGAGGAGCTGCTGCGCTACGAGTCGCCCGTGCAGCGCTTCAACCGCTTCGTGCTGGACGACGTGGAGCTGGGGGGCCGGGTCCTGCGGCGCGGCGAGCGGCTGAGCCTGGTGTTCGCGTCGGCCAACCGGGACCCGGATGCGTTCGAGGACCCCGACCGCCTCGACCTCGGGCGGACGCCGAATCGCCACGTGGCGTTCGGCGGCGGCATCCACTACTGCCTGGGCGCGCCGCTCGCCCGGCTGGAGGCGCAGGTCGCGTTCCCGGCTCTCCTGCCCTACGTGGAATGGGTGGGCGAGCCGGTGTGGCGCCCCGGCGCCGTCCTCCGAGGGCTGCAGGCCCTACCGGTGCGGGTCCGCCGGCCCACGCCCTGAGGCGGCGTGGCGCGGCGGGTGCACCTCGCCGGGGAGGCGCGCGGGTGCCCTGGCCGGGGCATCCCCGGTCACGCCGCGGCACGGCATCGCACCGGTCGACGCGACGGCCTGCCACGGCCCCCCGGAGAGCTGGCCCCCCCGTCGAACCCGTCGCCGAGAAGCGCGTCGAGGTCCAGTGCCGCGCGGCCGTGCCGGTCACCGGCGGCCGGATCGCCATCGTGGGTCGCGGGCGAGGGGATGTCCACCGCGGCCACCGCCTCGCGCAGCGTCGGCGCGCAGCGGGCGTGATCCTGCGGCACCGCGGACCGCCGCAGCGGTTCGGCCCCGTCGCCCTCGATCCGCCCGGCGGACGGGGGCAGGAGCCCGAGCAGCACCCGGGCCAGGGTGGTCTTCCCGGAGCCGTTCTCCCCCACCAGGGCGAGCAGGCGCCCCGGGGCAGAGCTGCAGGGTCACCCCCCGGAGGGCGTCGCGCTGGGCGTCGGGGTAGCGGTACCGCCCGTCGCGCAGGGTGAGCACCTCCCGGGCCGCCGGCGGCGGCCCGGCGCCCCCCGCCCGACCCAGCACCGCGATGGCGTCCGCCAGGTGGAGCCCGTGGCCCTGCGCGTCCGCCACCTGGTCACTGACGTTCTCGGCCGCCTCCTGCACGGCCACCGGCCCGGCCAGCGTCGCCGCCAGGCGCGTCCGCACGGCCGCCACCGCGACCACCGGGCTGCCTTCGGCCACCATGGTCCGGCCGATCTGGAGCAGGTGATAGACCCGTTCCCCCTGGAGCACGTCGGCGGCGCGGTCCAGGCGGGGGCGCGCGGCGGCGTCGCGGCGATCGACGAGCTGCCGAGCGCCGCGACGGATGGGCTGGCATGGGGAGGCCTTGTCAGCCAGCGAAGTGGGGGTCGCCCAGGGCCTGGGCGACGTCGGCATGGATGGTCACCCACCACAGGCGCTCGGGGGCACGGAGTGCACCGGCGTCTCCCGCCGCAGCCGGGCGCACCACGGAGAGGGGTCCCGGATGAAACCGGGGTCGGACGGGTCCAGGCCCCGGAGCGCGCCGTGCCCGTCCAGCATAGGGCGGCGGTGGGGAGCGGCGCGCCTGGATCCGCCCGGCGGCCCGGATGGCTCCGGAGCCACCGTGCCGTGATAGAGTCGGCGCGCGGACCCGGCAGGGCGGGGGCACGGCGGCATGTCGCCTCGTGAAACCGGCGAACACTACGATCGGATTGCGGATGCCTATGAGCGGGTACGATCCAGAACGGTCGGACTCCCCCACGTCGACAGGTTCCTGGCGTTCATGCGTCCGACTCCCCGTGGTTCCGACCCACCGCGCGTCCTGGACATCGGCTGCGGAACGGGGACACCGCTGACACGGCGTCTGGCGTCCTGCGGGGCAACGGTGACCGGGTTGGACATCTCCGAGAGAATGCTGGAGAAGGCCCGACGCAACGTCCCCGAGGCGGCCTTCATCCGATGCGACGTCGCTGCGTGCCCGATCTCCGGCGCCTTCGACGGTGTACTGGCCTGGGACTCCCTCTTTCACGTCCCGTTGAATGCGCAGATGGGCACGCTGCGAAAGGTGCTCCGGTCGCTCCGCGCGGATGGTGTGGCCCTGTTCACGACAGGCGCCCAGCACGGCGAGGTGGTCTCGGAGATGCTTGGGCAAGCCTTTTACTACAGTTCCCTGGCCGCGGAACAATACGACGACATACTGGCGGAGGAGGATTGCCGGGTCCTGTACGCCGAGGTGGACGACCCCGGCGGCCATGGCCACCGGGTCATCTGCTGCCAGAGGACGGGACCCGGGTGACGTCGCGCCCGACGGTCAATACCGGCGCGGCTCCGGCACACCCATGCACGGGCGGCGCGCCGCGTCCCAGGCCGCACGCAGGGTGCCGGCCACCGGCTGAAGGGCGGAACCGAGGACCCGGACGGCGGCGCCCACGGGCAGGGCCACGACCCCCGCATACAGGCCCGCGAAGCCGGGCTCCAGCGCCCGGCGCAGGCCCCCCGCGCGCAGGGGCCTCGCCGTGGATCAGCGCCCCGGACGGCTCCTCCCGCACGAGGAGCGACGGCTCGCGGCACGTGTAGGCGAAGCGCTCGCCCCGCTCCACGGACTGGGCCGTGACGCTGCCCGCGAACGGGATCACGGGATCGGGCAGCCAGCTCCAGGCGCGCGCCCGCACCGAGCCGCAGCGCCACCTCCTGGCGGCTCTGGCCGCCGGGCGTAGGGTGCAGCGGCGTCGCCCCCACCCCGCCGACGCGCGCGGCGGCCTCCGAGCCCACCTCCACGTCGATGCGCACATGGCCCCGAGGACGCCGCCCCCCGCGCGGAGGATGACGACCCGGGTCTGCCCCCGGCAGGGCGGGGTCGCGGTGGAAGCGCCGCTGGACGGCCAGGGGATGCGCGGCGTACCGGCCCGGCCGGACGGTGGCGCCCCCGGGGACGGCGCGGCGAAGGACAGCCGCACGCGGCCGCCGGGCTCAGGCGCGCCGGCCAAAGAGGGCATCGCGCCGCAGGACGGCCACGACCGCATCGATGCCCCCCATGGTCACCCCGGGCAACGGCGGGGGCTTTCGGACCGACCTGTTCCCAGGCGCGCACAAGTCGATATGGGACCTGCGGAGCATCTTCGCCGAATCGCGGCACATCTTCGACGTCCGCCTCGTCGGGAGACCACACCCGGGCCTCATCGGCTGCGCCCCGTCCCAGGCCCCGCTCGACACGTGGCACCGCCACGAGGCGGACCTCGTCGTCGCGAACCGCACGCGCGTCCCGCCGCTCGCCAGCCTGCCCACGGCCCAGGACGCGGTCCTCGGCGGCCTGCGCGCCGGGCCGGCGTTCGACCGGGTCGCCGCCGAGGGGGCCCGCACCAGCCCGCCCCGCGAGCACGGCGGCAACTGCGACATCAAGAACCCGTCGCGGTGCACCCGCGTGTACTCCCCCGTGTACGTCCGGGGCGCCAACCTGTCGATGGGCGACCCGCACTTCGCCCAGGGTGACCGAGAGATCGCCTTCTGCGGCCAGCGCGAAATGGCGGGCTGGATCCACCTGCAGGTCGACCTGATCAAGGACGGCATGGCCGGTTACGGCGTGCTCCCCTGACATACGCCTGCCTACCACCAGGTATAGGGGCTCCGCAGCCGGTGGGGCACTACATCCCTGCGCCGCGCATTTCATGCCGCGTGGTGCCGGCGAGCCGCGCCGGCATGGGGGACTCAACCCGAGCTTCAAGCCCGGACGGATCGAGCCCCGCTACTCCGAGAGCGTGGTCTTCAAGGGCATCTCCGTCGACGACCAGGGCCGGCCGCACTCCCTGGGCGCGCGCGTCTCGTGCCGCCGCGCCTGCCTCAACGCCGTCGAGTATCGCCAGCGGTTCGGCTACACCCCCGAGCAGGCCTGCATGCTGCTTCTCCTGCGCGCCGGTGCAAGGGCGGGTCAGCGAGATCATGGACATCCCGAACTGCCGCTGCACCGTGGCCCTGCCGACGGAGATCCTCCGCCGGCCCATCCTGCCGGCCTGAGGCGCGCCGCCGCCGCAGGCGTTGGGGGGCGTGCGATGCCGCTGTGTGGATTCCGGGGCCCGACCCGCGGGCCCTTCGACGAGTGGCGCCGATGGGGGGCCGCGCGGCGGTGGCCCATTGCCCGCGGGGCGAGGACGAGGCCATCCGGACCATGGCCGCGCCCATCGTTCTGGGGGCGGCCATTCGCGCTCGGACGGACGGGCCCCCGGGTGGCGGCGCCGACCTCGGGCGGGCTGCGGCGCTCCGCGCGCCGCCCCTGGCCGTGCGGCCACTGGCCGGACGGCCTTCCCCGACCGGCACGGCGGGGCCCGGACGGAGCTCCGCCAGCAGGTTCCGGACCTCCATGGCCGCGAGGTGGCCCGCGCCGGCGAACTCCGACCGCGCCACGGCCGTCGGGCGGCGCCGTCAGTGGCCCTGGGGGGCGGCATCCGCCTCCATGGCCCGAACGAAGGCCTCGAGCGTGGGCGCCTCCGCGGCCAACTCCAGCCACCGGTCCAGGACCGGCGTCCGCCGTTCGCCTCGGATGCGCGGAGCGAGCGGTTCAGCGGCGCGCCCATGGCGGGCCCGCAGGACGATGAGCAGCGACTCCGCCCGGCCCTCCGCGCGGCCGTCTTCGCGGCCCTCTTCGCGGCCCTCTTCGCGGCCCTCTTCGCGGCCCTTGGCCTCGCCGGTCGCGATGAGGTGGTCCCTCAGCCTGGTCATCCCAGCCATTTCCATCAGCTCCGAGAGTTCATCCAGGACCCGTCTGCTCGCGCCCACTTCCGCAGCCGCCCCGTACGCGGCCCACCCACAGACCTCGCGCGCCCGCGCATCCGCGACCGACCGCAGCAGCACCGCCGCCCGCCGCGCCGCCCCCAGCAACGCACCGCGCTCGTGGCGCATGAGCATGCAGAGGGCCAATCGGAGGTGGTCGCCGGCGGCGAGCGCCCGCCGCGCCCGTACCTTGGCTTCCAAGCCGGCGAGCACCGCCTCGCCGTCCATGCGGTTCAAAAAGACGTTCGTGACGCGGTAGGTGATCGAGCCGGCCGCAGCCCCGCCCGGCGCCGTCCTCACCGGCCGCCCCGCGTAGAATACCACGGTGTGGATGCGACGGTGGACCCGCCGCCACATCAGGCCGTCGTATTCCAGGAACCGGTCCATGTCCGCCCGCGTCGCTCCGTTGGTCTGGAACTCGAAGTGGGCGTATTCGCCGTTGGCCAGCTCGAAGAAGCGGTCGGGACGGAGGCTCCGGGGCGCGTTCTGCTGCACCTCGGCCGCAACCGCCCGGACGATCCTCGGCAGGCGGATGCCCAGCGGGGCGCGCAGACTGTGTCCGACCATGAGGTCGAACGCCGACTTCTCCAAGACATCGCGGAACTGTCGGGCGAAGTCGTCAGGCGTGGGAAGCCCACCTGCCCGGCGTTCGGCCCGCGCGGTGGCGGTGGAAGGACACGGCGGACGCCCGGCGGCGTTGCCCGACGAGACGAACGATGAGCGCTGTCATGTTCCTATGCTAGGGCAGGAACGGGCAGGACGTCAACGGGCGAACGGGGGGCCGAGCAGGTCGTGCGAAGGACAGGGAGAGTATTCGGAACCCCGTGTCTTCGAACATGTCCGCAGGATCCCCGCCAAGACGGCGTATGCGCACATACGTTTCTATCACATCCCAAGGAGATCGCCGTTGCTGGCGAACGGACGTGTGCGAAGGGTCGCCCGGACCGCCGAGCGCGCGGGATCGGCCGAGACGGAAGCCAAATCCGTGTCATGCGGACCGGCCGTAGGGGCGGGCGGCCAAAGGCGCCGCTGCGGAGCGGGCTGCGGCGGTCCCCCGCCACCACCCCATCCCGGAGCGCGCCGGCCAAGAACGCCCGCCGCTCCCGGCAGCAAGGGCGTGCTCGAACCGCCCGGG
Organism: Bacillota bacterium; assembly: GCA_021791815.1. Classification (GTDB taxonomy): domain Bacteria; phylum Bacillota; class Sulfobacillia; order RBS10-35; family JAJYVN01; genus JAJYVV01. The sequence continues at coordinate 6,210 of JAJYVV010000006.1, read as the reverse complement.
GACGCGGCCGCGCCGCGAGCCCGTCGACGAAACCGAAGACCGGCCGCCGGGCCCTACCCGCCCGCAGCAACGCCACCGATCTCCAGAAGCGTGTCGAGGCCGGCCTCCAGCTCGCCGCCGCAGAACGAATGCCAGCTCTTGATCACCGCGTAGGGGCCGGCGAAGCCGCACAGGTGGCCCACGAGGCGGCCATCAACCCGCACCGGGTCGCCGACGGCGAGGATCGCCGGTTCGCCGAAGGCGAAGGCCCCCAGCGCGGCCCCTCCGTCCAAGGGCCGGCCGACCGCGGCGCCCTCCGCGTCGCCGAAGACAAACACGCGGACATCACCCGCGGGCACGGCCGCGAGCGGTTCGGCCAGGTACCGGTGCGGGACGTCGATGCTGTTCCGCATCCCCGCGACGCAACGCGGGCGGACCGCGGGGCGCGGGTGCAGGTTCCAGATGTCCGGAGCCTTGGGCGGGGCGTACGTGGCCGGAACGTCGAAGTTCGACACGGCCTGGCCCTCCTCGATGCGCGGGTTCAGAGTCCGAACAGCCGCCGGACGGCCTCGGCCACCTGGCGGCCGGCTTCGGGCACGGGGGCGTAGTAGCGGCGGTGGCCCCGGCGTTCGGAGCGGACGAGCCCCGCCTCGAGGAGGCTCGCGAGGTGGCCGGCGACGGTCGGTTGCGGCAGGCCCGTCGCCGCAACCACCTCCTGCGCATACATCTCCCCGGCAGCGGAGAGCGTGGCGAGGACGGCCACGCGGCCGTCGTTCGCCAACGCCTGCAGGGCGGTGCGCACGGCAGGCGCGAGGGACACGGGAACGGCGGGCGCGGCCGGGGGTTCGAAGTACACGAAGCACCGGTCGTCCCATCGCCCAAACGACGACTGCGCGTCGAGGTGGCGGCAGGCCAGGAACAGGACCTCGCGCGCGGAGGCGAGGGCCGCCCGCTCCTCCGGCGGACAGAGCCGACCCGTCAGGACGGCAAACGCCGCCACGGGGTCCGGCGGCGCATCCCCGGCCGGACGGACGTGGACGACCTCACCCGGCGCGGCGATGTCGCCGAAGGCCTCCAGCGCGCGCGCCAAGCGCGGGCGCACCGCCTCGAGGTCGCGGTTGAGGGCGAACACCTCGCGGCGCACCTGGGCGTCCTCCACCCGGTCCCTGTCCAAGAGCCGCTCGAGCGCGCGGCGCCGGGCCGCCTCGTCGGCGGCGAGGCGGCCTCCTTCGTCGGGCTGCTTCTCCCAGGGCAGGAGGCCGTGCGCGTCGAGCCGCATCGCCAGGGACACCCCCACCAACTCGGCGGTGCGCCCGGGCGACAGGCCACGCACTGCGTCGCACAACGCCCGCCACGACGCCAGCGCCGGATGCTCCTCGCCGGCTCCAGATACGAGGTCGAGGTGGGCGGAAGCCACGTCGCGTTCCTGCCCGCCGAGGACGCGCTGGGGCTGGGCTGTGCGCCGGACGGCGATGGGCGCCGAGCGCGGGGAGGGGCTGACCGCCGTGCGCCTCGACCGGGAGGGCATCGAGGTCTGGGCGGCCGGCCGGAGCGGCCAGGCCGTGGCCTGCGCGGCCTTCGAGCGGGCCCAGCAGGACGGCGTGCTGGACCGCACGGGTTCGGCGAAGATCGTCGCCGCGATCCTCGGCTCGTGGTGGCGGGCCCGGGACGAGCCCGGCGCCTCGGCCTCCTCCACGGGGCCGGCCAGCGCCCGACGCACCCGGCGGGATCGGGGACCACCTGCTGGGCGGCGGCCTGCCACATCGCCGCTGCCACCAGGGCATGCCGGGGGTCCTCTGGCCGGGCGCTCTGCTGCGCAGGCCCGGTTGGACCGGCCACGTCGTCGAAGGCGGCGCGGGCGTGACCCTGCGCGCGCACGGCGCATGCCGTGCGCTGCCCCTTGGGCACGGCCCGTTGGCCCGATGGCTCTTCGGACGGAGCGCGTGCCGCAGGCTCCCGTGGTGGCGCGGGCGGCGCCCGGCCCGTGCGCTTCCGCCTCGCCCCCCTGGACCACGTCTGACGGCGCGCCTCACTCCAGTCCGGGATGCCGTTCCAGGCCGATCTGCTCCATGGGGGCCACGACCCGGCCGTCCTCGGGCTCATGGAGGGCGATGAGCGTCCCATGCGCGCTCGGGGGCGGCCCCGTGCCCGCGCGCCTCGACCGGGGGGACGGCGCCACCTCGCCGGAGGGGGCCGCCCGCCCCAACGCCCGGCCAGCCCGGAGCCTGCGGTCGCGATCAGGTTCCGGCCGAGCCGGTGGGTGTGCCATGCCGGCCGCGCGCCCGGGGCCGCCGGGCTCGAACAGGGGCTCCGGGCGCACCGTGCCCGTGAGGTGGCCGGGCGACCGCGTCCGGGCGGGTGCCGCCCCGCAACGCGTGATGTCCACGCGCGCGGGGCTCCGCTCGGCCGCCGGGAGGTGACGGGGCCGGGAGCCCGGGCGGCCCGTCGCGCATCCGGAGCGGGCGGAGGAGGGCGGCGGGCCCTCCTGCCGCCGCCGCCGGAGCGGCATCAGCCGTGCCGCAGGGGCCGCAGGGCGCCGCTCCAGGCCACCACCTGGTCCAGCACCATCTTCAGAGCGGCCGCGTGGCGCTCGTTGGGCTTCAAGACCTGGAAGTTCTCGAAGTCCTGAAAGAGGGAGAACGACACCTGCGCCCGCACGTCGGCCACCTGGAGCTCCGCCATGACCCCGCGGAGGTGTTCGATGGCCCTCGCCCCTCCCGCGCTTCCGTAGCCCACGAAGCCGGCCGCCTTATTGTTCCACTCCCGGTAGACGAAGTCGATCGCGTTCTTCAGGGCGGCGCCGGGACCGTGGTTGTATTCGGCGGTGATGAAGACGAAGCCGTCGAACGAGGCGATCTTCTCGGCCCAGGCCTTGGTGTGCTCCTTCGTGTATTGGCCCATGGAGGGCGGGATGGGCTCGTCCAGGAGCGGGAGGTGGAAGTCGGCGACGTCCACCAGCTCGTACTCCGCGTCCTGCCGGCCGCTCGCCTCCCGGAGGACCCACTGCCCGACCTGCAGCCCGTTCCGCCCGGGGCGCGTGCTCCCGACGATGATCCCGATGCGCAGCATCCGCCGGCGCCTCCTTGTCGGTATGCGAGACCCGCGCGCGGTGCGGCGTCCCGCCCCGACCGTTTGATTGCGCAAGCATGATACCATATCATTGCGCGTGCAAGCAAGTGCTGTTGCGCAGTGCGCTATACTCATGGGGCGGGGAGGCGGCGGGCGTGGCACGGGAGTCCGCATCGGTGGAGCCGCGGGCCTCACCGGAGGGGGCGGCGGTCTGCCCGCTGCTCACGCCGCTGGAGGAGGCGGCGTGGTTCGGGATGCTCCACGCGCACACGGTGCTGACCAAGGCCATCGATGCGGAGCTCGTCCGCGTGCACCAGCTGCCCCTGATGGCATTCGAGGTCCTGATGCACGCCGCGCGATGCGGTGCCGTCGGCTTGGGTATGTCGGACCTGGCGCGGCGCGTCCTCCTGAGCCCCAGCGGCCTCTCCCGCTTGGTCGACCGGCTGGAGCACGAGGGCCTCCTCGGGCGGCAGGGCAGCGACAACGACGGGCGCGCTGTGCGCGTCTGCGTAACGCCCGCAGGGCGGCAGCGGTTGAACGAGGCCGCCCGCACCCACGTCGCCGTCGTCCGGGAGCGGTTCCTCCAAGGCCTCGCCGAGGCGGAGCTGGAACAACTGGCCGCCCTCTGGCAGCGCGTGGCCGGCGGAGCCTGCGACGCCGGGCCGGCCCAGGGATAGCCTGGCGGTCGGCGCAGGCGCGACGCCGACCGGGCGCCGCCTTCACGCCGCGCCGGACGGGGCGCCGACCTGCCCCGGACGCCCGGTTCATCGGTTCCCCGGTCAGCCCCCCGCGATCGCGGCCACGATCCGCAGCGGCTCCGTCCCCCGGGCGACGGCCTCGGGCAACGGCGCGTCGCTCTCCTCCAGCGAGAGGTCGTCGCCGCAGGCGAAGAAGCGGAGGAACGGCCGGCGGCGCTTGGTCACCGGGTCGCGGATGGTGCCGCGCAACACGGGATGGCGGGCCTCCAGCGCATCCAGGACGGTCCGTTGCGTCACCGCGCCGGCGACGTCCAGACGTACCTCGCGCTCGGCCGCGGCGAGCCTCTGCAGTTCCAGCGGCAGGATGACGCGGATCACGGTCGAGCCCCCGCCCGGGCCGGCCATGCGCCTGCCCGACGACGCACCGCGGGATCCCCCCTCTGCGCAGCCCGTCAGGCCAGGGTCTGCGCCTCCACGGACAGCACCGCCGGCAGGTTGCGCACGATGGGCGCCCACGTGTCGCCCGCGTCGCGCGAGCCATACACCTGGCCGCCCGTGGTGCCGAAATAGATGCCGCACGCATCCAGCGTGTCCACCGCCATGGCGCCCCGCAGGATATCGACGTAGCAGTGGCTCTGGGGCAACCCTTCCCCGAGGGCCTCCCACTCGTCCCCACCGGACCGGCTCCGGTATACGCGCAGCCGCCCGTCCGGGGGGAAGTGCTCGCGGTCGCTCTTGATGGGCACCACATACACCGTTTCGGGCTCGTGGGCGTGCACGGCGATGGCGAAGCCGAAGTCGGACGGCAGGTTGCCGCTCACCTCGCGCCACGACTCCCCGGCGTCGTCGCTGCGCATGACGTCCCAGTGCTTCTGCATGAACAGCGTCCGCGGGCGGTCCGGATGCATGGCGATGCGGTGGACGCAGTGGCCGACCTCGGCGTCCGGCTTGGGCATGAACTCAGAGCGCAGGCCGCGGTTCAGGGGCCGCCAGGTCCGGCCGGCATCCTCCGTGCCAAAGACGCCCGCGGCGGAGATGGCCACGAACATGCGCTCTGGGCGGGCGGGATCCATCAGCGTCGTGTGCAGGCACATGCCGCCCGCGCCGGGCGCCCAGGCGCCACCCGAAGGATGCTTCCGCAGGCCGGAGACCTCCGTCCACGTGCGGCCGCCGTCCGCCGAGCGGAAGAGGGCCGCGTCCTCGACGCCCGCGTACACCGCCTCGGGATCGGACGGCGACGGGCGGAAGTGCCAGACCCGCTTGAACTCCCACGGGTGCGGCGTCCCGTCGTACCACTGGTGCGTGCCGGGGAGGCCGTCGTACGGAAACTGGTTGCCGACCGCCTCCCATGTGCGGCCGCCGTCGTCCGAACGTTGGATGATCTGGCCGAACCAGCCGGTCGACTGCGAGGCGTACAGGCGGTCGGGCGCCGCGGGCGATCCCTGGCAGTGGTAGACCTCCCAGCCGGCGAAGTGGGGCCCGGCCACGTCCCAGTCGCGCCGCGCGCCGTCCGACGTCAGGATGAACAGGCCCTTGCGCGTCCCAACCAGGAGCCGCACCGCACTCATGCCCCAACCCTCCCGCATCCGCCGCCACGACCGAGGCGCCCTGTTCTCCGCGGCGGCCTGGGGTTCCTGGACGGGCCCCGGCCGGACGCCGTGTAGCCGTGTACAGGAAGGGAAGCTCGTGGCCGACGCTCCGCGCGAGGTCCGAGCCCCGGCCGCTGCGCGTCGCCGCGGTCGTCGCGGCGGCGCGGGGCCTGGGCATCCCCTGCGGCGAGCCCCGCGTCCTCCACGACGGCTACAACCTCGCCGTGCACCTCGCCCCGAGCCCGCTCGTCGCGCGGGTCATGACGCTGCTGCCCGGGGACGAGGTCGCCCATTGGAGGGCGATCCTGGTGCGCGAGTTGGCCGTGGCCCGCCACCTCGGCCGCCGCGGCGTCCCCGTGGTGCCGCCGGCGGACGGGATCGACCCCGGGCCGCACCCATGCGGCGCCACGCACTTCACCCTGTGGCGGCTCGCGGACCCGGGCAAGCGCCCGCGGCCCGACCCCGCCGCGTTCGCCGCCCTGCTGCGCGCCCTCGACGCCGGGATGGCCACGTTCCCGGGCGCCCTTCCCGAGCTCGGGGCCTGGCGGCAGGTTCTCGCGGCCCGACCCCGTCCTGTGCGGCGGCGCCGACGACGCGGCGTGGCTCGACGAGGCCTGGCGGCGGGTCGACGCCCGGCTGGCGGCCGTGCCTTCGCGGGACCTCGCCCCGGCGCACGGGGATGCCCACGCCGGCCACCTCCTCTGGGTCGACGGGGTGGGCTGGGCCTGGCAGGATTTCGAGGACGCGTCGCGGATGCCGCGCCCCTGGGACGCCGTGTGCGCCGTTTGGCGCGGCGCGCTGCCCGGGGCGCCGGCCGCCGGCGTGCGGGGGCACGCGCTGGGGGCGGAGGCCGGCGGCGGCGCGTTCCGGCTCGC
>JAJYVV010000005.1 GCA_021791815.1 Bacillota bacterium | reverse complement strand
GCCGCCAGGCGGGGACGGTGGCGGGAGGGACACGGCGTGCCGAGGCGCGGGACGACGAGCAGGCGGGAGATCGGCCCGGACCCCGTCTACGGGAGCGAGGTCGTGACTCGCCTCATCCACAAGGTGATGCAGGACGGGAAGAAGGGCGTCGCCCAGCGCTTGGTGTACGGGGCGTTCGACATCATCGCCGACCGGACCAAGCGGGCCCCGCTCGAGGTCTATGAGGCCGCCCTGCGCAACATCTCGCCGTCGCTGGAGGTGCGGCCGCGCCGCGTCGGCGGGTCCACCCTGCCGGTGCCGAGCGAGGTGCGCCCGGAGCGCAGGGTGAGCCTGTCCATGCGCTGGCTCGTCGGCTTCGCCCGGCGGCGGAGCGACCGCGGCATGTCCGCCCGGCTGGCCGCCGAGATCATGGACGCGGCGAACAACTCCGGCGCCGCCGTCCGCCAGAAGGAAGACATCCACCGTATGGCCGAGGCCAACCGCGCCTTCGCCCACTACCGGTGGTGAAGACGCGTCCTCGCACAAGGGGGAGGTGACGGGCGATGGCCACGACGGGCGATCGGCTGGAAGCGCTGCGCCGCCTGAGGAATATCGGGATCTCGGCGCACATCGACGCGGGCAAGACCACAACCACCGAGCGCATCCTCTTCTACACGGGGCGAGTCCACCGGATGGGGGAGGTGCACGAGGGCGCGGCGACCATGGACTGGATGGTCCAGGAGCAGGAGCGGGGCATCACCATCACCTCCGCGGCCACCACATGCTTCTGGAAGGATCACCGCATCAACATCATCGATACGCCCGGGCACGTGGACTTCACCGTCGAGGTGGAGCGCTCGCTGCGGGTGCTCGACGGCGCCATCGCCGTGTTCGCCGCCAAGGAAGGCGTGGAGCCGCAGTCGGAGACGGTCTGGCGCCAGGCGGACCGCTACCGCGTGCCGCGGATCGCGTTCATCAACAAGATGGACGTGGTCGGCGCCGAGTTCGAACGCGTCGTGGAACAGATCCGGGAGCGGCTCGGCGCCCACCCCGTGCCCATCCAGCTGCCCATCGGGGCGGAGGACGCCTTCCGCGGCGTCGTGGACCTCGTGACCGGGCGGGCGGTCGTGTACACGGACGACCTGGGCACGCACAGCGAGGAGACCAGCGTTCCGCCCGAGATGGAGGAGCAGGTCGCCCGCTACCGCGAGCGGCTGATGGAGGCGGCGGCCGAACAGGACGATGCCCTGATGGCCAGGTATTTCGACAGCGGCGCGCTGAGCCCGGAGGAGATCCGGGAAGGCCTCCGCCGCGGCACCTGCGCGCGGCGCATCGTGCCCGTCACCTGCGGCGCGGCCTACCGCAACAAGGGCGTGCAGCCGCTGCTCGACGCGGTGGTCCATTACCTGCCGTCGCCCCTCGACGTGCCGGCCATCGAGGGCATCCAGCCGGATTCCGGAGAGGCGGAGGCGCGGCATCCTTCGGACGACGAGGCCTTCACCGCCCTCGCGTTCAAGATCGCCACCGATCCCTACGTGGGCCGGATCACGTTCATCCGCGTCTACGCCGGCACGCTCAAGGCCGGCAGCTACGTGTGGAACGCGAAGAGGCGGCGCCGGGAGCGGATCAGCCGCCTCCTGCTCATGCATGCCAACCACCGTGAGGACATCGACGAGGTGCGCACGGGCGATATCGCCGCCGCGGTGGGCCTGCGCGACACGGGCACGGGCGACACGCTCTGTACCGAGGAGCACCCGATCCAGCTCGAGGCCATGCAGTTCCTGGAGCCCGTCATCTCGGAGGCCATCGAACCGAAGACGCAGGCGGACCAGGACAAGATGAGCGAGACGCTGGCGAAGCTGGCCGAGGAGGACCCGACGTTCCGCTATTTCACCGACCATGAGACGGGTCAGACGATCATCGCAGGCGTCGGTGAGCTCCAGTTGGAGATCATGGTCGACCGCATGCGGCGCGAGTTCAAGGTCGACGTGACGGTCGGCAAGCCCCAGGTGGCCTACAAGGAGTCCTTCACCCGGTCCGCGGACGCCGTCGGCCGCTTCGTGCGGCAGTCGGGCGGCCGCGGCCAGTACGGGCACTGCGTCGTGCTTTTCGAGCCGCTGGAGCGGGGCAAGGGCTACGAGTTCGTCAACAAGATCGTCGGCGGGGTCGTTCCGAAGGAGTATATTCCGGCGGTCGACCAGGGCATCCGGGAGGCCATGGCGGGCGGGCTGATCGCGGGCTTCCCCGTCGTCGACGTGCGCGCCACGCTCCACGACGGGTCGTACCACGAGGTGGACTCGTCGGAGATGGCCTTCAAGATCGCGGGGTCCCTTGCGTTGAAGGACGCCGCGCAGCGCGCGGGTCCGTGCCTCCTGGAACCGGTGATGCGCGTGGAGTGCGCCGTGCCCGAGGAGTATATGGGCGACGTGATCGGCGACCTCAACGCGCGCCGGGGCCACGTGGAGGGCATGGAGCGGCGCGCGGGCTCGCAGGTGATCCGCGCGCTGGTGCCCCTGGCGGAGATGTTCGGGTATGTCACGAACCTCCGCTCCCGGACCCAGGGCCGCGGGACGCACAGCATGGACTTCCACCATTACGAGGAAGTGCCGCGGCACATCGCCGAGACGCTGATCAGGGGCCGGGCCGGGGTGGGCGGCCGGACCTGAACGGCCGCCGGGGGGATCCGGGAGGCGCGGACACGCGGCCGCGGGGCCGCAGCCACACGTCGCGGGGAGGCGGATGCACAGGATGGCGAAGCGGAAGTTCGAGCGGACGAAGCCGCACGCGAACATCGGAACGATCGGCCATGTCGACCACGGGAAGACGTCGCTGACCGCGGCCATCACCCTGGTCTTGTCGAAGCAGGGCATGGCCCAATACCGGGCGTACGACCAGATCGACAAGGCGCCCGAGGAGAAGGAACGCGGGATCACGATCAACGCGACCCACGTGGAGTATGAGACCAAGAGCCGGCACTACGCGCACGTGGATTGCCCGGGCCACGCCGACTACATCAAGAACATGATCACCGGGGCCGCGCAGATGGACGGCGCCATCCTCGTGGTCTCCGCGGCCGACGGCCCCATGCCGCAGACCCGGGAGCACATCCTGCTCGCCCGTCAGGTCGGCGTCCCGGCCATCGTGGTCTTCCTGAACAAGGTCGACATGGTCGACGACCCCGAACTCCTGGAACTGGTCGAGTTGGAGGTCCGGGAGCTGCTCACGAAGTACAATTTCCCGGGCGACGACATCCCCGTGATCAAGGGCTCGGCGCTCAAGGCCCTCGAGGCGGGCGGCGACCCGAGCAGCCCCGACGTGAAGCCGATCCTGGATCTCATGGAAGCGGTCGACAGCTACATCCCGACCCCGGTGCGCGACGTCGACAAGCCGTTCCTGATGCCGGTCGAGGACGTCTTCACGATCACCGGCCGCGGCACGGTGGCCACCGGCCGGATCGAGCGCGGCGCCGTGAAGGTCGGGGACGAGGTCGAGCTGGTCGGCCTCGCGGAGAAGCCGCGGCGGACCGTGGTGACCGGGGTGGAGATGTTCAACAAGTCGCTCGATTCGGGCATGGCCGGCGACAACGTGGGCACCCTCCTGCGCGGCATTGAGAAGACGGACATCGAGCGCGGCCAGGTCCTGGCCAAGCCCGGGTCGATCCATCCCCACCGCAAGTTCACGGCCGAGGTCTACGTGCTGACCAAGGAGGAGGGGGGCCGGCACAAGCCCTTCTTCTCGGGCTACCGCCCGCAGTTCTACTTCCGCACGACCGACGTGACGGGCGTCATCGCCCTGCCCGAGGGCGTGGAGATGGTCGTACCCGGCGACCGCGTGACCATGGCCGTCGAGCTCATCGATTCGATCGCGATCGAGGAAGGCCTCAACTTCGCGATTCGCGAGGGCGGGAAGACGGTCGGCGCCGGTCTGGTGACCAAGGTGGCCGAGTAGGCCGGGTGCCCGGCCGGGCGGTGCCCGGCCGGGCACCGCCCGGTCGCGGGTGAGGGGGCAGTCGATGGCCGCGCAGAAGATCCGGATCCGCCTGAGGGCCTTCGATCACAGCATCCTGGACGCGTCCGCGGGCAAGATCGTGGAGACGGCGCGCCGCACCGGCGCGTTCGTGGCCGGTCCGGTCCCGCTGCCGACGGAGAAGGCCGTCTACACGGTCCTCACCGCCCCGAACGGCGAGAAGGACATCCGGGAGCAGTTCGAGATGCGGACCCACAAGCGGCTCATCGACATCCTGGAACCGACGCCCAGGACGGTCGACGCGCTGATGCGGCTCGACCTGCCGGCTGGCGTGGATATCGAGATCAAGCTGTAGGCCGCGCGCGGACGGCGGGCGGTCGCCGCCGTCCCGGGCGCCGGCCCGAATCCGGCAAGAGGGGGATGCGCAGGTGGCGGGCACGGCGGTGGTGCGCAGGGGCATCCTCGGCCGCAAGCTGGGGATGACCCGCGTATTCGATGAACGGGGCCGCCAGGTGGCCGTGACCGCCGTGCAGGCGGGGCCCTGCGTGGTGGTGCAGCACCGGACGAGCGAACGGGACGGGTACGAGGCCGTGCAGGTGGGGTTCGGGACGCGGAAGCCCTCCCGCGTCAACCGTCCGATGCAGGGGCATTACCGGAAGGTCAACGTCGCGCCGCGCCAGGTGCTGCGCGAGTTCGCCTGGGACGGCGACGTGCCCCCGCTGGGGAGCGACGTCTCCGTCGATCTGTTCGAGGCGGGCCAGCGCGTGGACGTCATCGGGAAGAGCAAGGGCAAGGGCTTCGCCGGCGTGATCAAGCGGCACCACGCCCGGCGCGGGCCAATGAGCCACGGCAGCAAGTACCACCGGCGGGTCGGTTCGCTGAACTCCGGCACGACCCCGTCGCGCGTCTTCAAGAACCGGCAGATGCCCGGCCGGCTCGGCGGGCGGCGGGCCACGGTGTCCGACGTGGAGATCGTGCGGGTGGATCGCGAGCGGCAGGTCCTGCTGCTCCGCGGGGGCGTGCCGGGCGTGCCCGGGTCGGTGGTCGCGATCCGGACGGCGGCCAAGGCCCTGCGGGCCGCGGCGAGGGCCTGAGGCGCGGGCCGGGGTCCGTGCAGGACCCGTCCCGGCGCGAGGCGGCGGGCGGGCAACCCGTGCAAGGGGCCCGCATCCGACCTGGGGAGGCGACGACGGTGCCGATAGTTCCGCTGTACAACATGCAGGGCGACACGGTGGGAGAGGCCCACCTCTCCGACGCCGTGTTCGCGGCACCGGTGAACGTCGCCCTCATGCATCAGGTCGTGACCGGATACCTGGCCAACGCGCGCCAGGGCACCGTCGGCGTGAGGACGCGCGGGATGGTCTCCGGCGGCGGGCGGAAGATCTGGCGGCAGAAGCACACCGGTAAGGCCCGCCAGGGGAGCATCCGGGCGCCGCACTGGAAGGGCGGCGGCGTGGTCTTCGGCCCGCGTGCGCGCGACTACCGCCAGCGGTTGTCGGTCAAGGCGCGGCGCGGCGCCCTCCGCAGCGCCCTCTCGGCCCGCCTCGCCGAGGGTGGCCTGCGCGTGCTGGACCGCTTGGCCTTCGAGCATCCGCGCACCAAGGACATGGTGCAGGTCTTGGACCGCCTGACGCTCGCCGACCGCCGCACCCTGGTCGTCACCGCCGCCTCGGAGCCCAACGTGTACCTGTCCGGGCGCAACCTCCCCGGCGTCGAGGTCACGCCGGCGCCGAACCTCAACGCCCTTGCGGTGCTGCGGTCCCGCTCCCTCATTCTCACGCAGGACGCCGTCGCCGCGATCGAAGGGGTGCTGCAGCCGTGAATGCGCACGACGTCATCCGCCGCCCGCTGATCACCGAACAGACGATGGCGGGCACGCACGACGGGCGCTACACGTTCGAGGTCGCGCTTGGGGCGAACAAGGTGCAGATCAAGCAGGCCGTCGAGTCGATCTGGCCCGTGCACGTGCGGGCCGTGAACACGGCCATCATGCCCGGGAAGCCGCGCCGCGTCGGCCGCAGCGCGGGCCACCGCCCGGACTGGAAGAAGGCCGTCGTCACGCTCCGCTCGGGCGAGCGGATCCAGTTCTTCGAAGGCCTGCTGTAGGCCGGGGGGAGCGCCCCCCGGCGCGCGGGACCCGGATGCCGTGGACGGCTGTGGAGGTGGCGCGCGGTGCCCGTGAGGATCTACAATCCGACATCTCCCGGCCGGCGCAAGATGTCGGTCCTGGACAAGACGGATCTCACCCGGGAGCGGCCCTTGCGGCGCCTGGTGGCGCCCCTGCGCTCGCGCGCGGGCCGCAACGCGCAGGGCAAGATCACCGTCCGGCACCGGGGTGGCGGCCACAAGCGCCTCTACCGCATCATCGACTTCCGCCGCGACAAGGACGGGGTCCCCGCGCGCGTCGTGCGCCTGGAGTACGATCCGAACCGCTCGGGACACATCGCGCTGCTGCGCTATGCCGACGGCGAACGGCGCTACATCCTGGCGCCCGCCGGGCTGAAGGCCGGGGACACGGTCTCCAGCGGACCGGACGCCGACATCCGTCCGGGCAACGCGCTGCCCCTGGGCAGCATGCCCACCGGCACCATGGTGCACTGCATCGAACTCCAGCCCGGGCACGGCGGTCAGCTCTGCCGCGCGGCCGGCACGGAGGCGCAGCTCGTGGCGAAGGAGGCCGGCTACGCCCACGTCCTGCTGCCGTCGCACGAAGTCCGCCTGGTGCGGCTCGAGTGCCGGGCGACGGTGGGTCAGGTGGGGAACCCCGACCACGAGAATGTGCGCGTGGGGAAGGCGGGGCGCTCGCGCCACCTCGGTTGGCGCCCGGCCGTCCGCGGTTCCGTCATGAACCCGGTCGACCACCCGCACGGCGGCGGCGAGGGCAAGGCGCCGCGCGGCCGGCATCCGGTGACCCCGTGGGGCAAGCCGGCCCGGGGCAAGAAGACGCGCCGTCCGACCAAACCCAGCACCAAGTTCATCCTGCGCAAGCGGAAGGGTTGAGGTTGCGGGCGCCGCGGCGCGGAACGGAAGGGGCGGATTCCCATGTCGCGATCGCTCAAGAAGGGCCCCTACGTCACGGAGAGCCTGCTGCGCAAGGTCCAGGCCATGAACGCCCGGGGCGAGAAGCGGGTCCTCAAGACCTGGGCGCGCGACTGCACGGTCGTCCCCGAGATGCTGGGACACACGATCGCCGTGCATGACGGCCGCAAGCACGTGCCGGTGCTGGTGACCGAGGAGCTCATCGGGCACAAGCTGGGGGAGTTTGCGCCCACCCGGACGTTCCGCGGCCACGGCCACCACACGGAACGGTCGACCGCTCTGCGGTGACGGGCGCGCGACGGCGAGGCGGGCGGACCCGGGGGCGCGCGGCGAAGCAAGCGGAGGGTGATGGTGGGCATGGGTGCCACGGACGCGCGGCCGGGCGAGGCCGAGGGGCACGGCGGCGGCGCGGACCTGGAGCGGGACGCCGATCTGGTACGCGAGGCGCGGGCGGTGCTGCGGCATGTGCGCGCGCAACCGCGCAAGGTGCGGATCGTTCTGGATCTGATCCGGGGCAAGCCGGCCGGTGAGGCCTTGGCCATCCTGCGCTTCGTCCCGAACCGGGCGGCGCGGCTGGTGGACGGGGTGCTCCGTTCCGCCATCGCCAACGCGACCCACAACTACGACCTGGACGCGGACCTCCTGTATGTGGCGGCGACCACCGCCGACCAGGGGCCCGTGGCCAAGCGCATCCATCCCAGGGCCCGTGGGCAGGCGTTCCCGATCCTGAAGCGGACCACCCACATCACGGTCGTCGTGCGGCAGCGCGGCCTGTAAGCGGAGGGAAGCATCATGGGGCAGAAGATCCATCCCAACGGATTCCGGCTCGGCGTGATCCGCTCCTGGGACTCCCGCTGGTACGCTGCCAAGGGCATGGGTGATCTCCTCCAGGAGGACGCACGCATCCGGAGGCACTGCAAGCGCCGCCTGTATGATTCGGGCGTGGCCCGCATCGAGATCGAGCGCGCGGCCAACCGCCTGAAGCTCACGGTGCATACGGCCAAGCCCGGCATGGTCATCGGCCGGCAGGGCACTGAGATCGAGCGCCTGCGCAAGGAACTGGAGGCCATGTCCAAGCGCCAGTGCTCGATCAACATCGTGGAGATCAAGGCGCCTGAGCTTGAGGCGCAGCTGGTGGCCGAGGGTGTGGCCCTGCAACTGGAGCGCCGCGCCAAGTTCATGTACGTGATCAAGCGCGCGGCCCAGCGCACCATGCAGCGGGGCGCGCGGGGCGTGAAGGTCATGGTCTCGGGTCGGCTGAACGGCGCGGAGCTGTCGCGGCGCGAGTGGACGGCGCAGGGGTCCGTGCCGCTGCACACGCTGCGCGCCGACATCGACTACGGATTCGCGGAGGCCTCGACGACCTACGGGAAGCTCGGCGTCAAGGTGTGGATCTACAAGGGCGAGATCCTGCCCGCGGCCCAGCCGGCGGCGGCGCCCGCGGCCGCCCACGCGGCGGGCGGCGCGTAGGTCGGGGCTCGACGGCGCGGTCCGAACCCCGGCGTCGGCCGGGACGGTTGGGAGGTTGGCGGCCCATGCTCATGCCCAAGCGCGTCAAGCACCGGCGGCAGCACCGCGGGCGCCGGACGGGGCTCGCGTACGACGGCAACGAGATCAGCTTCGGCGAGTTCGGCCTGCAGGCGCTTGAGCCCGCCTGGATCACGGACCGGCAGATCGAGTCGGCGCGGGTGAACATGACCCGCAGCGTCCGCCGCGGCGGAAAGCTTTGGATTACGATCTTTCCCGATAAGTCCGTGACGAAGAAGCCGGCGGAGACCCGCATGGGCAGCGGCAAGGGGCTGCCCGACCACTGGGTGGCGGTCGTCAAACCCGGGCGGGTCATGTTCGAGATGGCCGGGGTGACCGAAGAGGCGGCGCGGGCGGCGATGCGCCTCGCGGCGCACAAGCTGCCGATCAAGACGCGATTCATCCGGCGCGACGACGGCGGTGAGGCGCAGTGACCGGCAAGGACCTCAGGGAGCGCAGCGACGCGGAGCTGGAGAAGCAACTGGCGGATCTCAAGGCGGAGCTCTTCAACCTCCGCTTCCAGACCGCGGCGGGCCAGCTCGAAAACCCGATCCGGCTGCGCCATGTGCGGCGCGACATCGCCCGCGTCCTGACGGTGCAGCGCATGCGGGAGTTGGCGGCGCGCGGGGACGCGGCGGCGGCCGGTCGGGGCGGGGAGGAGGCACGGGCGTGACGGAGGCGACGGAGCGTACGCAGCGCAAGACCCTGGTCGGCGTCGTCGTGTCCGACAAGATGCAGAAGACGGTCGTGGTCGCGGTGGAGCGGTTGATCGCGCACCCGCTGTATGGGCGCCGCATCCGCCGCACGCGCCGCCTGAAGGCGCACGACGCCGAGGGCATCGCCAAGCTGGGCGACCGCGTGGAGATCGTCGAGACGCGCCCCCTGTCCCGGGAGAAGCGGTGGCGCGTCGGCTCCATCCTGGCGCGGGCGGAGTGAGGAAGCCGTGATCCAGCAGCAGACCAGGCTGACCGTGGCGGACAACAGCGGCGCGAGGCGGCTGCAGGTGATCAAGGTGCTGGGCGGGTCGCGCCGCCGCTACGCGAACGTCGGCGATATCGTGGTCTGTTCCGTCAAGGCCGCCGCGCCCGGCGGAATGGTGAAGAAGGGCGAGGTCGTCCGGGCCGTGATCGTGCGGTCCGTCGGCGGCACCGGGCGCGAGGACGGGAGCCGCATCCGCTTTGACGAGAACGCGGCCGTCGTGCTCCGCGACGCCAAGGAACCCCGCGGGACGCGCATCTTCGGGCCCGTGGCCCGGGAGCTGCGCGAGCGGGACTTCATGCGGATCGTGAGCCTGGCGCCCGAGGTCCTTTGAGTCGCCGCGGCCGGGCGGGGGTGGCGGAGACCCTTCGGCGGAGGAGGCGGGGAGCATGCGGCTGCCGAGACCGAGGAGCCATGTGAAGCACAAGCTGTTTGTGCGCTCGCAGGACGAGGTCGTGGTGATCTCGGGCAAGGACCGGGGCAAGCGCGGACGCGTCCTGCGGGTGGATCGCGACAAGGGCCGGGTGGTGGTCGAAGGCGTCAACGTGGCGCACCGCCATCAGAAGCCGAACCAGAAGCTGCTTCAGGGCGGCGTCGTGGATCAGGAGAACGCGGTCGCGGCGAGCACCGTGATGGTCGTCTGCCCGGCGTGCAAGAAGCCCACGCGGGTCGGGCACCTGGTGGACGCGGACGGCAACCGCCGGCGGCGCTGCATCCTGTGCGGGAAGGCGATCGACGGCAAGTAGGCCGGGTGGCGCGCGGATGCTCGCGCGCCGCTCCGCGGGCCGCGGCGGGGGCCATCGGCCTCCGGCGGCGGAGGGGCGCAGGGGGGAGTGCGGCGGTGACGCTCCGGGAGAGGTACGAGCGGGAGATCGTCGGGGCGCTGCAGCGGCGGTTCGGGTATTCCTGCGCCATGCAGGTCCCGCGGCTGACCAAGATCGTTCTGAACATGGGCGTCGGCGACGCCGTCCAGAACGAGAAGTTGCTCGATTCCGCGGTCGCCGAGCTCCGGGCCGTGGCCGGGCAGCAGCCCGTCGTCACGCGGGCCAAGAAGTCGGTGGCGTCGTTCAAGCTGCGCGAGGGAGACAAGATCGGGGTCATGGTCACCCTGCGCGGCCAGCGGATGTACGACTTCCTGGAGCGGCTGATCCAGCTGGCGCTGCCCCGCGTGCGCGACTTCCACGGGTGCAACCCGGACAGCTTCGACGGGCGCGGGAACTACACGCTCGGCCTGCGGGAGCAGCTGATCTTCCCGGAGATCGACTACGACCAGGTGCAGAAGGTCCGCGGGATGGACGTTGTGGTCGTGACCAGCGCCGGCACCGACGAGGAGGCCCGGGAGCTGCTGCAGCTGCTGGGCATGCCGTTCCGCAAGGCGGGCTGAGCCCGGGCGGCGGCCGTTCGCGACGGGGAGGTTGTGGCGCTTGGCGACGAAGAACGACATGGAGCGGATGAAGGTCAAGCCGAAATTCGCGACGCGGAGGCGGAACCGCTGCCACCGGTGCGGGCGGCCGCGGGGGTATCTCCGCAAGTTCGGCCTGTGCCGCCTGTGCCTGCGCGACCTCGCCCATTCCGGCTTCATCCCCGGCCTGCGGAAGGCCAGCTGGTGAGGCCGCCGGGCCACGGGTCCGGTGGTTGCCATGGCGGCGGCGCGGGGACGGCGCGCCCGGACGGGCCGCCGCCGGCCGCGCGGCTGGGGCGCGACCCGTGCGCGGCGATGAAGGAGAGGGGCATCCCGGCATGACCGATCCACTGGCCGACATGCTGGCGCGGATCCGCAACGCCAACATCGTGCGCCGACACCAGGTCGATGTGCCCGGTTCGCGGCTGAAGCGGGCCGTGGCCCAGATCCTGCGTGAGGAAGGGTTTATCGAGAACTTCCAGTGGCTGGAGGATGGCGTGCGGCGGACCCTGCGCCTCACGCTCAAGTACGGCCCGGAACGGCGCCGCGTGCTCACCGGCCTGCGGCGCATCTCGCGGCCCGGCCTGCGCGTGTATGTCGGGCGGGCGGAGGTCCCCCGGGTGCTCGGGGGACTCGGGATCGCCGTCCTGTCCACCTCGCGGGGCGTCATGACGGACAAGCGGGCGCGCCGCGAGGGCGTCGGCGGCGAGGTGCTCTGCTACATCTGGTGAGCAGGGCCGGCCCGGCGCAGCGGGCCGGCCGGCGGATCCCGGACCGGAGTCCTGGGGGTGGCCGGGTTGTCGAGGGTCGGGAGGCGTCCCATCGGAGTGCCCAAGGGCGTGCAGATGCACGTCGAGGGCAGCCGGGTGACCGTGCGGGGCCCGAAGGGCGAGCTGGCGCACAGCCTGCCGCCCGGCATCGCCGTCACCGTGGACGGGGAGACCGCACGGGTGGCCCGTGCGGATGACGAGCGGCGGTCGCGCGCGCTGCATGGTCTGTCCCGCACGCTGGTGGCCAACATGGTCGAGGGCGTGACCAGCGGCTTCTCCAAGTCGCTCGACCTGGTCGGCACCGGCTACCGGGCGGCCAAGAACGGCGGCAAGCTGGTGCTCACCGTGGGGTACTCCCACCCGGTCGAGGTTGTGCCCCCGCCGGGCATCGAGCTGGAGGTGCCCGCGGTCAGCAGCATCATCATCCGGGGCATCGACAAGCAGCTGGTGGGCCAGGTGGCCGCCGACATCCGCGCGGTGCGGAAGCCCTCGGCGTACGGCGAGGGCAAGGGCATTCGGTATACTGGAGAACGCGTCCGCACCAAGGAAGGCAAGACCGGCAAGTGACGCGGTCCGCCGTCCGGGCGGGACCGCGCGCCGGAGGGCTTGGCGGGTTCGCAGCTGGGCGAGAGGGGTGCGCAGGGCGTGTTGCATCGGAGGGAGCTTCGGCTGCGCCGGCACCGGCGCGTGCGCAAACGGGTGGCGGGAACGGCGGAGCGCCCGCGGCTGAACGTGTTCCGCAGCTCGCGCCACATGTACGCGCAGGTCATCGACGACGCGCGCGGCCACACCGTGGCCGCGGCATCGACGCTCGACAGGGAGTTGCGGGGCGCGCTGGGGTCGACGGCGACCGTGGAGGCCGCGCGCCGGGTCGGCGAACTGGTCGCCCGCCGTGCCCTGGAGCGCGGCGTCGCCTCCGTGGTCTTCGATCGCGGCGGCTACCTCTACCATGGCCGGGTGGCGGCCGTGGCCGAGGGCGCGCGCAAGGCCGGGCTGCAATTCTAGCGGAGGCCCCGTCCCCGGCGCGGATTCGGTTCGGCGTCGGGCCCGGGGGCGCGGTTGGGCGGGCGCGGCCGAGGCTGTGGAGGTGGCGGTCATCCCGAGGGGAGCGGACCGGGAGTTTCAAGAGCGCGTCATCAACATCAATCCCGTCTCCAAGGTCGTGAAGGGCGGCCGGCGGCGGAGCTTCTCCGTCCTTGTGGTGGTGGGCGACGGCAACGGCCGCGTCGGCGTCGGCCTGGGCAAGGCGCCCCTGCCGGCGGACGCGATTCCGAAGGGCATCGCCTCCGCGCGCAAGGCCCTGATCGAGGTGCCCCGCGTCGGCACCACCATCCCGCATGAGGTGATCGGCCGCTTCGGCGCGGGTCGCGTGCTGTTGAAGCCGGCCTCGCCCGGGACCGGGCTGATCGCGGGCCACGGCGTGCGCGAGGTGCTGGAGCTGGCTGGGATCCGCGACGTGCTGTCGAAGTCCCTCGGAACCAACAACCCCAACAACGTGGTCCATGCGACCTTCGACGGCCTGCAGCGGCTCCAGCGCGCCGAGGATGTGGCGCGGCTGCGCGGCAAGACGGTGGAGGAATTGCGGGCCTGACGACCCGGGCCGCGGGCGAGGCAGAGCGACGCGACGGCGGGCCGCGGAGCGGCGGCACACGGCCGCATCCGGCCTGCCCGTGAAGGGCGGGGAGCAGCATGCCGCAGATCGGGCTGGAGTCTCTCCGGCCGGCCGCGCCCAACCATGGGCGCAAGCGGGTCGGCCGCGGGCCCGGGTCCGGGCACGGGAAGACGTCCGGCAAGGGGCACAAGGGTCAAAAGGCGCGTTCCGGCGGCGTCAAGGGTCCGGCGTTCGAGGGCGGCCAGCTGCCGCTGCAGCGGCGACTGCCCAAGCGGGGCTTCACCAACGCGCGCTTTGCCCAGGAGTGGCGGATCGTCAACCTGGGGTTCCTCTCCCGCCTGCCGGAAGGCGTGGACGCGACCCCGGACACGCTGGCCGAGGCCGGGATCGTGGCGCGCGGCACGCTCCCGCTCAAGGTGTTGGGCGACGGCGACGCCGGGGCGCCGCGCACGGTGCGCGCCCACGCGTTTTCGGAGGCGGCCCGCCGCAAGATCGAGGCCGCCGGGGGCACCGCCATCCTCCTCCCGCGGCCGGGCGCGGCGTCCCAGGGTGCCGACGCGCCAGCGGAGGGCTCCGGCGGCGGGGACGGCCCACCGACGGCACCAACCCCCTAACCGCCCTCGGTGCAGGGTTCCATGCGCGCCGACGCGGGCGCGGAGGCCGTCCGAGGAGGGTTGCCGATGGCCACCCAGGTTGCGAGCAGCATGGGCCGGGCGATGCAGCTTGGTGACCTCCGGCGGCGGATCCTCTATACGATCCTCATGTTCGCCGTTTTCCGGCTCGGGGTGCACATCCCCGTACCCGGCATCAACGAGTCGGTGCTGCCGAGCCTGTTCAAGCAGGGCACCTTCTTCGGCCTGCTGAACCTGTTCTCGGGCGGTGCCCTGGGCGTGTTCGCCGTGTTCGCCATGGGCGTCACCCCCTACATCAACGCGTCCATCATCATGCAGCTCCTGACGCTGGTCATCCCGCAGGTCGAGGCCTGGCAGAAGGAGGGCCCCGAAGGCCAGAAGCGCATCAATGAGTGGACGCGCTATGGCACCGTCATCCTCGGGCTGATCCAGGCCGTCGCCCTGACGGTCTACCTGCGGGACGGCGGGGCGTTCCTGAGCCCCAACCTGGCCTCGATGGCGGTCGTCGTCGTGGTTCTCACGGCGGGCACGGTGCTGCTCATGTGGATCGGCGAGCAGATCACGGAGTCGGGGATCGGCAACGGCATATCGCTGCTGATCTTCGCCGGGATCATCTCGCGCATCCCGACCGGCATCGGGAACCTCTACACCTACATTACGTCGGGGCGCATCACCTGGTGGAACCTGCTTTTGTTCTGCGCGCTGGCCGTGCTGATCGTCGCGGCGGTCGTGGCCGTGACACAGGCGGCCCTGCGCGTGCCCGTGCAGTACGCCAAGCGCGTGGTCGGCCGGCGGATGTACGGCGGCGCCTCCAGCTACATCCCGATCCGGGTCAACCAGGCCGGCGTGATCCCGGTCATCTTCGCGGCGTCGGTCCTGACCGTGCCGCTGACGCTGACCTCGTTCACGAAGTCCGCGTGGCTCAGCCGGGTGGCGGCCGCCTTCTCCCCGCAGTACGTGTGGTATTGGCTGATCTACGCGGCCCTGATCATCGCGTTCACATTCTTTTACACGTCCATCGTCTGGAATCCGAACGACGTCGCGGACAACATCAAGAAGTACGGCGGCTTCATTCCCGGGCTCCGTCCCGGGCGGCCCACGGCCGAGTATCTCGGCCGCGTCCTCGAACGCGTGACGGTGCTGGGCGCGATTTTCCTCGCCGCCATCGCCGTGCTGCCCGTGATCTTCTCCAGCGCGACGAACATCCCGAACATCAACTTCGGCGGCACCGCCCTCCTGATCGTGGTCGGGGTGGCGTTGGACACGATGATGCAGATCGAGGGTCACCTGCTGATGCGGCACTACCAGGGCTTCATCCGGTAGCCGGGCGCAGCGACCGGACGGGCGGGCGGGGCGCGGTGCCCGCCGGGGGGCTATGCGGGTTTGCGGATCGTGCTGTTGGGGCTTCCCGGTGCCGGGAAGGGGACGCAGGCGGCGCGGCTGGCCGAAGTTCTGGGCGTGCCGCACGTGGCCACGGGCGACATGTTCCGCGAGGCCATGGCCGCGGGGACTCCCGTCGGGCTGCAGGTCAAGGCGGTGGTGGAGGCGGGCGCCTACGTGCCCGACGGGCTGACCATCGCGCTCGTGGAGGAGCGGCTCCGGCAGCCGGACTGCGCGCCGGGCTTCGTCCTGGACGGCTTCCCCCGCACGGTCGGGCAGGCGGAGGCGCTGGATCGGCTGCTCGGACGGGCCGCGGCGCGGCTGGACCGCGTGCTGCTGCTCGATGTGCCGGAGGCCGTGGTGCTCGCGCGCTTGACCGGGCGGCGCACGTGCCCGGCGTGCGGGGCCACGTACCACATGGCGTCGGCGCCCCCGGGCCCGGGCGGCGCCTGCCTCCGCTGCGGCGCCACCGTCGTGCAGCGCGCCGACGACCGCGAGGATGTCCAGCGCAGGCGCCTGGAGACCTACCGGACGCTGACCGAGCCGCTCGTTCCCTTTTACGCGGCCGCGGGGAGGCTGGTGCGGGTGTCCGGCGAGGGCGCCGTGGACGAGGTGGCCGCCCGGCTGCGCGCGGCGGCGGTGGGCGCATGACGGCGAAGGCGCGCGGCCGGGGCGCGGCGCGGGTGGGCGGTGCGGGCGAGCCCACGGCCATCGTCCTGCGCTCGGCCCGGGAGATCGGCCTCCTGCGCGACGCCGGCCGGGCGGTGGCCGGCGTGCTGGACGCGCTGGAGCGGCTGGTCGCGCCGGGCATCACCACGGCCGACTTGGACGCCGCCGCCGAGAACTGGATCCGCGCCGCGGGCGGCGTGCCGACGTTCAAGGGTTACCGGGGCTTTCCGGCGGCGATCTGCGTCTCGGTCAACGACGAGGTGGTCCACGGCATCCCCGGGGCCCGGCGGCTGCAGGGTGGAGACCTGGTCAGCTGCGACGTCGGCGTGACGCTGGGCGGCTATATCGGCGACGGGGCCCGCACCTTCGCGCTGCCGCCGCTGGACGACGAGGCCACCCGGCTGCTGGCGGCCACCCGGGAGGCGCTGGATGCCGGCATCGCCGCGGCACGGCCCGGAGCCCGCGTGGGCGACGTGTCCGCGGCCGTCCAGGCGGTGGTCGAGGCCGCCGGCTTCTCGGTGGTGCGGCAGTTCTGCGGGCACGGGGTCGGGACCAGCATGCACGAGGAGCCGCAGGTGCCGAACTACGGCACGCCTGGCCGGGGCCCGCGGCTGCGCCCGGGGATGGTGGTGGCCATCGAGCCGATGGTCAACGTCGGACGGTACGACGTCCGGGTCGATGCGAACGGGTGGACCGTGCGCACGGCCGACGGCAGCCGCTCGGCGCACTTCGAGCACACCGTGGCGCTCGGGCCGGACGGACCGGCGATTCTCACCGTGCCCTGAGCGATCCTGGGCAAGAAGGCCGCGGCGCCCGGCCGCGAAGGCGCCCATCCGGACCCGTCGGGACGGTGCGGGGTGCGGGGGAAACGTGAGTATACAACGGCCGTGGATCGTGTATACTGGGAGGCTGGACGCCCCATGTTTCCCGCCGCGGCCGGGGGCGACGGGTCTGCCGCCGCTCCGGGGGGATTTGCCGTCCGTTCGGCGCCCGCGGGGGGCGGCGCGCCCGGCCGCCGCGCGGCGCCGGGACGGGCCTCGGAGGCCCGGAGGTCGAGGGGACGACGGCCATGACGGGGCTGCCGCGCGTGGGGCAGTTGGTGTATTCCCGGGCGGGCCGGGATTCGGGCCGGCCCCTGGTGGTGGTCGCCATCGAGGGCGACCGGTATGCGGTGTGCAGCGACGGCGCGGTGCGGCCGGGGTCCCGCCCCAAGCGGAAGAACGTCCGCCACTTGGAGGCCGCCCAGGCGGTCCATCCCGGGATCGCCGCCGGAACCGTGCCTGCGGACCCTGAACTGCGCGTGTGGATCGCCGCCGTGACGGGGGCGGGGGAAGCGAGGGAGGGCGAGGCGTGAAGGCGAGGCGACCGGTGGCCGCGACGGCGGCACCTCCGCGTCCCGCGGCCAAGGATGCCGTCGAGGTCGAGGGCACGGTCACAGAGCCGTTGCCCAACACGCTGTTCCGGGTCGAGCTGGACAACGGGCACAAGGTCATCGCCCACATCTGCGGGCGCATGCGCCGGAACGGCGTGTACATCCGCATCCTGAAGGGCGATCGTGTGACGGTGGAGCTGTCCCCTTACGATCTGACCCGCGGCCGGATCACGTACCGCCATCGGGGCTAGCCGGGCCGGCCGCTGTGCCGCCCAGGGTCCGGCGCACGGCGGGGCTGTGTCCGCCCGAGGAGGGAACCGCGATGAAGGTGCGTCCGTCTGTGAAGCGGATGTGCGAGAAGTGCAAGATCGTCAAGCGGCACGGCCGCGTGATGGTCATCTGCGAGAACCCGAAGCACAAGCAGGCCCAGGGGTAGACCGCAGGGCGGCCGGGCCGTCCGGCCGGAAGGGGGAGCGCCCGTGGCTCGCATCGCCGGTGTGGATCTGCCGCGCGACAGGCGCGTGGAGGCGGCGTTGCCGTACCTGTACGGCGTGGGCTGGTCCACCTCGCGTGCGATTTGCACCAAGGCCCGGATCAGCCCCGACACGCGCGTCCGCGACCTCAGCGACGACGAGGTCGGCCGACTCCGGGAGATCATCGACCGCGACTACAAGGTCGAGGGCGACCTGCGTGCCGAGGTGCAGCGCAACATCAAGCGCCTGATGGACATCGGGTGCTACCGGGGCCTGCGCCACCGGCGCGGCCTGCCGGTCCGGGGCCAGCGCACCAAAACGAACGCCCGAACCCGCAAGGGAAAGCCGAAGACGGTGGGGGTCCGCCGGAAGAAGTAGCGGCCATGGCGGCCGGGCACCGGTGGGGGACGGCCAGGGCGCCGGCCCACCCTGCGTCCAGGCCATCAGGCCGACGCTGCCGTGGCCGGACCGTGGGCCGGAGGAGCGCTGCGCGGGGTGGGCGGCGCCCGGCGTGCCGCGGGTCGGCCACGGCGGCAGGGGGTCCGGTCGAAGCGCACGGTGCCCGGACGGGTCTGGAGGGATCGGCGGATGCCGAAGGAACAGGCGCAGCAGAAGAAGCGGTTGAAGAGGCGCGAGCGGAAGCACGTCGAGCGCGGCGTGGCCCACATCCGTTCCTCGTTCAACAACACCATCGTGACCATCACCGACCCGCAGGGCAACGCCATCTCCTGGGGCACGGCCGGCACGGAGGGCTTCAAGGGGAGCAAGAAGGGCACCCCCTTCGCCGCCCAGGTCGCCGCCGAGAAGGCGGGTCGGGCCGCCATGGAACATGGGATGCGCGAGGTCGAGGTCTGCGTGACAGGTCCGGGGCCTGGGCGCGAGGCCGCGATCCGCTCGCTGCAGTCCGTGGGGCTTGAGGTCACGCAGATCCGCGACGTGACGCCCATCCCCCACAACGGCTGCCGCCCGCCGAAGCGGCGGCGCATCTAGGCCGCGCCTTCGGCGGGCCGGGACCGTTCGACGCATCGGCTTAAGGAGGTCCGCGCGTTTGGCGAGGCAGACCGATCCCGTGTGTCGCCTGTGCCGCCGTGAGGGGACGAAGCTGTTCCTGAAGGGCCACCGCTGTTACAGCCCCAAGTGCGCGATCGAGCGGCGGCGGAACCCGCCAGGGCAGCACGGCGACAAGCGCCCACGGGGCAACAGCGCCTACCGCCCGTATCTCCGGGAGAAGCAGAAGGTGCGCCGCATCTACGGCGTGCAGGAACGGCAGTTCGGCCGCTACTTCCGCATCGCGTCGAAGAGCAAGGGCGTCACCGGGGAGGCCCTGCTGGCGATCCTGGAGCGGCGCCTGGACAACGTGGTGTTCCGGCTGGGCTTTGCGAGTTCCCGCCCGGAGGCGCGCCAGGTGGTACGGCACGGCCACGTCGCCGTCAACGGCCGCCGGGTCGACATCCCGTCGTTCCTCCTTCGCGCCGGCGACGTCATCGCCGTGGCCGAGAAGAGCCGCGCGCGGCCGGTCTTCAAGGATCGGGCCGCCGAGGCGGAGTCCCGCTCGGTTCCGCCATGGCTGTCCCGCGACCTGTCCACCATGAGCGGCACGGTCGTGGCGCTGCCGGACCGCGCGGCGCTGGATCCGAGTATCCAGGAGCGCCTGATCGTGGAGTATTACTCCCGCTGACGCGGGCCCGTCTGGGGCTCCGGGGCTTCCGCCGGCATGGCGGTCCCGGGGCGGCGGGGGCGGAGGTTCGCGCGGCGCAGCCGCTGCCTCCGCTTCCGGGGGGTGACGGAGCCGCGGCCGGACCGACTCCCGCCCGTCGGGCGTGGGAAGGGGTGCGAAGGCGGTGTCGATGCCTGCGGTGGACGTCGGGGCTGCAGTCTCGCTGGCGGGAGGGCGGTCGTCGATGCTGGAGATGGAGAAGCCGACGATCGAGTGCGTCGATCGCCGGACGGATGAGTCCGGCCGCTACGGGCGGTTCGTCATCGAGCCGCTGGAGCGCGGATATGGCACGACGCTCGGAAACTCCCTGCGCCGCATCCTCCTCTCCTCCCTCCCCGGGGCGGCCGTGACCTCGATCCGCATCGAGGGCGTGCTCCACGAGTTCTCCACCATCCCCGGCGTCCGCGAGGACGTGACGGACATCATCCTCAACGTCAAGCGGCTCGGTCTGCTGATCCACTCCGACGAGCCGCAGGTGCTGCGGATCGAGGCGGAGGGAGAGGGCGCCGTCACCGCGGGCGATATCAAATGCGGGCCGGACACCGAGATCCTGGACGCGGGGCTGCACATCGCCCAGCTGGACCGCACCGGGCGCCTCGTCATGGAACTGACCGCCGAGCGCGGCCGCGGCTACCTGAGCGCCGAACGGAACAAGCGGCCCGAGCAGCCGATCGGGATCATTCCGATCGACTCGATCTTCAGCCCGGTCCGCCGGGTGAACTATGCGGTGGAGGACACGCGGGTCGGGCAGGTCACCGATTTCGACCGCCTCACGGTCGAAATCTGGACCAACGGCTCCGTCAGCCCCGAGGAGGCGGCCGCCACCGCCGCCAAGATCATGCGGGAGCACCTCGACCTGTTCATCGGGCTCACGGAGGGCGGCAGCGCCAGCAGCATCCTGGCGGACAAGCCGGAGGACGAGCGGGCGCGCCTGCTGGATCGCTCGATCGAGGACCTGGAGCTGTCGGTGCGCTCGTTCAACTGTCTGAAGCGGGCCGGGATCAACACGATCGGCGAGTTGGTCGGCAAGAGCGCCGACGACATGATGCGGGTCCGCAACCTCGGGAGAAAATCGCTGGAAGAGGTCGAGGAGAAGCTGCAGAGCATCGGCCTCGGGCTCAAGCCCACCGAGGAATAGGCGAGGGCCCCGGCGCGGCCCCCCCGACATCCGCCGCCGTCCCTCGTCCCGGGGGAGGGCCCCGGCCGGCCCGGGATGGCGGGGGTCTCAGGGCGAATCGGAGGGTGCGCTCGTCGCGCCCCGTATGGAGGCTGGAGACCGATGGGCTATCGGAAGCTGGGGCGCCGCTCGGACCACCGGCGGAGCCTGCTGCGCAACCAGGTGACTTCCGTCCTGCGACATGAGCGCATCCGGACGACCGTGGCCAAGGCCAAGGAACTGCGCGGGCCCGTGGAGCACATGATCACCCTCGGCAAGCGCGGCGACCTGCACGCGAGGCGCCAGGCGCTGAGCTACCTGCTGGACGAGGACGTCGTGACCAAGCTCTTCGCGACGCTCGCCCCGCGCTACGAGCAGCGGCCGGGCGGGTACACCCGGCTGATCAAGGTGGGCCCGCGCATCGGCGATGCCGCGCCCCTCTGCATCTTCGAGTTGGTGTGACGTGGCGGGCCGCGATGGCGGAGCGCGGGGCGCCGGCGAGCGGGCACCCGAGCGGTCCGAAGCCGGCGCCGGGCCGATCTCGGAAGCCCCGGGAGCCCGGGGCGCATCCACCGCGGCGGCGCACGGCCCGGGCGCGCCCTGCGCCATGGGCCTGATGGAACTCCGCGGGGTGTCCTTTCGCTATCCCGGCGCGGATGCGCCCGCCGTCGATGCGCTCGATCTCGTCCTGCCGCCGGCCGGGCTGGTGGCCGTCCTCGGGGGGAACGGCTCCGGCAAGTCCACCCTGGCCCGCCTCATCTCCGGCCTCCTGGTCCCCGACACGGGCACCGTGCTGGTGGGCGGGTACGACACGCGCGACGCGGATGGCCGGGCCCGCGTCCGGCGCCTCGTCGGCACCGTGTTCCAGAACCCCGACAACCAGATCGTGGCCCCCGTCGTCGAGGACGACGTGGCCTTCGGGCCCGAAAACCTCGGCCTGCCGCCGGAGGAGATCGGTGCGCGGATCGGCCGGGCCCTGGCCGCCGTGGGCATGTCGGATCACCGGCGCAGCGACCCCCACCGCCTGTCGGGCGGCCAGAAGCAGCGGGTGGCGATCGCGGGCATCCTGGCCCTGGACCCGCGCTGCGTCTGCCTGGACGAGCCGACCTCGTTGCTCGACCCGGCGTCGCGGGCCGAGGTGGGCCGGGTCGTGCGGGACCTCGCGGCCGCGCGGCACCTGGTCGTGCTGATCACGCACCACGCCGCGGAGGCTGTAGCGGCGGACAGGGTGCTGGTCCTCGGGGCCGGGCGGGTCCTCGCGGACGGTTCCCCGACCGACGTCTTCGGCGCTCCCGAGCGCCTCCGCCGGTGGGGGGTCGAGCCGCCTCCCGCCGTGACGGTGTGGGCCGCGCTCCGCGCCCGCGGTCTCCTCGGGGCGGAGCCGTGCCTGCGGATGGACGATGTCGTCAGGCGCCTGGGCCGCCCGCCGGAGGCGAGGACCGGGCCGGGCGCGGGAGATCCGGAGCGATCCGTCGCGCCGGACGCCACCCGGCCGGCGGGCCCTGCCCCGGACCCGGCCCACGCGCCGCGGGGCGTCGCCCTGGCCCACGTCCGTTACACCTACGCGGACCCCGCGCTGCCCAGGGCGGCGCGGCGCCCGGCCCTGGACGGGTTCGGCATCCGTGTCGCCGCGGGTGAATGCGTCGCCCTGCTGGGCCGCAGCGGCTCCGGCAAGAGCACCGTGGCGCTCCACTGCGCCG
This sequence comes from Bacillota bacterium, assembly GCA_021791815.1. Lineage (GTDB taxonomy): Bacteria > Bacillota > Sulfobacillia > RBS10-35 > JAJYVN01 > JAJYVV01. Next base: position 25,817 of record JAJYVV010000005.1, on the reverse strand, counting down.
CCATCCTCCGCCCGGACGGCGGCGTCGTGACCATCGACGGGGTCGATCCCTGGCTCGTCCGCGGCCGGGGCGCCCGCGCCCGGGCGCTGCAGGCCGTGCGCCGCCGCTGCGGTCTTGTGTTCCAGCACCCCGAGGAACAGTTCTTCGAGGAACGCGTCCTGGACGAGGTGGCCTTCGCGCCGCGCAACTTCGGCGCCACGCGGGAGCAGGCCTCGGCCGCCGCGCGGGATGCGCTGGCCCTGGCGGGGGTGCCTGCCGAGGTCGCCGGCCGTTCGCCCTTCGAGCTCTCCGGCGGGCAGATGCGCCGGGTGGCGATCGCGGCGGTCCTGGCGGCGCGCCCGGCATACCTGGTGCTCGACGAGCCCACGGCCGGGCTCGACGCCGACGGCCGGGCGGGCGTCACCGCCCTGGTGCGGCGCCTGCGGGCCGCCGGAGTAGGGATCCTGCTCATCACGCACCGCATGGAGGAGGCGGCGGCCCTGGCGGATCGCGCCGCGGTCATCCAGGACGGGCGCCTGGTGGGGAGCGGGCCCGTACGGGAGGTCTTCGCGCAAGCGGCGCGCCTCGGGGCCTGGGGGCTCGAACCGCCGGACGGGGCGGCCCTCCTCGCGGCGTTGCGGGCCCGCGGCTGGGCTGTCCCCGACGGGGTCCTGTCGCTGGACGAGGCGGTCGCCGCGATCGTGGCCGCCGGGGCGCGGCGCGCGGCGCAGGGAGGCGAGGAGCCACGCTCCCCCGCCTGAGCCTCGGCCAGTTCCTGCCCGGGGATTCGCCCGTGCACCGCCTGGACGCGCGGACGAAGATCCTCGCCAGCCTCGCGTACATGGTGGTCCTGCTCGCCGGGCGGGGCCCGTGGGCCCTCGGCGCCTGCGCCGCCTTCACGGCCGCGTGGCTCGTGGCCGCGCGGCCGCCCCTCGGGGCCCTGTGGCGGGGCAACCGCGTCCTCGCCTACCTTGTGGTGGCGACGTTCGCCCTGGGTGTCCTGCTCGGCCCCGTGCCCGCCCCCGGGCAGCGGCCGGGCGTCGAATGGCGGATCGGCCCGTTGCTGGTCTCGTCGCTCGCCCTGTCGGAGGCGCTGGCCGCCGCCGTGCGCCTCGGGCTCCTGGTCCTGCAGGCCGCCCTCGTCACGGCGACGACCGCGCCGCTGGACCTCGTCGCCGGGATGGAGCGCCTCCTCCGGCCGTTCCGCCGGATCGGCGTGCCGGCTCACGAGCTGGCCCTGATGACCGGCCTGGCCCTGCGCTTCATTCCCGTCCTCGCGGAGGAGGCCCAGCGGATCGCCGCGGCGCAGGCCGCCCGGGGGGCGGACCTGCAATCGCCCGGCCGCGCCCGGCTGCGGGCCCTCGTCGCCCTGGTCGTGCCCCTGCTCCTCAGCGTCTTCCGCCGTGCCGACCAGTTGGCGCTGGCGATGGAGGCCCGCGGCTATCGCGGCGAGGAGGGCCGGAGCCGATGGCGCCAGTCGCGCTTCGGCCGCGCAGACCTTGTCGCGGCCGGCGCCGCCCTGGCGCTCGCGGTCTCGGTGGTCGCGGCGTCGGTGGGCTGGAGGGGCGGCGCGTGAGGCCCGGCACGGCGACGCCCGCACGGGGCGAGGGGCGGCCCGTCGCGCTGGTCTGCGCCTACCGCGGGGCGGGCTTCGCCGGCTTCCAGCGCCAGGCCGGCCCGCGCACGGTGCAGCAGGTCCTGGAGGCGGCCCTGGGCGACCTCGCGGGCAGGGCGGTGGCGGTCCGCGGGGCCGGTCGGACCGACGCGGGCGTCCACGCCCTCGGCCAGGTCGTCGACTGCCGCCTCCCGCCGTCGGTGCGGATGCCCGCTGCCCGGCTGCCTCTCGCGCTCCAGGCCCGGCTGCCCGCGGATGCGGCCGCCGTGGCCGCGTGGGACGTGCCGCCGGATTTCGACGCGCGTTTCAGCGCCCTCTCGAAGCGGTACCGGTACCTGATCTGGCGGGATCCCGTGGCCTCGCCGTTCTGGCGGGACTGCGCGTGGCACCGCGCCGGACCGCTGGACGTGGCGGCGATGGCGGAGGCCGCCCGGGCCCTGGCGGGCCGGCACGACTTCGCCGCGTTCGCGGGGAGCGCGCGGCCCGTTGCCGACGCCACCCGCACGGTGCTGGAGTGCACCGTGCGCAGCGCGCCCCCCTGGCTGGCGATCGACGTGGAGGCGGACGGGTTCCTGTATCGGATGGTGCGGGCCATCGCCGGCACCCTCGTCGAGGTGGGCCGCGGCGCGCTCCGCCCGGCGGACGTACCCCGCATCCTCGCCGAGGGCCGTCGCGCGGAGGCCGGCCCCAGCCTCCCTCCCTGGGGGCTCTGCCTGCTCCACGTGCGCTATCCCCGGCGGTTCGGGCTGCCCCCCGCCGCCCCGGCTCCATGGCCGCCCGGCGGTCCGTTCTTGACCGCGGGGGTCTCGGGCCGTAAAGTATATCGGCTGTCCTTTCGCAAGGAGTGACACGGGGTGCAGGCCACCTACTCGGCCCGACCGGCGGACATCGAACGCAAGTGGCACGTCGTCGACGCGGACGGCGAGGTCCTGGGACGGCTCGCGTCCCGGGTCGCGATGGTGCTGCGGGGCAAGCACAAGGCGATGTACACGCCGTCGATGGACACCGGCGACTACGTCGTGGTCGTCAACGCCGCCAAGGTCGCCCTCACGGGCCGCAAGCTCGACCGCAAGTTCCACTATTGGCACACCGGCTACATGGACGGCCTGAAGACGATGCCGTACCGCGAGTTCCTGGCCAAGGACCCCACGGGCGTGGTGCGCCTAGCCGTGCGCGGCATGCTGCCCAAGACGCCGCTCGGCCGCGCCATGCTCCGCAAGCTGAAGGTGTATGCGGGGCCGGAGCACCCGCACCAGGCGCAGCAGCCCGTATCCGGCCTCTAGCCCGGCCGACCCGGACCCACACCCGCAGGGGGGAAGCGCCGTGCCCGCTTCGAGGAAGGTCGCGCTCCAATATTGGGGAACGGGGCGGCGCAAGGAAGCCGTCGCGCGCGTTCGGCTGGTGCCGGGTAACGGGCGGATCATCGTCAATGGCCGTCCGGTGGAGGATTACTTCCCCCTTCCGACCCTGCAGGCCCTGGTGCGGGCGCCGCTGCAGTTGACGGAGACCGAGGCGCGGTACGACGTGCTGGTGCGCGTCGGAGGCGGCGGCGTCTCCGGACAGGCCGGCGCCGTGCGCCACGGCGTCGCGCGGGCCCTGCTCAAGGTCGACGGCGAGCTGCGCGGCGTCCTGAAGAAGGCCGGGTTCCTCACCCGGGACCCGCGGGCCAAGGAGCGGCGCAAGTACGGTCTGAAGAAGGCCCGGAAGGCGCCCCAGTTCAGCAAGCGCTGAGCGTCGCGGCATGGCCACCCCCGTCCCCGCATACGAGGGGCGGGAGGGGTGTCCGCGTGGGCGGCGGAAGCGGGGCGGGCAGGCCGCGGGCCCGGGTCGGTCTCGGGGCGACGAGGGCCCTCGCCGGCTTCTGCGTGGCGGCGCTCCTGGTCACAGGGGGATGGTGGGCCCAGCAACGGGCGCGGGCCAAGGCGTGGGCGGCCGCCGTCTACAGCCTGCGCGGCCGCGTCGTGGCCGTCGATCCCGGCCACGGCGGCATCGATCCGGGCGCGATCGCCGCCTCGGGCACGAACGAGGACACCGTGGTCCTCGCCGTGAGCCTGCGCGTCGCGGCCATGCTCCAACAGGCCGGCGCCATCGTCGTCCTCACGCGGACCGGCGACAGCGACCTGGCGGCCCAGACGGAGGGCGGCCCGACGGCCCGCAAGCGGGTCGATCTGCGGTCCCGGGTGGCGTTGATCAACGCTTCCGCCGCGGACGTCGTGGTCAGCATCCACGCCAACCACTTTTCGAACCCCGCCGAGCACGGCGCCCAGACCTTCTACAACGCCCAGCGCTTCCGCGAAAGCAAGGAACTGGCGACCGTGATGCAGGAGCAGTTCCAGCGCGTGACCGGGGAGACCAGGCGCGTCATCTCCGAGCACATCGACCACTACGTGCTCAACCACGCCGACATGCCGGGCGTGACCGTCGAGATCGGATTCCTTTCCAATCCGCGCGAGGCTCGGATGCTGGCGGAGCCGGGCTACCAGGAGCGGATCGCCTTCGCCATCTATCGGGCCCTCGCCCTGTGGTTCGCGCGGCTCCCCCAGGCGCCGTCGCCCGCCCCGTCCACGCCGGCCGTCCCGGGCGCCACGGCGGCGCTTGCACCCGGGGGAGGCGCGGTCCCGGGCGCCGTCGCCAACCCATACTGAGCCCTGGGCGGCTGCCTCATCCCTATTGCGCCGTCCAGCCCCCGTCGACGTAGAGGCTGGAGCCCGTGACGAAGCTCGCGGCCTCGGAGGCGAGGAACAGCGCCGCGCCGGCGATCTCGGGCGGGTTGCCCCAGCGGCCGAGGGGGATGCGGCTGCGGAAGAACTCGAACATCTCCGGGTTCTGCGTGAGCGGCTGGTTCATCTCGGTGAGAAAGGGTCCGGGGCAGAGGGCGTTCACGTTGATGCCGTGGGGCGCCCACTCCAGGGCGAGGGTCCGCGTCAGGGCGGAGACGCCGGCCTTCGCGGCCGTGTAGGGGACGCGGCCGGCGAGGGAGACCGCGGCCATCATGGAGGAGACGTTCACCACGCGGCCGTACCGCCGTTCCTTCATGGGCCGCGCCGCCGCGCGGCAGCAGTGGAACGTGCCGTCGAGGTTGGTGCCCACGACGCGGCGCCACTCCTCGTCGCTGAACTCCTCGATGGAGCGGCGCATGTTGACGCCCGCGTTGTTGACCAGGATGTCGAGGCGGCCGAACGTCTCCAGGACCGTCCCCACCGCCCGGTCCACCGCCGCCGGATCCGTCACATCGGCCGGGACGCCGATGCAGCGCCGCCCGGTCTCGCCCGCGATCTCCTCGGCCGCGGCGCCGATGTCGGCGGCGCTGCGGCTGCACAGGACCACGTCGGCGCCGGCCCGCGCATAGGTCTGCGCGATGACCCGGCCGAAGCCCCGGGAGGCGCCGGTGACGAAGGCCACCCGCCCGTCGAGGCGGAACGCGTCCAGGACCGCGCTCATCATGCGCCGTCCCTCCCTCATCCCTGACTTCCGGTGCCGAACCGTCGGAACGTCCCGCCGCGGGCCGCGGCGCCTCGTCCAGCGTACCCGCACTCGGGGCGGCCATGCGCCGCCGACCTAGGCCCGCTGGGCGCCGCGCGCCATGAAGGTGTTCTCCAGCCAGCCCGTGTCGTACAGCCCCGCGAGGAAATCCGGGTCGGCGAGGATCCGCCGGTGCATCGGCAGGGTGGTCCGGATCCCCTCGACCTCGAATTCGGCGAGGGCCCGCGACATGCGGGCGATCGCCTCGGGCCGGTCCCGGCCCCAGCTGATCACCTTGCAGAGCAGCGAATCGTAATGCGTCTGCACGGTGTATCCGGGGTAGGCGCCGTCGTCCACCCGCACCCATGGTCCCGCCGGGGGCGACCAGCGCGTGATGGTCCCGGGCGACGGCGCGAAGCGGTTGTCCGGATCCTCGGCGTTGATGCGGCATTCGACGGACCACCCGCGCGCCTCAACCTCCGACTGCCCGATCCGCAGGGGCTCGTTGGCGGCGACCCGGATCTGCTCCTTGACGATGTCGATCCCGGTGATCATCTCGGTCGTCGGGTGCTCCACCTGGATGCGGGTGTTCATCTCGAGGAAGTAGAACCGGTCGTCCCCGTCGACCAGGAACTCGACGGTGCCCGCCCCCACGTAGTGCACGGCGCGCGCCGCGGCCACGGCCGCGGCCGCCATCTCGGCCCGCAGGCGCGGGGTGAGCCGGGGGGACAGCGCCTCCTCCAGGACCTTCTGCCGCCGCCGTTGGAGCGACGAGTCCCGCTCGAAAAGATGCAGGACGTGGCCGTGGCGGTCGGCGAGCACCTGGAACTCGACATGGCGGGGGCTGCTCAGATACCGCTCCACATACAGCTCCGGGCTGCCGAAGGACGCCGCGGCCTCCCGCGCCGCCGAGCCGAACGCGGCGCGCAGCTCGTCGGGCGTCTGCGCCACGCGGATGCCCCGGCCCCCGCCCCCCGCCGACGCCTTGATCAGCACGGGGAATCCGGCCTCGGTGGCGAAGGCGACGGCCTCCTCCTCCGAGCAGGCCCCCGGGGTGCCCGGCACCACCGGTACACCGGCCTGCTGCATGCGTTGCCGGGCGGCCGTCTTGCTGCCCATGCGCTCGATCGTCTCCGGTTCCGGGCCGATGAAATCGAGCCCCCAGGTCTTGCACACGGCGGCGAAGTGGGAGTTCTCCGCGAGGAATCCGTAGCCGGGGTGGATCGCGTCGACGTGGTGGCGCGTGGCCGCGCCGAGGATCGCCTGCACGTTCAGGTAGCTCTCGGCCGCCTTGGCCGGGCCGATGGCCTCGCTCTCGTCGGCGAGCCGCACGTGCAGGGCGTCGTGGTCGGGCTCGGAGTACACCGCGACGGTACGGACGCCGAGCTCGCGGCAGGCCCGGATGACCCGCACGGCGATCTCGCCCCGATTGGCGATCAGGATCTTCTGATACATCGGCGCGTACCTCTCCCCGTACCCGGGCGTTCCCGCCGCCCTGCGGCGGGTCCGGGCGCGCGGCGCTCCCCGGCCGCCTCTCCGTTCGGGCCGGCCCCGGCGCGTCCCTTCCGCCACGGCTCGGGACGGCCCGCGGCCGCACGCGCGTTGACACCCTTCCGCCGGACGGTATAATTATGCACATTTCCGCGCGGGCGGGCGATCCGGGAGCGGGAAGAGGGGTGGCCATGCGGCCGGCGGCTGCGATCGCGACCGCGGCGGTGCCCGAGGCGGGAGCGCTGCGCGGCCGCGACTTCCTTTCGCTGCATGATTTCACACCTGCGGAGGTCGAGGGCCTGGTGGCCTCGTCCCTGGCCTGGAAGCGGGGGGGCGCGGCCGCCGGGGCCCGCCCGCTCGCGGGACGGAGCGTCGCCCTCCTGTTCCTGAAGCCGTCGACGCGCACCCGCGTGTCCTTCGAGGTGGCGACCGCGGCGCTCGGGGGGCATGCGGTGTGCCTCCAGGGCGGCGAGATGCAGCTGGCGCGCGGGGAGACGGTGGCGGACACGGGCCGCGTCCTGAGCCAGCTCGTCGACGCCATCGTGATCCGGGCGTTCGGCCACGCCGAGATCGAGGAGCTGGCCGCGGCCGCGTCGGTGCCCGTCGTCAACGCGCTCACGGACCTGCTCCATCCCTCGCAGGCCCTGGCCGACATGCTGACCCTGCGCGAGCGATTCGGGCACCTCGGCGGGCTTCGCGTGGCGTACGTGGGCGATGGCAACAACGTCTGCCACTCCCTGTGCTTCGCCGCCGCCAAGGCGGGCTTCGCGCTGCGGGTGGGCGCTCCGGAGGCGTTCCGCCCGGACCCGCAGGTGCTGGAGGCGGCGCGCGCCGACGCGCGCGCCACCGGGGGATCCATCGAGGTGACGGCGGACGTGCGCGAGGCCGTGGCCGGTGCCGACGCCGTCTACACCGACACGTGGGTCAGCATGGGGTTCGAGGCGGGAGCCGGCGCGCGCCGCCGCGCCCTCGAGCCCTACCGCGTGGACGCCGCGCTCATGGCCCTGGCCGCTCCGCATGCGGTCTTCCTGCACGACCTTCCCGCCCACCGCGGCGAGGAGGTCACGGACGAGGTCATGGACGGTCCGGCGTCGGTGGTGTTCGAGCAGGCCGGCAACCGCCTGCACGCCGCGAAGGCCATCCTCGCCGCGATCCTGTGAGCGGCGCCGCGCCCGTGGTCGTGGCGGCGGCCGGCACCGGCGCCGGGAAGACGACCGCCGCCGTCGGGCTGATCGGCGCCCTGCGGGCGCGGGGCCTGCGGGTTCAGCCCTTCAAAGTCGGTCCGGACTTCATCGACCCCGGACACCACTCGGCGGCCGCGGGCCGCCCCAGTCGCAACCTGGATTCCTGGATGGTGCCGCCCGATTGCCTGCGCGCGACGTACGCCGCCGCGGCCGCCCAGGCCGACGTCTGCGTCATCGAGGGCGTCATGGGCCTGTTCGACGGCATGTCGCCCGGGTCCGACGAGGCGAGCACGGCCCACGTGGCCCGCCTCCTCGGCGCCCCGGTCGTCGCCGTCCTCGACGGCCACACGGCCGGCCGGACGCTGCGGGCCGTGGCGCTGGGCCTTTGCCGCTGCGATCCCGACCTGCCCTTCGCCGGCTTCATCGTCAATCGCGTGCGGCCCGGGCCGTACGCCGAGGCCCTCGGCGCGGCCGTCGCGGACGCCACGGGCCTGCCGGTCTTCGGCTGCATCGCCCCGGACCCGGCCATCCGCGTTCCCGAGAGGCACCTGGGCCTCCGTCCGGCGGCGGAGGGGGCCGATTGGGTGGCGGCCGCCGCGCGCGCCGTGGCCGCAGGCGTCGATCTGGACGGCCTGCTGCGCGCCCTCCGCGCCCGGGGTCCGGGCGCGCTCGATCCGCCCCGGCCGGCAGGCCGGCCCCACCCCGGCGGGGCGTCGGGCGGATCGCGCCCCCGGCTGGCGGTCGCGCGCGACGAGGCCTTCCACTTCTATTACGAGGACAACCTCGACCTGCTCCGGGCGCAGGGCCTCGATCTCGTGCCCTGGAGCCCGCTCCGCGACCCGGCCCCGCCGGCGGGCGTCGCCGGCCTGTACTTCGGCGGCGGGTTCCCGGAGCGCTTCGCCGGGCGGCTCGCCGCGAACGTGGGGGCGCGCCAGGCCGTCGCCGCGGCGGCCGCGGCGGGCCTCCCCGTGTGGGGGGAGTGCGGCGGCTTCCAATACCTCTGCCGCGAGCTGGTCGACGAGGACGGACGGAGCCATGCCATGGCCGGGGTCATCCCGGCCAGGACGGTCATGACGCCGGGACCGGCGGGGTTCGGCTACCGCGAGGTGCGGGCCCGGCGCCCCAACCTGCTGCTGCCGGACGGCGGCCTGGCCCGGGGCCATGAGTTCCACTGGAGCCGCGTGGAGTGGGACGGGGCGTGGGAGCCCGCCTGGGAGCTGGGCCGGCCCGCGGGCGGGCCTCCGGTCGCGGATGGCTTCGCCCGGGGTTCCGTGCTCGCGGGCTACGTCCACCTCCACCTGGGCAGCTGTCCCGCCGCCGCGGCGCGCCTTGCCGCGGCCTGCGCCGCGTGCTCGCCGGGCCGCAGCTTCCCCTGAGCCCAGCGGGCCCCGCGCGCCCGGGCGGACCCGGCGGCTGCCGGCCGTCCGCCCGGGCCTCGCGGCGGCGGGAGGGATCAGACCGGGCGGAGCGGCGCCAGCGCCATCGTGCGCGCGAAGACCGCGAGGGCGGAACGCAGGGACCCGAGGAGGGCGCGGCCGACGCGGCCGAGGACGGCGGCGGCGCGGGCCTCCCACGACCGGGGTGCCGCCGGGGGCTGCGGGAGCGTGGGGGACGGAGTCGCGGCGGCCACGGCGACCGGGGTGGTGGCCATCGCGAGGGGCGTGGCGGAGGTCCCGGCCGAACTTCCGGCGGTGGACTGCGTCTGGGCGGGCCCGCCCATTCCGGGACACGCGGCGGCGACGGGAGCGGCGACCGCCAGGAACGCCGCGAGGGCGATGGCCGCCGCGACCGCGCCGGAGCGGACGCTGCGCATACCTGTTCACCTCCTTCCTCCCCGCGGGCTGGCGCGGGTGTCGGTGCTCTGCGCCCATGGTACCTCGGGGCGGGGGATCCCGACCAGGCCCGCCCGGAAAGGTGCCGCAGGGCCGTCCGCGCCTCTACGCCGTGTCGCCGCTCCCGTCCGTCTGGGTGCCGAGCAGGCCCCGCTCCCCCGCGGCGAACGGCGGCGCCGCCTGTTGGTAGATCTCCCGGCGGCGGGCGAAGCGCTCCAGGACCGGGGCGTCCTCGCCCCACAGCCCCGCGTCGAGTTCCGTCTGCGTCCGGTGGGCTCTGTGGGCCTCCATGACGCGCCGGGACACCTGCGATCCGGAGACGGTCGTGACGGCGGCCGAAGTCGACCCGAACCGCTCCGGATGCTCGGAGAGCTCCCGGCCCGCGATCCAGTAGAGGCGGGGCCCCGGGGCGGCGCCGGCCGCGAGGCCGTCCCACTGCTCCGGATGCCAGTCGGGCTCCGGGCTGCGCTGCCAGGCCAGCGTGGCGGCCCGCCCGATGGCGCAGTGGTCGGTGTGTCCGCCGCGCGCCTCGTGGAACGTCACGACGCCCTCCGGCCGCCAGCGCCGGATGTGGACCGCGACGGCGGCGGCGAGGGCGTCCGCGTCCTCGAACTCCAGGCACTTGTCGCGCAGCCCGAGGAAGGCGACGTCGGCCACGCCGAGCGCCGCGCAGGCCGCGCGCGTCTCGGCCTCGCGCACCTCCGGCAGCCGCTCCCGGGTGGCGAACGGGGGCTTGCCGAGGCGCCGCCCGTGCTCGCCCCGCGTGGCGCAGAGCAGCCGGACGCTGCCCCCGGCTGCGGCGAACGCCGCGATGGCCGCGCCGCAGATGAACGTTTCGTCGTCCGGATGGGCCAGGACCACCAACAGGCGCCGCCCCACCGGCCTCGCCCTCCCCCTCCGCGCGGGGCCCCGGCGTTCACGCCGGAAAGGGGCGCGGGCTGATCTCCAGCGTGCGGGACAACCGCTGCTCCGCGTCACCCCAGGCGAGCAGGCACAGCCGCCCTTCGGGGTCGAGCTCCCAGTCCGTGACGTCCTCGATGCGGACCCAGGCGTCGCCGGCGCAGCGGAGGGCGACGCGATAGGGGCCGCCGCCCCGGACGTAGGCCGCCGTCACGTCGACGCGCATGTTGCGCAGGAATCCGCCGGGGATCCACTCGGCGTGGACCCAGGCCGGCCCTCCCGCGAAGGAGCGCAGGGCGCCTTCGACGGCCTCCACGTTGCCCCGGATCGGTTGCACCTCGATCCCCGCCTTCCGCGCCGCCCCGGTCCCCGACCGGCGTTCGCGCGGCGCGGCCCGGGTCCTGTCGGCGGCGGAACGGGCGGCACGCCCCCGTCAGCCCACGGCCGGCAGCACGACCCGCTGCCAATGCGCCCCGCCGTCCGTGGTGCGGTAGAGATCGGTGCCGGCCCGTCCGCCGGCGATCACCCAACCCTGGCGGGCGCTCAGGAAATCCAGCGCCCGGACGCCGCCCGCCGGCACGGGGACGCCGTCCGGGGCCCACGTGCCGGTCCCGGGGGCGCCGATCTCCACCTGGCCACGCGCCGACAGCGCATACACGTCTCCGCCGGCCTCCTGGACGCCCCCGCCGAAGGGGTTCACCGCCGCCAGGGGCGGCAGCGCCGCCGTCCAGCTCCGCCCGCCGTCGTTCGTGGTGTCGGCCCAGACCATGGTCTCGGAGCCGAGCGTGCCCGCGAGCACGTCGAGACCGTCCTGGGCGGACGTCCAAGAAGGCGCGAGGGACACGACCGACGCGCCGGCCATGGCCGCGGGTACCGGCAGGCGGACGGACGTCCAACCCGGGCCCTGCCCCGACCACAGCCAGGCGGTGCCGCGCGCGGCACCGCCGCCGCCCAGCCAGGGCGTCCCGCCCGAGGGGGCCCAGCCCAGCCCGGGCTCCGTCACCCCGGAGGGGAGGACCGCCGCCGCGCTCCAGTGCTGGCCGCCGTCGTCCGTCGTCCAGAGCCGGCCGCCGGAGAGGACCCCCGCGCGTTCCGGCCCGGCGCCCGCGACGGGGGACGTGGAGCCGGACGGCGGGGCCCCCGCCAGCACGGCAGGCGGCACCCAGGTGGCGCCCGCGGTGCTGGTGGCGTCGACGCTCGTGTTGGCCATCCAGTAGAAGGGGCGGATGAGGATCCACGCGCTGCCCGGGGCGCCCCAGGACCAGGCGAGCCCCCCCTGCTTGCCGATCCCCGGCGGTCCCTCGTCGGTCCAGGTCGCCCCGCCGTCCGTCGTCGAGTACACGAGCTGGTACGGCGGCGCGTTCACGATGAGCAGCCCCTGGGTCGGCGACCAGAAGTCGGCGGCCACGGGCCCCGGAGTCTGGATGGGGTTGGACGGGGCGGGGGCCGGCATGGCGGGCTGGGTCGGCTCCAATTGGGGCGACGCGTGCAGGACCTTCAGCACGTATGCGGCGAGGAGCTGGATCGTGCCCTGGAAGTAGGCCGGCTCGGTCTCCGGGTTGCTGACGTAGTCGAGGGTACCGCCCGGTCCGATGATGTAGAAGAGCTGGGTATGGTCCACCATGTCGTTCTGGGGCACGGTCACCGTCTCGTAGTAGGAGGCCCAGACCTTCTGCAGGGCGGGGAGCGAGGACGACGTCGCGAAGGTCCAGTTGCCGACGCCGGCGAGGTCCTCCTGTTGCGTGAAGCGCAGGACGTCCGTGACGCTGTGGTAGATCGGGTTGGCGGCCACCGCGACGAGCGCGACGCGCGATGCGCGCGCCGGGCCCAGGAGGCCGTCGACGGCCTTCATCTCCTGGGCCTGCATCGGGCATTCGGACCAGCACACGGGATCGAGGAACGCCAGGATCACGGCCCGGCCGCGGAACGCATCCAGAGAGACCGGGGCGCCGTTCTGGTCGGTGAGCGTGAAGTTCGGCGCGGGCCCGCCGCCCAGCGGGGTCATCCCCGTCGCCGCGAGGGCCACCGTGGCCTGGGGGGTCAGGTGTGCCGACGGGGCGCGGCGCAGGTACTGCGACGTGAACAGGACCACCGCCGCGCCCGTGCATACGCCCACGGACCAGCGCCAATTCCACCTCACCGGCGCGCGCCTCGCTGGGCGATACCGCCGCGGTCGTCCGGAACGATGGGCCCGGCCCAATCCGCCAGCCGCATGTCGGGCGGCGCCATGCCGGCCCCCGGCGAGGCCGCCGCGAGCGCGGGCGCGCCATCCCAGGTCCCGGCCCTGCGGCCGGCCAGGGCCCGGCGGGCCGCGCCCTGGCCGACGACGAGGAGCATGAGGATGGGCCCGCTGTTCGGGTCGGTGCCCATACCGCCCAGGACGCCGAAGTCCATGCCCAGCCACCACCCGAGGAACTCCCAGACCAGCGTCGCCGCCCACGTCGCCGGGCTGTCGGGCCACCGCCACCAGGCGAGGGCCAGGCCGAGGAGGCCGAGGACCATGGCGGCGTTCCACGCCGCCGGGGCCCGGGAGACCACCTGGGCGAACGCGTGGAGCGATGCCGCCAAGAACGCCGGCTGGTTCATGTCGGCCATGCCGCCGATCTCCGAGGGCAGGCCCGTCGCGCTCCACCAGCCGGCGGGCGGCCAGGCCTGCAGCGCCGCGCTGAGCAGCCAGTAGGCCGCGAGTCCGGCGGCCAGGGGCCGGAGCCACGCGCCGCGGCGCCAGGACTCGGGGGGCAGCAGCAGCAGGACGGTGGCCACGGAGTAGAGCAGGGTCGAACCGGGGAGACCCGTGAACCAGCTGCCCCCCACGAACAGCCCGCCGAGCCCCTCGCCGAAGATCCAGACGATGAGCCCCCAGGAAAGCGACGCCCACAGCCCGGCCCGCCGGAGGCCGCCCTCGGCCCCGAACAGGATCGACAGCCCGATGAGAAGCTGCGCGTAGGTCGCGACGACGTTCCAGACGATGGGGTTGACGCCCCAGAGGCGCACCCCCGCCTCCATCGCGGCGGCGACCGGCGCCGGCTGGCCGGCCAGCAGCGGCGCCACGACGCCGCTCAGGAAGCTGGTGACCATGCCCGGCTGGAGCTGGAGCAATCCGTCCAGCACCCAGAGCGACCCGAGGCCGACGACGAGGACCCGGCGGGCGAGGTCGGGTGCCGGGCGGGGCGTGGCCGCGGGCGGCCGCGCGCCCGACCGCGGGCGGGCAAACCTCCGCAGCATCCAGACGACGTAGGCGGCGACCAGCAGGCCGGAGCCGGTCCACAGGACGTCGCTATAGAAGAGGTGCACCGCGACCGCGGGCGTGAGGCGGGCCATGTCCATCGGCGGCACGGGTACGACCTCCCGGGGCGGCCGCGACGGCTCCCATGTCGTGCGGCGGCGGTGGCTCGCGCCGCCCCCGGCCCGCCGGGGCGGCGCCGGCGCGGGGTGGAGCGCCCTTGCGGACTGCCAGCTTGCCCCAAGCCCGGCGACCTATACCGGGAGCGGCGGGACCGGGCTCCCCCCGGCGGCGGCGCAGACCGGCCGGAGCGAGAGACCTTCCGCCCAGGCTACCAGGGCGGCGGACGGCTCGCCATCCGGGGCGCCCCGACGCGCCCTACCGGCCCGCATCCAGGAGGGAGGCCGGCAGTTCGACGCTGTGCACCGAGGACACCTCGCCGATGGCGCGGATCTCGCCGAGCGCGGACGGCGGCACCGCGTCGTCGACGCACAGCACCATGACGGCGGCGCCGCGCACCGAGCGGCGGCCGACCAGCATCGCGGCGATGTTGACACCGGCCCGGCCGAGCACGGTGCCCACCCGGCCGATGAGCCCCGGCCGGTCGTCGTGCCGCGTCACGAGCATGAAGCGGGCCGCCGCCAGGTCGACCGGCATCCCGTCCAGGTCGGTCAGCCGCAGGGTGCCGTCCGGCTGCGCGTGGCCGCCGACCGAGCGCGCGGCCTCGCCGGCCGAGGCGGCCGCGACGCGCAGGGCCAGAGCGCGTGGGTCGGCGGAGGGCGAGGTGGCGAGCGTCACCCGGATTCCGTGCGCCGCGGCGACGCGGCGCGCGTTCACCAGGTTGACCACGTCGTCGACCACGCCGACCATCAGGCCGCGGATCGCGGCCGCGGCGACCCACTCGCCGCCCCGGCCCGGCAGCTCGGGCGCCACGACCTCCACGTCGCCGAGCCGCCCGCCCATCGCCTGCACGTACACGCGCCCCAGGAGCTCGCCCAGCCGCACGAGCGGCTGGACCTGCTCCCACTCGCGTTCCGAGAGCCCCGGCAGGTTGACCGCCGTCTGCACGGGGTCGCCCGCCAGGATGGCGGCCACCGAGCGCGCCACTTCCAGCGCCGAGGCCGATTGGGCCTCGCGAGTCGAGGCGCCGAGGTGCGGGGTCGCCACCACGTTGGGCAACCGCAGCAACGGGCTGTCCGTGGCGGGTTCGCGGTCGAAGACGTCGAGGGCCGCGCCGCCGAGCCGCCCAGCCGCCAGGGCCTCGTACAGGGCGGCCTCGTCGATGATGCCGCCCCGGGCGCAGTTCAGCACCAGGGCGGACGGCTTCATGCGCGCCAGTTCGGCGGAGCCGATCATGCCCCGCGTCTGCGGCGTCAGCGGCGTGTGGACGGTGAGCACGTCCGCGCGCCCGAGCACGTCGGGGATGGGTAGAAAACGGATGCCGAGGGCCTCCGCCCGTTCGGCCGGAAGGAACGGATCGTGGCCGCAGACGTCCATGCCGAAGGCCTGGGCGCGCCGGGCCACCTCCTGGCCGATGCGTCCCAGCCCGATGACGCCCAGCGTCTTGCCGCGCAGTTCGGTGCCCATGAAGCGCTGGCGTTCCCAACGACCCGCCCGCAGCGACGCCACCGCGTCCGGGGTGTGCCGCGCGAGCGCCAGGAGCAGCGCGAAGGTCTGCTCCGTCGCCGCGATGGTGTTGCCGTCGGGCGCGTTGACGACCACGATCCCCCGGGCGGTGGCGGCCTCGACGTCGATGTTGTTCACGCCGACCCCGGCCCGGCCGATGACCTGCAGACGGCGGCCGGCGGCGATGACCTCCGCGGTGACGTCGGTGGCGCTGCGCACGACGAGGGCGTCGAAGGCGGGGATGTGCTCGAGGAGTTCCCGCGGCGTGCAGGAGCCGAGCGCCACCACCTCGTGCCCCCGGCGCAGCACCTCCAGGCCGCCCTCGTCGATCGGCTCGGTCACCAGGATGCGCGCCACGCCGTCCCACTCCCCACCTGGCATCCGCCGCGGCGGCACCCGCACTCCCGCGCCGGGGCCCGATCGTTCAGCCCTCCGGGGCGAGGCCGACGCGCGCGGCGGCGGCCGCCGCCGCCGCGTGCGCCCGTCCGGCGCCGCCGGCGCCGAGGTCCGCCAGGACGTCGTCGAACAGCGCAAAGAAGCGGAGCAGGTCGGCGGCGCCCAGGGCGCCCATGTGGCCGATGCGGATCATCCGCCCGCGCAGCGGGCCCATGCCGCCGCCCACCTGGACGCCGCGGCGCTCCAACCCCTCCTGCAGGGCAGGGAAGGCCAGGCCGGCGGGCAGGCACGCCGCGGTGACGGTGGGCGAGGCGTCGGCCTCCGAGGCCAGCAGGGGGAACCCGGCGGCCGGAAACGCCGCCCGCGCGACGGCGCGCATCTTCTTGTGCCGCTCGAACACCGCGGGCAGGCCCTCCGCCAGGATGCGCCGCACCGCCGCGTCCAGCTCGTACCAGAGCGACACGGCAGGCGTGTAAGGGGTCTCTCCGTGGTGCTGCATCGCCTTGTACGGGCGCCAGTCCCAATACGAGCGGGGCAGCCGCGCCCGCTCGCCGGCGCGGAGGGCCCGCGGGCCCACGGCCAGGACGCCGAGACCGGGGGGGATCATCAGGGCCTTCTGCGAGCCCGCGATCACGACGTCGCAGTCCCACTCGTCGGTCCGCAGGTCGGCTCCTCCGAGGCCGCTCACGGCGTCCACCAGGAGGAGCGCATCCGGGGCGTGCCGGCGGACGGCGGCGGCGATGGCGGCCTGCCGGAGGAGGACGCCCGTCGACGTCTCGTTGAAGGTGCAGAGCACGCCCGCGAACGCTCCGTCTTCGCGCCGGAGGCGCTCGGCCACCGCCTCCGCATCCGGGGCGGCGCCGTATTCGGCGGGCATCCGTTCCACGCGCAGCCCGAAGGCCTCGGCGATCTCGGCGAACCGCTCGCCGAAGGCGCCCATCGGGAGGACCAGCACCCGCTCCCCCGGGCTGAAGCAGTTCACGACCGCGCACTCCAGGGCGCCCGTCCCGGACGCCGGCCACACGAAGACGTCGTGCTCCGTCTGGAAGACCTGGCGCAGGCCCTCGTGGAGCCGCCGGTAGAGCTCGCGGAAGTCCTGGCTGCGGTGGTTGATCAGCGGCCGGGCGCCGTACGCGCGCACCTCGGGGAGCACGGGAGTGGGGCCCGGGACCATGAGCAGCTGGTCCGGGATCGCGGGATCGACGGCCACGGATGTCCCTCCCTCGGGCGGCTCCGCTGGGACGGCGCAACCCGGCGGCCGGCGCCCGGCGGGAAAAAACAAAGACCCCGCCCGAGGCCCGGCCAGGTCGTCCAGGCCGGCCAGAGAGGCGAGGCGTCGCCGGGCGAACAGCAGGGCCCGCGGCTCCGGCACACGCCCGCCGCCACCGTCGGTGCCCGCGGCCCGCAGCCCAAAGGGCAACCTAGCATGGCCCGAAACGCAGTGTCAATGGGCCCTTCGGGCCCCGGGGGCGGCGCGCCGCCCCCGCGCTCCGCGGGGATATCGTTCCATGCAGAACATTTTCGCTTGACACTACCCGGCGGCGGCGACTATCATGACCTCCCGTGACTCCTACCGGGCTCCTGCACCACTTCCAGCGCCTGCGGCTGTTCCTGGCCGCCGAGGTCCAACCGGCCCTCCGGGAGCGCGGTCTCGCCACCAGCACCGCCTTCATGCTGGACCTGGTGGACCGCTATCCCTTCCCGTCCGAAATGTGCCGCGAGTTGGGCATGCCGCCGCCCACCGCGAGCCGCCTGCTCAAGACGCTGGAGGCGGAAGGCTATGTCGTGCGCGAGGGAGTGCCCGAGGACCTGCGCCGCCACCGCTTCCGGCTGACGCCGGCCGGGAGCGAGTTGAGGGATGTGATCCACGGACTCCTGGAGGCCGGCGTCGAGCGGCGTCTGGGCCGCCTGACGTCCGAGGAACGGGCCGAGTTGGAGCGCCTGATGCAGCGACTGGTCGGCGAGGAGGACGGCGCCCATGACGGGTGAGGCGATCACGGACGGCGCGGCGGCGCGGGGGGCGGAGGAGCCCGCGTCCGCGGGCGAGGCCCAGACCACCAACCGCATCGTGGGGAGCGCGCGCTGGTGGGCGCTGGGCGCGGTGCTGCTGACCATGTTCTTTTCGTCCCTCGATCAGACGGTCGTGTCCACGGCCATGCCGACGATCGTGGCGGACCTCCGGGGCGTCGCCATCTACGCCTGGGTGTTCACGGCCTACATGCTGACGTCGGCGGTGACGGTGCCCATCTACGGCCGCCTGTCGGACATCTACGGTCGCAAGCCGTTCTATGTCTTCGGGCTCGCGGTGTTCATGGTCGGTTCCGCCGTCTCCGGGCAGGCGCATACGATGCTGGAGCTCGTCCTGTTCCGCGGCCTGCAGGGGATCGGCGCCGGTGCGATGCTCAGCATGCCGCGGGCGACGATCGGCGACATCTTCAACCCGCGCGAGCGCGGCAACTGGATGGGCATCATCACCGGCGTCTTCGGGCTGGCGACCATCGTGGGTCCGTTCCTGGGCGGTTGGATCACCGACCACTGGGGGTGGCGCTGGGTCTTCTACATCAATCTCCCCGTGGCCGCGGCGGCGCTCGCCGCCATCAGCGTCGCGCTGCCCCGCGTCCGCACGGCCCAGCGGGCGCGCGTGGACTGGACGGGAAGCCTGCTGCTGGTCGTCGGCATCGTCCCGATGCTGCTCGGCTTCACCTGGGCCGGCAGCCGCTTCGCCTGGGGCAGCGCCCCCGTGGTGGCGCTGCTCGCCGCTTCCGTGGCCGTACTGGCCCTGTTCACCTGGGCCGAGGGCCGCGCGGCCGAGCCGGTGCTGCCCACGCGGTTCTTCCGCAACGGCATCTTCCTGGCGACCAACGTCATCAGCCTGCTGATGACCATGGGCATGTTCGGCGTGATGCTCTTCCTGCCCGTCTACGTGCAGGGTGTCATCGGCATGTCGGCGCAGAACTCGGGGGCGATCATGACCCCGATGATGCTGAGCTTCATGATCGGAGCGCTCGTCAGCGGCCCGGTGATGACCCGCACCGGGCGCTACAAGGCCCTGGCCGTGGCCGGCGGGTTGCTGATGAGCGCGGGGCTGTTCCTGCTCAGCCGCCTCGGGCCCGGGGCGTACTGGGGGGCCGTCGTGCGCGACATGCTGGTCATGGGCGTGGGGATCGGCCTGCTGATGCCGATCATGAGCCTCGCCGTCCAGAACGCGTTTCCGTACCATGAGATGGGGACCGTCACCGCCACGCAGCAGTTCGTCACCTCCCTGGGCGGCGTCATCGCGTCCCCCATCCTGGGGACGATCCTGACGGCTGCGTTCACCTCCCGCCTCAAGGTCCTGCTGCCCGCGGCCTCCTCCCTGCCCCCGGCCGCGGCGAATCCGCAGAATCTGATCAACGCGCAGGCGCAGGCCGCCATCCAGTCCCAATTCACGCGCCTTCCCGGCGGCGACGCCCTCTACCGCGCCTTCGTCTCGGCGGTGCGGGTGGCGCTCGCCCACGGCATGCAGCGGCTCTTCCTCATCGCGCTCTTCTTCGGCCTGGCGGCGCTGGTCGCGACGTTCTTCCTGCCGCAGGCCCGCCTCAAGCGAGACGACTTCTTCGCCGAGGAGCGGCCCGCGGAGAAGATCGCCGACTGACCGGTCCGGGGCCCGGTGGGCGCCCCCGCGGCGGAGGAAGCCGGGCGCCCGCGGCAGAACAAGCCCGGCCGCGCCGCCGCGGCGCGGGACCGCGGCCGTGGCGGCGGGGAGGGGCACGGCCCGCGGGGCGCCGGCCCCGGGAGGGGCGCGCATGCGGCGAGGGCCGGAGGTGTGGGGGCGCGGGCGGGGTGATCGGGACCGTGTCGCCGCCGACATCCTGCTGCTCACGGCGAGCCTCGGCCGGGGCCACCGCACGGTGGCGCTCGCCCTCGCCGAGGCCCTGGCGGCTCGCCGCCCCGGTCTGCGCATCGCGACCACGGACGAGGCCGAGATCCTGGGCCCCGCCCTCCACCGCCTGATCCGGGACGGCTATGCCTTCTCCCTGCGCTATTGGCGTGCGGCCTTCCAGTGGTTCTACACCGGCACCGCGCGCCTGGCGCCGGGGTCCTGGCTGCACCGCGGCCTCCACGGCCTCGGCCAGCGGCGCCTGCTCGCCATCCTGCGCCGCCATCGCCCGCGCCTTGCGGTCTGCACCTTCCCCGAGCAGGCCGGCACGCTGTCCGCCCTCCGGCGCCACGGGCTTTGGTCGGGCGCCACCGCGGTCGTGCTCACCGACCATGCGGCGCACAGCCAATGGGTGCATCCGGGCGTCGACCTGTATTGCGCGCCGTCGGCCGCCGTGGCCACGGCGCTCTGGGCGTTGGGCTGCCCCCCGGACGCCGTGGCCGTGACCGGCATCCCCGTGCGCCGCGCCTTCCGCGAGTTGCCCGACGGCCGCGTGGTGCGCGCCGACCTCGGTCTCGATCCCACCCTGCCCACGGTCGTGATCACGCCCGGCGCGTTCGACGAGGCGAGGTCGGTGATCGCGGCCTGCCGCGCGGTCGCGGCGCTGCCGCTCCCCGTCCAGGCCGTGGCCGTCGCCGGCAGCCGTCGCGCCGCCCGCCGCGTCGCCCGGGCCGTCCGCGGGCAGCGCAACATCCGCGTGTTCGGCTACGTGCGCAACATGGCGCGGCTGTTCGCCGCCGCCGACGTTCTCGTGGGCAAGGCCGGCGGGGCGACGACGGCGGAGGCGTGCTGCGCCGGCCTTGCGATGGTGCTCTCGCCCGCGCCCGGACAGGAGCGGGAGAACGCGTTCCGGCTGGCGGAGGGGGGTGCGGCCGTCATCGCCGCGGACGCCTCCTCGCTCGTCGCGCACCTGGAGCGGACCCTCGCGGCTCCCGCCACGGTCGGGGCCATGCGCGCCGCCGCGCTCCGCCTCGCGGCGCCGGACGCCGCCCTCGCGGCCGCGGACCGCATCCTGGCGCTGCTCGACCGGACGCGCGGCACGGCGGGGCCGGAGGCGCCCCGGGCTCAGGCGCGGCCCGCCGACGCCGCCTCCGTCCTGCGGGCAACCGTCACGAACCCCTCCGGAGCCAGGGGCAGCGCGTGCGGCCGAACGCCCGTCGCGGCACGGATCGCGTTGGCGATCGCGGGCGCGATCGCGATGATCGGGGTCTCTCCCCCCCCGGCGGAGGGGACGTCGGGACGGTCGATGAGGATGACGTCGATCGGCGGCACGTCCCCGAGCCTGGGCACGCGGTAGCCGGAGAAGGACGCGTTCAGGACGCGTCCGCCCTCGAAGCGGATGGCCTCGGAGAGGGCGCCGCCCAGGCCCATGACGAGCGCGCCCTCCACCTGGTTCTTCAGGCCGTCCGGGTGCACGATCGCGCCGCATTCGAACGCCGCGACGATCCGGAGGACCCGCAGGCGGCCCTCCTCGTCCACCGAGACCTCGGCGCAGGTGGCGATCCGCCCGCCCTTCTCCGCCCCGGCCGCGATGCCCGCCCCCCGGCCGCGGCCCGGCGGCGGCGTGCCCCATCCGAAGCGGGCCGCGGCGGCGCGGAGCACGGCCCCCAGCCGGTCGTCGGTGAGGTGGCGCAGCCGGAACTCGAGGGGGTCGGCACCGGCCTCGCGGGCCATCTCGTCGATGTGCGACTCGCGGGCAAACGTGTTCGCGGTGGCCGCCAGGGCGCGGTAGGATCCCTGGGGCAGCGGCGAGTCGCACGGCTGGTGGTCGATCCGTTGGTTGGGCACGTCGTACGGGCACTGGATCCCCGGGGCACCCGAGTTGAAATTCTTGAAGGTCCAGGCGCTGAGGCGGCCGGAACCGTCCAGGCCGGCCTCGACGTCGATCACGGCCGCCGGGCGGAAGTAGCCGCACGTGAATTCTTCCTGGCGCGTCCAGGCCACCTTGACCGGGCAGCCCGCCGACCGGGCGAGCCTCGCGGCCTCCACGGCCGCCGCGCCGTTGTGCCGGCCGCCGAATCCGGACCCGGTCGGCGGGATGACGACGCGGACCTGCTCTTCGGGAATCCCGAGCGCGGCCGCGACCTCGCCCCGCACGCCGAACGGGCGCTGCGAACCCGTCCAGACCGTGAGGCGGCCCCCCGCGGGCCACCAGGCGAGGGCGGCCCGGGTCTCCAGCGGCGCGTGCGCGATGTAGGCGGCGGTGTAGGTGGCGGCGACACGCCGCGCCGCCG
Source organism: Bacillota bacterium (assembly GCA_021791815.1). Classification (GTDB taxonomy): domain Bacteria; phylum Bacillota; class Sulfobacillia; order RBS10-35; family JAJYVN01; genus JAJYVV01. The sequence goes on along the minus strand of JAJYVV010000005.1, from coordinate 3,956 downwards.
CCGCGAGCGCGGCGTCGGCATCGCCCTCGGCGTGATGGAAGCCGGCGCCCTGGCCGCGGCCCGCGGCCGGGTGGCCGCGCAGGTAGGCCTCCAGGCCGGCGTTGTCCGTTCCGGGCCCGGCCTCCCACTCCGCCCGCACGGCCTCGATCGCCCGCAGGGCCGTGAGCCGGTCCGGCGCCACCACGCCCACGAATTCGCCGTCCTCGACCACGGTGACCCCGGGGATGGCGCGCGCCGCGGCCGTATCCACCCGCAGCAGGCGCGCCCCGATCGCGGGGGCGCGCAGCACCCGCCCGTGGCGCATGCCGGGCATGGAGGCGTCCGTCGCGTACCGCTTGGCGCCCGAAGCGGCGGCCGCGGCGGCGTCGGTCACGCCCGGCAGAGCCCGGCCCGCGGTCACCCACCGGGCGGGCGGGGTCACGGCGGTCTCCGGCCCGGCGGCCACGAGGCGGCGCTGGCCCCGGAGCAGCTCGGCGTAAGGGATGCCGCGCGCCGCCTGCGCGGCCCCGGCGGTGAGGACGCGCCCGGCCTCCGCCGTGAGGTCCCCAGGGGCCATCCCCCAGCGCAGGGCGGCGATCTCGATCAGGGCCTCGCGCGCCGCCGCCGCGGCCGCCCGCATGCGCGGCGCCGCGTCCGGCATGGAGCGGCTGCCGAAGGTGCCGAAGTCGAACGGACAGACGTCCGTGTCGCCCATGACCACGGTCACGTCCGCGGGCCGCACCCGCAGTTCCTCCGCCACCAGCAGCCCCAACGCGGCGCCCGTCTCCTGGCCGACGTCCGCCTTCCCCGTGAAGGCCCGGACGCGGCCGGCGGCGCCCACGTGCACCCACGCGCCGCCGTGGCGGCCACCGGTGCGTTCGGGCTCGGCCCCCGCGTGCGCGACGAGACCGTCGCCCAGCGCCTCGAAGTAGTCGCGCCGCTCCGGCGGCAGCATATCCCACGGCCCGGGCCGGCCGGGGAAGGCCAGGGTCCCGGGGTCCGCGTCCCCGAACGGCGCGAGGACCGGCGCCGGCAACAGCGGGGCGGCCGCGTCCGGGCCCGCCCCGCCGTCCGTCCCCAGGCGGGCGATGTCCGCCGCGCGGCGGACCGCGGCCAGGATGCGGGTGTAGGTGCCGCAGCGGCAGAGGTTGCCGCCCAGCGCCTGGCGCACCTCGGCCTCGTCCGGCGCCGGATTGCGGCGCAGCAGCGCCGCCGCCGCCAGGGTCATGCCGGGCGTGCAGTAGCCGCACTGCATGGCGGAGACCTCGGCGAAAGCCCGCTGCACCGGATGGGGGCGCCCTGGCGCGGAGAGGCCCTCGATCGTGGTCACGGAGCGTCCGGCGGCGTCTCCCGCGGCCACCTGGCAGGCCCGCACCGGCTCTCCGTCGAGGAGGACCGTGCACGCCCCGCACTCGCCCTCGCCGCATCCGGGCTTGGCCCCGGTGAGGCCCAGCTCCTCACGGAGGACATGCAGCAGGTGCTTGCCGGGCGCCGTCTGGACGTCGTGGTCGCCGCCGTTCACGCGCAGCCGTATCCGGCCATCCATGCCCAACACCGTTCCTTTGCCGCCCGGCCGCGCCACGCGGCTCGTCCGTCGCCGCCGGCGGGGGGCTTCCCGTCCCGGCGCGGCTCACCGTATCCCGGGAAGCGGCTTCCCGCGGAAGCGGCGCGAGTCCTGCCGGGGCGCGCGGCGCAGGCGGAACGGCCGCGGGAGCCTCAGGACGGGGGGACGGGGGAGTCTGGCGCGGCGCCGTCCGGGGCGGGCGCCGGCTCCCCCGCCGGCCCGCCGGAGGCCCGCGTGCCCCGGCGACCGTGCACGCGCCGGGCCTCCAGCCAGGTCGGCATGGACGAGCCGGGGGCGGGGTCGCGGTAGGCGAGCGCGGCCACCGCCGCAATGCAGCCGATGAGGGTGATGACGCCGGACCCGTTGAGCATCAGGGGAAGCGTCACCAGGCCGAGCAGCACGGCCTGGGCGATGGCGAGGGCCGTGCGGAGGGGGCCGCCGCGCCGGTTGACGAGGAGGGCGACCGAGAGGGCGGCGATGGGCACGGGCAACGCCCAAGCATGGCCGCCGACCATGAGCAGGAAGGCGGCCGCCAGCAAGCCCACGACGCTGGACAGGGCGAGCAGGCCCGCCCGCGGATCCGCCGTACCCGGCACCCCCGTCCGCGCGCCCCGGCGGTCCCATCGCCCGCCACCGGCGGGGCGTGCCCCGCCAGCGTACCCGGGCCGTCCGGCGAGGGCAACCCGGGGCCGGCCCACACGCCCCCTCAGATCAGGGCCCCCTGGGAGCGCAGCGCCTCCTGCGCCGCCCCGTACCAGGCCTCGTCGTCGGGCCGTGCCCGGCCCGCCGGATTCGGGAGGGGATCGCGCGCTCCCCGCGACTGAACGGCCGCCAGGGCGCCCGCGGCGTGGCCGGTGGCCCACGCGGTGCCCATGACCCGTGCCGAGGCCTGGGCCCCGTGCGAGGCCGACAGGCACCGCCCGGCCGTCAGGACGTTGTCCAGATCCCGGGCGATCAGGGCCCGCGCCGGGATGTCATAGTAGCCGTCGCCGCGGATATATCCATAGCGGGCGTAAGCCCGGCCCTCGTCCCGGTCGTGGATCTCGATCGGCCACCCGCCGCGGGCGACCGCGTCCGCGAACCGGGCCCCCTCCATGCACTCGCGCCCGTGGAGCACGTACCGCCCCATGACGCGCCTGGTTTCCCGGATCCCGAGCTGGGGCCCGGTCCGGCATAGCCGGGCCCCCTCGAAGCCCGGGAAGCGCTCCCGGAACAGCCGGAGGTACGAGGCGGCGGCCCTGCGCGCGTGCACCTCGCCGCGCGTGAGGGACTCCGCGTCCAGCCCGTTGACGCCGAGGTCGCGGTGGAACGCGCACAGCACCTCGCCCGTGTGCGGCAGGGGCACGAAGAGGCCCGGCTGCGGCGCGATCATGGGCCAGCCCTCGGCGTGGGCGCGGCCCACGAGGTCGGCGATCTCCGGGCGGGTCAGCCGGGCGAGGCGCTCGCGGTCCACGCCCGTCACCGTGAAGTACATCGAGGCGGCCTGCAGCGTCCCGTCCTCGTTCCCGAACGCGAAGGCGCCGCCCGCGAACGCGACCAGGTCGGCGTCCCCGGTGCAGTCCACGAACACCTGGGCGCAGGCGCGCTCCGGGCCGCCCTTGCTCCAGAGCGCCGCCGCGCGGACGGTCCGGCCGGCCACCTCGGCGCCGGTGACCCACGTGTGGAGCCGCAGGCGAACGCCGGCGTCGGCCAGCATCTCGTCCAGCACGCACTTGGCGACCTCCGGGAGGAAGGGCACCACCGTGTTGCGGCTGCCGGCCGCGCGGAAGGGCGGCAGGCAGCCTTCCGCCGCCCGCAGGCGTTCGACCATCTCGCCGCCGACTCCGGCGACGACGGGACGGGGGTCGTCGCCGCTGGTGTAGAAACCGGCGAAGCAGTTGACGCCGCTGTTCGTGCCGGCGCCGCCGAGGAAGCCGTACCGCTCGACGAGCAGCACATCGGCGCCGAGCCGGGCCGCCGCGACCGCCGCCGCCACGCCGGCGCTCCCGCCGCCCACGACCACGACCTCGGCGCTCAGCCGGCGCTCCATGGACGCCGCCAACCTCCACGTCCGTTCGCGGAGGCTCGCGCCGGCGCGGGGCATGGCGCCCGCCTCCCGGCTCCCCGCCTCCGCACCGGCCGGCCGCCGCCTCGCGGGGAGGCGCGGCACGAGGCCGGACGAGACTACGGGGCCCGCGGACGTTCCTCCTGCCAGGGACCGGGGCGCGGCCGCCCGGGGCGCCGTGCGAGGGTGCTGGTTGGTCCCGCGCACACGGGCCGGCCGCCGTCGGCGCGGCGCGGAACCCCGGCCGATCATCCGCGTGCCGGCGCCCCGGGACGGCGGGCCCCGGGGGCGCGCTCCCGCCCTCGTCGTCTGGAGGTTCCGGCAGCACGTCTTGATGGTCGCGCCCTCCGGGCGGATCCGCCGGTCCCG
>JAJYVV010000124.1 GCA_021791815.1 Bacillota bacterium | reverse complement strand
GGGACCGCGGCGCCGCGCGCCCCGTCCGCGCGAGGGCCGGCGGGGGCGGCCGTCGAACCGGAGCACGGGTCCGGGGGGCGGATCGCCCGTGCCGCGGCGGGCCCCGGAGGCACGCGCGCGGGGGAGGTTGCGATGAGCCCGGCTCCGCCCGGACGCACCGCGCGGCTGCGGACCGCTCTGGGCCAGATGGGCCTCGACGCGTACCTGAGCCAGCGCGCGGCGGACGTCACCTACCTGACCGGCAGCTGGGGGTTCCCGGCCGCCGTCTACGTGCCGGCGGAACAGCGCGACGAGCCGTGCCTGCTCGTGGTGCCGGCCGCGGACCTGCCCGGGGCCGTGGCCCCCGGCGCATACACGCTCCGCGCCGTCGCGCTGGACGAGCCTTGGCCGGCGGCCATCGCCGCCGCCATGGACGCCGCGGGAAGGGGCATGGCCCCGCCCGCCGCCGGTCCCGCGCCCGTATCCGTGGGGCGCCTGGCCGTCAGCGGCCTCGGCGGCGAGGTCCTCGGCGCCGCGCGCGCCCGGGCGCGGCGCGTGGACGAATCGGACCTGCTCGACCGCCTGCGGCGGCGCTGGGGCCGGGACACGGACGAGCGCGAGGGCCTCGCCCGGGCCCGCCGCATCGCCCTGGCCGGCCTCCGCAGCCTCCTCGGCACGACGCGCGCCGGCCTGCGCGAGTGCGACCTGGTGGGGCCCGTGGAAGAGGAGATGCGCCGCGCCCGCGCCGAGGGGCTGTCGCCCTCGCGCTTCGCCGCCGGTCCCCGTTCGGCGCACGCGAACCCGGCCCCCAGCGCCCGCGTCCTGCGCGCGGGGGACATGGGCTTCGCCGGCGTGGGGCCGGTCTGGGAGGGGTACGCGTCGGAGATCACCCGCGCGTTCCACCTCGGCCCGCCGCCGCCCGAGGCCCTGCGCCTCATCGACGGGCTGCGGCGGGCCCGCGAGGCCGCGATCGCCCTGCTGCAGCCGGGCCGGACCGGCGGGGACGTCTTCCGCCGGGTGGCGGCGCTCCTCGAGGCCGAGGGCCTGGGCGGCCTGCTGCCGCACCGGCTCGGCGCGCCCCTGGGCGGGCTGCTGCACCCCATGCTGGCGCCCGGGGAGCGGGAGGCGCTCGTCGTGGGCGACATGCTGACCGTCGACCCGGGGCTGTATGTGGCGGGGCTGGGAGGGGTGCGGATCGGCGACGCCGTGGAGGTCACGGCGTCCGGCCCGGTGGTGCTGAGCGAGACCGTGCCGGGATGGACGCAGATCGTGACCTGAGGCGGCAGGCGGGCGCCGCCCGGGCGTCGGATTCCACGGCGCACGGAGGGAACCGCCCATGGCCGCCGACGCCCCGGGCCTCGACTTCGCCTTCTCCGAAGCGGACTACCGGCCCGCCGCGCCGCCGCCCGAGGTCGTGGCCCGCTACGGCATCGGGCTCGTGGGCTGCGGGGGCATCGCCCGGGGCGCGCACCTCCCCGCGTACCGCCGCGCGGGGTACCGGGTGACGGCGTGCTGCGATGTCGTGGAGGCGAGCGCGCGGAAGGCCGCGGCCGATTTCGGCATCCCGTTCTGGACCTCGGAGTTGGATGCGCTCCTCTCGCGTCCCGACGTGGACCTGGTCGACCTGGCGGTGCCCGCCGCCGAGCGCCGCCCGCTCGTCGAGGCCATCGCCCGGGCCGGCAAGCCCATCCTGTCGCAGAAGCCGTTCGCCCTGTCGATGGACGACGCGCGTGCCATGGTGGAGGCCTGCGCGCGGGCGGGCGTGCCCCTGATGATCAACCAGCAGGCGCGCTGGGCGCCCGCCCACCGCGCCCTGCGCCGGGTCCTGGACCTGGGCGTCCTCGGCCACGTGTACAGCGTGCTGCACGTGCTGCGCTCGTGGCAGGACGAGCCCGGGTCGTGGTACGTGCGGATGCCGGATTTCAACATCGTGGACCACGGGATCCACTTCATCGACCTCTCCCGCTTCTTCACGGGTCTGAGCCCGCGGCGGGTGAAGGCCCTGACGACGCGGATGCCCGGGCAACTGGCCGTCACCCCGATGATCTACACGATCGCGCTGGAGTATCCGGAAGGGTCCGAGGTCATGACGACCCTGCACTTCAACAACATCGTGCGGGCGGCCGAGACCCACGGAAGCACGTGGTACGCGGACGGCACGGAGGGCTCGGCCGTCCTGGCGGGCGACCTCCTCTCCGTAGCCCGCCGCGACCGTCCCGGGGAGAAGCGGACGCTGCGCCTGCGGGGGCGATGGTTCCCCGACGCGTTCGGCGGGAGCATGGGCGAGATGCTGACGGCCCTCGCCGAGGGGCGCGAGCCGGCGACGTCGGGGTGGGACAACCTGGCATCCATCCGCATCGCCTACGCCGCGGTCGAGAGCGCCGCGACGGGGGGTGCGGTGGACCTCGGCTGATCCGCGGGGCGCCGGCGGGGACCTCCCGGATCCGCCCCGGGCCCCCGATTCTACGGGAGGAGGGGTCGGATCATGGATGACGGCTCCCCTGGACGGCATGATCGCGGCGCTGCGCGCGGAGGCCGACGCCGCACGGACGCGCGGCGGACGGCGCCTGTCCCTGCAGGGCGGGGAGCGCGTCGGCCCGGGCGCCCCGTTCCTCTACCGATTCGCCCTGCGCCAGGCGTCCGGCCTGCGCGACGACGCCCCGCTCCGCATCGTGGTGGGGGAGCGCGAGGTGCCGGGCGCGGTGGCGCAGGTGGCCGACGGCAGCGTGGTCGTCGCACTGGAGGAGGACCTCGGGCCGTCCGTGCCCGCGGCGACGCTCGCGAGCGACGCCGCCGGGCTGCTGGACGCCCTGCGGGAACGCCTCGAGGCCGTCGCTGCCGGGCGGGCCCCGGCATTCGATGTCACGGCCGCCGATCACGTGCTGGGGCGGAACATCGCACCCGGTTCCGCGCCCTCCCCCATCCCCCTGGACGGCCTCGACGACCACCAGCGCCAGGCGGTCGAGCGCGCCCTGGGAAGCAACGCCACCTTCATCTGGGGACCGCCGGGCACGGGCAAGACGCGGACGCTGGCGCGCCTCATCGCGGCCGAACGGGCGCGGGGGCGGTCTGTGCTCGTGGTGGCGAACACGAACGCCGCCGTCGATGAGCTCGGCGCCCGGCTGACCGGCGAGCTCTCCTTCTCCGATGGCGAGATCCTGCGGGTGGGAGCGGCTGGAGATCCGGGGCTCCGCGAGCGCATCGGCCTGACCGCGGTCGCCGATCGGCGGACGCGAGCACTCGCGGCACGGCGGGCCGAGCTGGACCGGAGCCGGGGGCGCCTCGCGGCGGAGGCGGGAGAGCTCGAAGAAGCCCTGTCCCACCATGCGTCCCTCGAACAGTTGCGCCGTCAGCTGCGGGACGTGCTTGGGCGCCGCGCGGACGCGGGGCGGCGCGTTGCGGAACGGGCCGCGGCGGCGGCGGCGCGGACGGCGGACGGGCTTCGCGCCAGGCTGCACGAGGCCGATGGGGCGGGGCTGATCTGGCGTTGGGTCTCCGGGCCTGCCCGGGCGGGCCCCGCGCAAAGCGTGGCGCAGGCGGAACGCAGGACCGAGGCCGCGGAGGCCGACCTGGCGCGGGCCCGACGGACGGCCGCCGAGCTCCAGTCCGGCGCCGACCGCCTCGCGGCCGACGCGGAGCGGTTGGAACGGCGCGCCCAGGGCCTGCCCACGGCCGAGTCTTGCCGCAGGGGACTGGAGGCCGGGCGCCGGCTCCGCGAGAAGGTGGACGCCCAATGGCGCGATGTCGCCGAAGCTCTGCGACGCGTGTCGCGATCCCTTACCGACGAGGCGCGGGTGGTTCTCACGACGGCGGCGCGACTCTGCCTGCCCGGCCAGATCGCGCCGCGCTGCTTCGACGTCGTCGTCATGGACGAGGCGTCGAGCCTCACCCTACCGGCGGCGTGGTTCGCGGCCGGTTGGGGCCGGGCGAGCGTGGTGGTGGCGGGCGACTTCCGCCAACTGCCCGCCGTCGTCCTCGCGGACGGACCGGCGGTCCGCGCGTGGCTGCGGCCCTGCCCATTCGAGGCCTCCGGCGTCGCCGCGTCCCTCGAGGCGAACTCGGACGACCCCAGGGTCGCCGTGCTCCGCACGCAGTACCGCATGGCACCGGCGATCGCGTCGCTGGTCAGCGACGCCTTCTACGGTGGGCGCCTGCGCTGTGCGCCCGAAGTGCACGGGCGCCGGCCACCGGAGGCCCTGTGGTCCGGGCTGGCCGAAGGCCTGCGCTACGTGGACACCGGGCCGCTGCGGCCCTGGGCCTCCTACAGCCCGGAGGGCACGTCGCGCGTCAACGTCCTGCACAGCCTGGTCGTCCGGGCGCTGCTCGCCGACGGCCGCCTGCCCGCGGAGGGCTCCCTGGTGGGCGTCGGGACGCCGTACGCCGCCCAGGCCCGGTTGCTCCAGGCGGCGGTCTCCGAGGTGGCGCCCGGCGTCACGGTCGCCACCGCCCACCGCTTCCAGGGCAGCGAACGCGCGGCGATCGTGGTGGAACTGACCGAATCCCACGGGGTGCGTCCCGGCGCCTTCCTGTCCGCCGCGACCGCGGCCGAAGAGGGGGCGAGGCTCCTCAACGTCGCCATGAGCCGCGCCCAACACGTGCTGGTCGTGGTCGCCCATTTCGCCTTCCTCCGCGCGGCGCTCCGCGGCTCGCTCACGGGCGGCGTCCTGGACCGGGTCCTGGAGGAAGGTGGGCGGGTCGAGCCCGGCATCCCGTGGGCCGCGGGCCCGGGGTCGGAGGCCGCCTCTCCGGATGATCCCATGGTGTGCAACGCCAACACGTTCCTTGGTTCATTCGCCCGCGACCTGGCGAGCGCGCAGCGCCGGGTGGCGATCTTCGCGCCGTTCCTGACGCGCCCGGGGGTCGAGCGCCTGGCGGCGCACCTCCGGGGTTGCGTCGAGCGCGGAGTGGAGGTGCGGGTTGTGACACGGCCGGCCCGCGCGGAGGGCGCGGGCCGCGGTCCGGACCTCGCGCCGCCGCCAGCCCTGCACCGGCGTCTGCGGGACCTGGGCGCCGCGGTCGAGGAACGGCCGGGCATGCACGAGAAGGTGGCCCTCATCGACGCCGAGGTGACGTGGTGCGGCTCGCTGAACATCCTTTCGTACGGGGTCCGCACGACGGAGATCATGATCCGGCACCGCGGCGCGCCTTTTCAACGCATGGTCGCCTCGGCGCTGTCCGGCCCGACGCGCATGCCCGCGCCATCCACCCCGGCGGCCGTCGCGGCGCGTGCCTGACCGCCCCCGGGCCGCCGCGGCTCAGGTGCGCGCGGCCTCCTGCGCCGCCTCGACGAGGGTGCGTTCCACGTCCTCGGCCAACGGACGCAGGGCGGGGTCGCCGAGCATGCCGATCAGCGCCGTCGGCCGCGCCAGGCCGATCTCGGTCCGGCCCTCCCGCTCCTGGACGACCACCTTGCAGGGCAGGAAGTACGCGGCGCGGGGGTTCGCGTCCAGGGCCTCCTTGGCCCGCGGCGCGCTGCACACCTCGAGGATGCGGCAGCGCCCGTGGGCCTCCAGGCCCTTCTCCCGCAGCTTCTCGTGGACGTCGAAGGCCCAGAGCACGCTGAAGCGCCGTGCCGCGAGGGCGGCCTCCACCGCCCGGCTCGCGTCCTCCAGCGACCGGCTGGTCGGAGCGGTGTACCACGCGTCCGTCGTCTCCATCGGCGTTCCCCCCTGGGACTTGGTAGTATCCGGCCGCCAACGACGGGGTGCCCCGCCGTCGCGGCCGAAGGACTCAGAGAGGACGGCCGCCGCCGCTGGCTGTGGGTCCCTGCCACTCCATCATGCCCCCGGCGAGACTCGCGGCGCGCCGGCCGGCCGCGCGGAGGTGGCGGGCCGCCGCGAGGCTGCGCCGGCCGCTGTGGCAGACGCAGATGATCTCGCACTCGCGCGGCAGCAGCTCGATGCAGGCGGCGAGGTCGGCGAGCGGCACGTGCCGCGCCTGCGGGATGTGGCCCCCGGCGAATTCGGCCGGGGTGCGCACGTCGATGATCAGCGGCGGATCGGCGCCCGCCAGCCGCCGCGCGACGGCGCCCGCGTCGGTCTCCAGGGGCGCATCCCCGCCGGGCGGCGCGGCCTCCACGCCTCGGCGAACGGTCCACGGCCACATGTGCAGACTCCCCCTCCGTGATCGGCGCGCGCCTCCGGCCCGGCGCGCACTCAGTGGACCAGGTCCAGGAGCACGCGTTTGGCCTTCTGCACCGACTCGGGGCCGCCCGCGGCGTCGCGACGGCGCAGGCACTCCTCAAGGTTGTCGGCCACGATGGCGGCCGCCACCTTGCCCAGCGCCGCGCGCATCGCCGTGATCTGCTGGACGACGTCCGCGCAGTCGCGGCCCTCCTCGACCATCCGCCGCACCCCGCGCGTCTGGCCCTCGATGCGCGCGAGGCGGGACAACAGGTCCCGCCGCAGTTCCTCGCCCAGATCCACGCCCGCACCCCACCCTCCGCCCAAGGCCCGCCGGGCCGACCGGCCCGGCGCCCGCTTACCGCGCTCAGCCGAAGCCGCTCCGGCCCACCGGGCTGCAGCTGGCGCCTCCGGACGGGCCTCCGCCCGCCCCGGACAGCCGGGCCACCGCCCGTACGAGCCGGCGAACCCGCCGGCCGCGGCATCCGGGGCATTCGGCCTCGTCCCGCGCGGCCACCGGCCGCTGCTCCTCGAACTCGTGGCCACAGTCCTCGCAGCGATAATCGTAGAAGGGCATGGTCGACCTCCCTGCGGGCGTCCCGCGCGGCCCCTCCCGCCCGACGTACTATACCCCCCACCGTATCTGGAGGCAAGTCGCGCCGCGACCGTGCCGGGGAACGTCCCCGGAACGACGCAGGCACCCCGGCGGCAAGGGTCGGCAGGCGCGGCGCCTGGCGCCGCGCCTGGACCGTCCTGGAATCGCCGAGGGATGGGCGCCATCGCGCCGAATGGGCGGTGGATCGGAGTCGCTCCATGGCACCGATGGCGGGACCATGCGCCCGTGCCCGATGTCCCAACGGATGCGGATACCCGGCAGAGGGCTCCGCGACGATGATGGAACAGGGCCGGGGAGCGCGTCCTGCCGGTTCGGCTCAGGATGCGGTCGGGGCGGGTCCGGAGGAGGGAGCCGCGTGCTGGCGTTCCTGGGCGGAGGGCTGTTCGGAGGCCTCGTCGGGTGGGTCTACCTCGCCTACCGGGAAGGCCGGCTCGGCCGCCTCGCGGCCTCGGCCGGACTCCGCGATCGCGGCTCGCCGCCCCCCGGTGGGCGCGACCGCTCGGGCCGGTGATCCGCGGCCGGACCAGGGCCCGGCGGGTGCGGACCAGGCTTTCGTCCGCGCCCCACCCGCCGCTCGCGGCGGCGGCCACGGCCCCGCTCCGGCGCCCCGTCGCTCCATCCTGAGCCCGCGGTCATCCCGCGCGGGCCCCGGGGGGAACCACCGGCGATGGACACGAATCCCGGCCTTCCGCCCGCCGGAGGGCCCGACGCCCCGGGCTCCGGCGCCCGGCCCCGCTTCTGCACAACGTGCGGCCAGCGCCTCGACGGAGATGGACGCTGCCCCCGCGGCCACAGGGCCGGGGATTCGACCGCCGCGCAGGTCCCTGTGGCGCTCGACATCCAGCAGCGCCTGGCGGAGATGCGCGAAGGGCCGCGCCGCAAGTCGGCGGAGGTCGGCGCCGCCCTGGCGGCCGGAGCGGTGGCCGCGATCCTCGTGATGTCGACCCACCACTCGGGGCTCCTGTCGCAACTCTTCGGTATGGGGACCATCTCGGTCGCGGACATCGCCATCACGCAGACCATGCTCCGCCGAGGCAACGTGGAGCATTGGCAGATGCTGGCGGTCGATGCCATATTCGGTGCGGTCTACTTCGCGCTTTGGAATGCCGCCACCCGCGTCTTCTTCATGATCGAGCCGCTGGTCGCCCTCGCGGCCACGTATGTGCTCTGCCATCCCGGGCTGTGGGATTGGGTCGCGCGCCGCTACGTCCGGCCGCCGCGCACGGCCGAGGGACTCCGTCAGGCCCTGGCGGACCTCGACGCCCTCGTGGGCATGACCGCGCTGAAGGGCGAGATCCACAGCCTGGTGGGCGAGATGCAGGTGGAGCAGGAACACAGCGCGCGCACCAGCCGGCCGTACCGCCCGACGCTGCACTGCCTGCTGATGGGCCCCCCGGGCACCGGCAAGACGACCGTGGCGCGCCTGATCGGCCGCATTTACTTCGAGCTGGGCCTGCTCGCCGACGGCCACCTCGTCGAGGCGGGCCGGGAGGATCTGGTCGGCGAGTACGTCGGGCACACCGCGCCCAAGGTCCGCGCGGCGGTGGCCAAGGCCCGCGGGGGCGTCCTTTTCATCGACGAGGCCTACACCCTGCTCTCGGGCCGCGGCCAGACCGGGGCCGACTTCGGCAAGGAGGCCCTGGAGACGCTCCTGCGCCACCTGGAAAACGCCCGGGGGGAGTTCTGCTGCATCCTCGCGGGCTACGAGGACGAGATGCACGCGCTGTTCCGCGTCAACCCCGGGCTGCAGAGCCGCATCCCCCACGCCTTCCACTTCCAGGATTACTCCGCCCCCGAGCTGACCGCGATCGCCGGGGGAATGGCGCAGGCCGAAGGCCTGACGCTGGCCGAGGACGCCCTCCCGCTGCTCACCGACCACTTCAGCCGGTATGGCCGAGGGACGGACGGCAACGCGCGCCTGGCGCGCAACGTCCTGGAGGCGGCCCGCAAGGAACGCTCCCGCCGGATCGGCGCCGCGGGTCTGCAGGGCGCGGATCTGGCCACGATCACGCGGGGCGACGTGGCGGCGGCGCTGCGGGGCGCCCGCTCCCCGGAGGCGCTCGAACGCGCGCTGGCGGAGCTGGACGCGATGATCGGGCTGCGCCAGGTCAAGGAGGAGGTGCACGGCCTGGTCGCGCTCATGCAGCGCGACCGGCAGCAGCTTGGCGAGCGGACCTACCGGCCGACGCTGCACATGGCCTTCCTCGGCCCGCCGGGAACCGGCAAGACCTCCGTGGCACGCCTGCTCGGCCGCATCCTGTTCCACATGGGGCTGCTCGACGAGCCCGAGGTGGTGGAGCTGAACGGCGCCACCTTCGTCGGCGAGCACCAGGGCCAGACGGGCGCGCGCGTGCAGGAGGCGGTCGAGCGGGCCCGCGGCGGCGTGCTGTTCATCGACGAGGCGTACGCGCTGCTGTCGAACGGCGAGTTCGGCCAACAGGCGGTCAACGCGCTGCTCGTACCCCTGGAGAACGACCGCGGCCGCTTCTGCTGCGTACTGGCCGGCTACCCCGCGGAGATGGAGAAGCTCTTCGACGTCAACCCCGGCCTGCGCCGCCGCCTGCCCAACGTGATCCACTTCACCGACTACGCCGCGGACGAGCTCCTGGCGATCACGGGCCGGTTCGCCGCGGACGCGGGCTACGCGCTCGCCGACGACGCCCGCGCGGCGCTCCTGGAACACTACGCGCGTCACGGCCGCGGGCAGGAGGGCAACGGCGGCCTGGCCCGCAAGCTCTTCGAGGACGCCCTCCGCGCCCAGGCGGTCCGCCTCGCGGCGGCGGGCGGCGAAGGAGACCGGCGGACCCTGACCGGCGCGGATGTGGCGGCGGCGACGCGGGGGCGCGCGCGCGGGGGCGGCGAGCGCTCGCGGGAGGACCTCGCCGCGGCCCTCGCGGAGCTCGACAGCCTCGTGGGCCTGCAGCAGGTCAAGCGCGAGATCCGTGGCCTGGTGGACCTGATGCGCTTCAACGAGGCGCGCGCCCGCGAAGGCGGCCGGTCCGCCCCCGCCCCGACGCTGCACGTCGCCTTCGTCGGGCCGCCCGGGACCGGCAAGACGACGGTGGCCCGCCTCCTGGGCCGCATCTACTTCCAGCTCGGGCTGCTCGCCGACGGTCACCTCGAGGAGCAGAACCCGCGGAGCCTCATCGCCGGCTACGTGGGCCAGACGGCGCCCCGGGTGGAGGAGGCGGTCCGGCTGGCCCAGGGGGGTGTGCTCTTCATCGACGAGGCGTACTCGTTGGGGGACGGCGAGTTCGGCAAGGAGGCCGTCGACACCCTGATCAAACTGCTGGAGGACGCCCGGGATAGGTTCTGCTGCGTGGTGGCGGGCTACGACGAGCAGATGCGCCGCTTCTTCGCGCTCAATCCGGGGTTCGCGAGCCGCGTGCCCACGATGGTGCACTTCGCCGACTACAGCGCATCCGACCTGCTGGACATCACCCGCAAGGAGGCCGCCGCCGCCGACTTCCGCTTCGAGACGGAGGCCGAGGCCCTGCTCCAGGATTTCTACGCGGCGCACGGGCGCGGCGCGGAAGGCAACGGGCGGCTGGCCCGCAACGTGTTCGAGGCGGCCCGCATGGCCAAGGCGGCGCGATTCGCCGCCGAGGGCCCGTCCGGCGGCGACCTCGGGGCGATCACCGCCGCCGACGTGGCCCAGGCCCTCGGCCGGGTGCGGGAGCAACTCGCCACCACCATGCGGTGACGCGGCCCCGCCACGACCCCGGCCGCGCCTCATCCCGGGGTGTCGCCGGTCGCGACGGGACGCTCCGCGGCCCGGCTCCACTGCGACCACGAGCCGGGGAAGAGGCGGCCGGGCGGCAGTCCGGCATACTCCATGGCCAGGAGGTTGTGGCAGGCGGTGACCCCCGATCCGCAGTAGGAGACGACGGGGCGCGCCCCGGAGGCGCCGGCCTCCTCGAAGCGGCGCCGCAGCACGGCCCGCGGCAGGAATCTCCCGCCCGCGTCCAGGTTGCCCCGGCACGGCAGCGACACGGCGCCTGGGATGTGCCCGGCCCGCGGATCGAGGGCCTCCCCTTCGCCGCGATAGCGAGCCGGCGCGCGGGCGTCGAGGACCACGTGCGCCCTCGCCGCCGCGTCCTCGATCGACGCCAGCCGATCCGCGGGCCACGGGCGCGCCGTAAACGCTGTGCGCGCGGGCTGGGCGTCCTCGCGCTCGAGCGCGCCGGGCCATGCCGCCAGACCTCCGTCGAGCAGCGCGGCGCCATGGCCGGTCACGCGCAACATCCACACCAGCCGGGCCGCGATCGTGCCGCCCGCGTCGTCGTACGCCACGACGGTGTCGCCGTCCGCGATGCCCGCCCGGCCCATCGCCTCCGCGAACACCGCGGGAGCGGGAAGCGGGTGCCGCCCCCCGGCGGCTCCCGCCGGGCCGGAGAGCCCGCGGTCCAGGTCCACGTGCACGGCGCCCGGGATGTGGCCCGCCCGATAGGCGTCCCGCCCCGAGCGGCCGTCGAGGTACCAGCGGGCGTCGGCCACGCGCACCTGGCCGATCCGGTGCGCAAGCCACTCGACCGAAACGACGGGTGGGATCATGCGCTCCTCTCCTCCGGGGGCCCGTGTCGCGTGCGACCTCCTCCGGCATCGGCCGGAGGTCGGGAACTGAGCCCTTCGCTGGTTCCTCGCCCGGCCCGCTCCATCCTGGCTGGCGGGCCGACGGGAGGCATGGGCAGCACATGGCGCCGCCCCTGCGGTTGGATTCGCCGGGGTGCGACCGCCCGGCAGGCGGACGGAGGGGGGCACGGCGCGCGCATGGCCACCACGCCGGCCCAGGGGGACCCGGGCTCTCGGGCGGGAAGGCCCGGTGCATCCTTGCCCTGGCGGAGGCCACCGGGCGGGGCGACCTCGGTCGCGAGACATGGGCGGCCGAGCCCGACGAGGAGGTGCTGCGGCGCAACACCGCCCTGCCGCGCGTCCGATGGCCCTGCTGTTCGGCCTCCGCCGCCCGGACGTCCGGCCGGCCGACGATCGCGGAATCCGGGCGGGCGTAGCCCTGTTGGACGGGGCGGAGCCGATGGCGGGTGCGCGGGCCTCCGCGCTCCCCACGCCAAGGCCCGGTCGCGGCGAGGGCGGAGGCATGGCGGCCGCGGCGCTTGCCCTGTGGACCTGGCGGCGCCGGCTCCGCGCGGCGGGCACCCGGGCCGCGCGCTAGGGCGCCAGGGACAGGCGCGCCGGGGCCGCGGTGCCCGGAGCAAGGGCGGCCACGGCGCGGGCTCGGCCCGCCCGGTTCGGCCCCACGGCCGGGCCCGCCGGGGATTCGGGCCACGCCGCCGCGAGGCCGAGAAACGCGCAGACGCCGCAGAGCACGACCACCTCGGCGCCGATCTCCGTGCCGGTGAGGGTGAGCAGCGCGTA
>JAJYVV010000004.1 GCA_021791815.1 Bacillota bacterium | reverse complement strand
GTGCCGCCGTGGCGTGCGGGGGCCTGTTCCTCCTCTCCACGCCCGTCTGGTCGGCCGTGTGGAACGCCTCCGCCCAGCGCGAGGCCCGGGCGGCCTTCCGGCGGGGCCTGGCCGGCAAGGCCGCCGCCCCGGCGGGCGTGCCAGGCGTGGGTCGCGTCTCCGGTCCGCCTCCCGTCTGGCCCTTCCTGCAGCCCGTCCCGCCCTTGCCGACGGCCGTTCCCGGCACGGCCGCGCCCCTCGACCCGAGCGCGGCGGCCGCCGGCTCCGTCATGGCGCGCATGGCCATCCCGGCCATCGGCCTCGACACCTACGTCCTGAACGGTCTGACGTTCCAACCGGCGGTCTGGTCGGCGCTGCTCCGCCGCGGCCCCGCGCACCTGGCCGGTTCGGCCCTGCCGGGGGCGCCGGGCAACGTGGTCATCCTCGGCCACGTGAACATCTGGGGGTCGGTCTTCCTCCACCTGCGCGAGCTGCGTCCGGGCGACCCCATCACGCTGCAGACGGCCGGGGGCACCTTCACGTATCGCGTCACCGGCAGCCTCGTGGTCGCGCCGTCCGACGTGGCCGCGATCGCGCCGCACGCCGGCCCCGCCACGCTGGAGCTCGCGACGTGCACGGGGCCGTTCGACACGCAGCGCCTGATCGTGGTAGCGGCGCTGACGGCGCAGCCCCCGCCCCTCGCGTCGTCCGGCGGCGGCCTGCTCGGGGCGGAGAACGTCGTGCTGCGGTTCGAGGGCGACCTGGCCGCCGGGCGGTGGACCGAGGCCGCCGCGCTGCTCTCGCCCGCGTTGCGGGCCCAGCTCGGCGCCGCGGATCTCGCGGCCCAGGGGGCCCCGGTGCGGGCGGCCGTCCAGGAGGCGTGGACGCGCGGGTCGGGTGGCGTGGAGGTGCTGGCCCGCCTGCAGCTGCCGGAGGCGGGAGCCCGGGCGACCGTGGGCTTCGTGGTCTCGGGAGGCGCCATCCGCTCCATCCGCCCCGTGGGCTCCGCGCCGCTCGTGCGGGTGCCGCCCGTGACCCTCGCCGCGCCCGCGGACGCGGCCTCCGGCCAGATCCTCTGCGGGCCGGACCGCGTGGCCTGGAGCGTCGGACCCGTCGGGACGGCCGCCGACGACGGGTTCCGTTTCCAGCAGCGGGCCAGCGCGCTTCAGCTCTCGGACGCCGCGGGCCGGGCGCTGCCCGGGGTCGAGGTGCCGGGCCTGGCGATGGGCACGGTGCCGGTGGCCTGCGGCGACCTCCTGGGCGACGGCGGGGATGAGCTGGTGGTGCGGACGGCGCTCGGCGAGCCCGGCGTGGCGCAGGTCGCGGTGTACCGGCTGGACGCGGCCGGCGCGGAACTCATCGGCGAGATGGAGGGCTCCTCCCTGGCGGCCGGCCCGGACCTCGTCCGGACGGCGCCGCTGGGGCCGTACGCGATCGGGATCCCCCAGCCCGGCGGGGGCACCGCGTGGTGGAGGCCCGTCGCCGGCCGCTACGAACCGGGCCCGGCGCCCGCGGCACAGGCCTCCCCGTAGCACCGGCTCCGTCTTCGCCCGATCCCCGCCCGGTCTTCCCCGAAGGCGCCGCCATCCCGCAACGCCATCGCAACCGGCCCCCCGCCCCTCTTGGCTACGGTTGGTCGCCGGGGACCCCCAGCGTCCAACCCGGAGGAGGGGCAGGAGTGTCGCTTCCGTCGCCGGTCCGTCCGTTGCGGTCCCGCGCCCGTCGCCTCGTCGCCGCGGGGCTCGCGTGGTCCTCGGTACTCGTGACCGCGGCGGCGTGCGGATCCACGCACGCCGCGGGAACGTCGGGATCGTCGTCGCAAGCGCAGAGGCTCGTGATCTACGCCGCCGAGGGCTACGACCAGGCGATGGCGAGCGCCTTCCAGCAGAAGACCGGCATCCAGGTGGAGCTCACGGACATGAGCACCGGACCCCTGGTGGCGAAGGTCGAAGCGGAGAAGGCCCACCCGCTGTGGGACGTGGCGTGGTTCGACGGGGACGGCACGATGTACACGCTGGACCAGGAGGGTCTCCTCCTGCGCAACTGGCAGCCGGCCGACGTCTCCACGTACACGTCCCTGGGCAAGGAGCTGCAGTCTCCCGATGGCAGCTACATCCCGACGGGGATCACGGCCGCCGCGGCCTTCGCCTACAACACCAAGCTGGTCACGGCCGCCGAGGCGCCGACCACCTGGACGGCCCTGCTGCAGCCGCAGTGGAAGGGCGCCGTCGGCATGAACAACCCCGCCATCTCCGGCCCGACGTTCCCCGCCGTCGCGGGCCTCCTCCACCAGATGGGCACGGCGGCCGGGGAGAAGTACTTCGCCCAGCTCAAGGCCAACGGGCTGCAGGTCTTCCCGACCAACAAGCCCACCCTGGCGGCCCTCGCCAGCGGCGCGATCAAGATCGCCTTCGTGCAGGACTCCGCGGAGATCCAGGCCATCGCCCAGGGCGCGCCCATCCACGTCGTCTACCCGACGGACGGCGTGACCATGCTGCCCAGCGCTCTCGGCATCGACGCCCACGCGCAGGACATGGCCGCCGCCAAGGCGTTCGCCGCCTTCGTCCTCTCGCCCGATGGCCAGCAGATCATGCTGACGCAGGGAGGCGGCGACTCGAACTTCCAGCCGATCGTGCAGGGCGAGGAGCCCAACCCCACCCGCCAGGCCACCGGCATCGACTGGCAGATCGTGCCGGTGCAGTGGCAGGCGCAACATTACAACGCGATCCAGTCGTGGTTCTCGCACTCGATCGTCGGATGACCGCGGCGACCGCGTCGAGGAACGGCCGCCCCGGAAACGCCGCGCGGCGGCTTGGGGGCGGCCCGGGGGCGGGCGCCGCCCGGGCCGGGCGGCGGTGGGCCCTGGGCCAGCGCCCGGCGGTGCTGCTGGGCATCGCCGCGCTGGCGCTGATCGTCTTGCTGCCGCTCGGGTCGGTGGTGCTGCAGGCGGTCTTCCCCGGCCTCTTCCAGTCCCCTCCCAGCTACCGGTTCGATCCGACCGCCCTGTTCCAGGTGCTCTCCAGCGCCGGGGACGCCCGCATGCTGGCGGACTCGTTCCTGCTCAGCCTGGGCGCCGGCGTCGCGGGTGCCGTGGTCGGCGGCGCGCTGGCGATCGTGCTGGGCCGGACCGACGTGGCCGGGCGCGGCATCTGGACGGCCCTGATCTGGTGCGTGCTGCTCCTGCCGTCCTTCCTCTACGCGGAGGGCTGGACGTTCCTCCTGCAGCGCCGGGGACTGCTCTCGGACGTGCTGCACGAGCCGGCCTGGATGCAGCGGGTCTTCGCCACGCCCGTGGGCGTGGGGGCCATCCTGGCCCTCAAGTTCTACCCGTTCGCCTTTCTGACCGTCGGCGCCGCGCTGCCGTGGCTCGGCGGCGAGCACGAGGCGGCCGCGCGCACGCTGGGGGCGGGCCGGGCCCGCATCTGGTGGCGCATCTCCGGGCCGCTCCTGCTGCCGTTCGCGGTGAGCGGCGCGGCGATGGTGTTCGCCGACGTGCTCAGCGACTTCGGCGTGGCGATCACGGTGGCCGAGAGCCACCGGTTCCCCCTGCTCACGTATGGCATCTACTCGGCGATCTACGACGTGCCGACCAACTTCGCGGGGGCGGGGGCCTTCGCGCTCCTGCTGCTCGGGGCCGTCGGCGCCGCCGTGGCCGCCCAGAGCCTGCTCCTGGGCCGCCTGCCCCACGGAACGATCCACACCGGCTTCCGGCCGGCCGCCCGCGTGGGGCTGGGGCGCTGGCGCGCGCCGGTCACGGCCCTGGTTGCGGCCTTCTTCGCGCTGTCGGCCCTGCTGCCCGTGGGGTCGGTCCTCCTGGAGTCGGTCCTGCGCAGCGGAGGCTTCTCGGCGGCGGTCGAGGGCTGGACGCCCTGGAACTACGTGGACCTGTTCACCCCCTCCGGGGCCCACGCGCTCGGCGCCCTGCTGTACTCGCTGCGGCTCGCCGCGGTGGCGGCGACGGCGGCCGTCGCCTTCGGCACCGCGCTGGCCTTCCTGGGGACCGAGCCCGGCGCCGGATGGCTGGGCCAAGTCCTCCACGGCGTGGCGCTCTGGACGATCAGCATCCCGGGCATCGTCCTGGCCGCGGGGTACGCCTTCTTCTGGAACCAGCCCTGGCTCGTGCCGCTGCGTCTCGACCTCTACGGGACGGTGGGCGCCCTCCTGCTCGCCTACCTCGCCGGCGCGACGCCTTACGTCCTGCGCTTCCAGCTCTCCGCCCTCGGTCAGTTCGACCGCCGCCTGCTCGGAGCCGGGCGGGTGCTGGGGGCCGGTCCCGGGCGCCTGCTGCTGCGGATCGTCCTGCGCCTGCTGGCGGACGGGGCCCTGTCGCTGTGGCTGTTCGTCCTGGCGGGCACGGCGTTCGAGCTGCCGGCCTCCGAGTTCCTCTACCCGTCCGGGCACCCCCCGCTCGCCGTCATCGTCAACCACTACTTCAACCAGTGGGCGTACGGCACCGGCACGGCCCTCGCCGTGACCGCCGCCGCCATCCTCATCGCCCTCGTCCTGGTGCTGCGCGCGCTGCTGCGCCGCCTGCTGCCGGGCGTCCCAGCGGCGGAGCCCGAGGCCGCCGCCCCGGGACCGCGGGGCCGCAGGGCCGCCCGCGCGCGCGGGGCGCCCGCCGCCGATCCGGCCGCGCCGTTCGGCCCCGCCGCCTTGGAGTGAGGGGGTCGCGCCGTTGCCCACCCGGTTGACGGTCGAGGGCCTGTGCAAGAAGTTCGGCAGCGTCGTCGTGGCCGACGGCGTCTCCTTCGAGGTCCCGCCCGCCACCTACTGCGCGGTGCTGGGGCCCTCCGGCAGCGGCAAGACGTCGTTGTTCCACATGCTGGCCGGCCTGGTGCGCCCGGATGCCGGCCGGGTCCGCCTGGGGGCGCGGGAGCTGGACGGTCCGGGGCGGCACCTGGCCCCGGAGCGCCGGCGCGTGGGCCTGGTGTTCCAGGATTACGCGCTGTGGCCGCACCTGCGCGTGCGCGAGCAGGTCGGCTTCGGGGTCCGGCCGGGGCCGGCGCGCGCCGCCACCGTGGCGCGCTGGCTCGAACTCCTGCGCGTGGAGGGGCTCGCCGACCGGCATCCGCACCAGTTGTCCGGGGGGCAGAAGCAGCGCGTGGCGATGGCGCGCGCCCTGGCCGCCGAACCCGAGTTGCTGCTGCTCGACGCGCCCTTCTCGAACCTGGACGCGCCCCTGCGGGAGGCCCTCCGCGACGAGTTCGCGGTGCTGCCCGGCACCCTCGGCCTGTCGGTGATCCACGTGACCCACGACCGGCAGGAGGCGGTGGCCACGGCCGACCAGGTCCTCGTGCTGGCCGGCGGCCGGCTGCGCCAGAAGGGGCACCCGCAGGAGCTGTATCGCAACCCGGCGGACCCCACCGTGGCGGAGCTCCTGGGGCCGGCCAACCTGCTGCCCGGGCGGGCGGAGGAGGCCTCCGGGGGTGGCGCGGTCGTCGCGGCCGGGATCCGCCTCGCGGCCCCCCGCTCGGACGTGCCCCCGGGTGGGCCGGCGGTGGCCTTCTTCCGGCCGGAGCACGCGCGCATCCACGACGGCCCCCGGCCGTCCGGACCGAATGTCTTCGCGGCGCGGATCGTGCGCAGCGGGTGGCACGAGGCGGGTTGGCGCCACCGCCTGCAGGTCGGCCCCGAAGGCGCCGGGCTGCGGCTCGTCGCCTTCAGCGCCGCGCCGATCGCGCCGGGCGCGGACGTCTGGGTCGAGGTCCCTCCGGCCGACTGCCGTGTCCTCCCGCCCGAGCCGCCGACGCGGTCCGCTTCCTCCGCCGCGTCGTCCACGGCCTGAGGCGCGGGCCCGCACGTCCGTCGCGGGCACCCTTGCGGCAGGTGGCCGCCGCCGTTCGCGTGCCGGGGTGGACCGCACCGCCGGCCGCGGCGGCAGGAACGTCGCCGGGCCATCTGGAAGCCATGCCCCCGTCAGGCGGGAACCCGAACTCGGCGCGGGTCGTCAGTTGGTCGACGGCGGATGCGCGGGTGCACGCCGCCCGTGAGGGAGGTCGCGTCGATGTTCGCCCATGAGGTGTGCTCGCTGTCCTTCGACACCCGATATCGGGGCAAGATCTCGTTCACCGTCCTCTGCGTCCGCCGCCTGCAGTTGGACCGTGTCTACCTCCTGGCCTCCCGCGTCGTCGTGGGTCTGCGCGGCCTGTCGTTCACGGTGCGCAAGCGGGCACCACAGTCCGAGATCATCGAGATGGCCGCCTTCCTGGCGCGCTGCCTCGCCTTCGGCGAGGAGGCGGAGGACCGGCGCCTGCTCTCCCAGGTCGGCGCCGACGGCCCCGCGGTCCCGGGCGCGGACATCGTGCTCTGAACGCGGCGCGAGGGCGACGGGCTTCGCGGTCCAACGACAGAGCCCCCCGCCCGGTCGGGCGGGGGGCTCTGCTGCGATGCCGGGTGCAGGGCGTCCGCCGCCCCGCGCCGGGTCTACCAGCGGCGTCCGCCGCCGCCACCGCCGCCGCCGCCCGTGCGCGGCTCGCGCGGCCGCGCCTCGTTGACCGTCAGGACCCGGCCGCCCATCTCGACGTTCTGGAGGGCATCCACCGCCTTGTCCAGGTGGTCGTCCTCCACCTCCACGAAGCCGAAGCCGCGGGAGCGGCCCGTTTCGCGGTCGCTCGCGATCCGTGCGGACAGCACGGTCGCGTGGGGCGAGACGAGCGCGGTCAGGTCGTCCTCCGTCGCCGCCCAGGGCAGATTCCCGACATAGATGGTCCTCGCCAAGAGTCCGATGCCTCCTCGGATCCGAATCCGTTGGGTCCTGTCGGGTCCGAGGAGTGTAGCCTCGGATACCTGGCGCAAGACTCCAACTGGCGCGCTGATCATAGCGCGGGCGGGGGTTGCCGCGCAAGGGGGCCGCACGGCGCGTACGGCGCGGCGCGGCGGTCGGCGGCGGGGAGCCGTGGGGCGGCCGGCCGCCGCGCCACGGCTCCCCGCCTCCCGCGCAGGGATTTGGCGCGCGAACGCCGAATCCGGTGAACGCATCCCCTGAGGGTCCGGGTCGCCGCCCGCTGCCCGCCTCTCTGCGGCGCGCCGGGACGAGGCTTGGGGCCGCGAAGCCCTTGGGCCGGACGAGTTCCGTCCGCGGGATGCCGGGCGCCTGGCGCCCGGAAGCAATCCGGGAGGTGGATGGGTTGTTCGGACTCGGGGGCCGCGCGACCAGACGCGCGACGCTGCGCACGGCGGCCACGGTGACCGCCGGCGGAGTGGGCGCGGCTGTCCTGGCCGCCTGCGGCAAGACGGCGGGGACCGGGGCGGCGGGGACGGGTGCCGCGGCGGGCGTCCTGCCCGTGCCCCAATCGGGCGTGACGCAGATCACGTTCCAGCCCAATACGCAGGGGACGGTTTCCTACAATAAGACTACGCAGACCCTCATGCAGCAGTTCGTCGACCAGAACTTCAACACCAATCCTGCATACAAGGGCATATGGGCGATCGTCCAGGGCCCTTGGGGCAACGTCAGCGGCCAGATCGCCGACGACATCGCCGGCACCGGCTACACGGACATCTGGGAGACGTGCTGCGGCGACATTCCCGCGGCGGAGCGGAGCGGGTTCGCGCAGCCCCTGGACGACCTGCTCAAGCAGGACAACATCCCCAAGACCTGGTGGTCCGCCGGCCATATCCTGGCCGACAGCCTCGCCGGCACCCTCTACGGGTTGCCGAGCTACGACGGCACGGAGTGCATCACGTACCGCCAGGACATCCTCGACCAGCTCGGCCTGCCGTATCCGGATCCGACCTGGGACTACAAGTCCGCGGCGACGCTCTGGGCCTCCTGCACGGGCAAGAACAGCAGCGGCAGTCACCGCGCGGGCGTCAACCTGTACTGGAACGGCAACCAGGAGAACCTCGACTGGTGGCTCAAGGGCTGGGGCGCGAGCGAGATGAACGCCGCCCAGACGCAGGCGACCATGAACACGCCCCAGGGCGCGGACGCGCTCGCCTACGGCACGCAGATGCTCCTGGACGGCGTCGCCATCAACACGCGCGGCATCCACCTGCTCACCAGCGAGCAGTGCGTGTTCGCCATGCTGCACAGCGCTTACGTGGTCAACGCGGCCACGGAGCTTGGCACCAAGTACAAGTGGGACTTCCTGCCCAATCCCACCTGGCCCGCCGGCCCCTCGTCGTTCACGACGATCGACTGCAACATGCTGAACGCCGCCACCAAGAACCAGAGCGCCGCCTGGGAAGTCTTCAAGTGGCTCAACCTGGGCACGCAGAGCGGCGATGGCACGTATGACTACGCGTGGCCCAAGTTCCAGATCCAGATCAACCTGATCACGCCGTCGCTGATCGCCCTCTGGGACTACTGGCAGACGACGGTCCAGGCCGTCGCGCCGCCCCTGAAGGGCAAGGCGCTGCAGTGGTGGGCGGACCCGTCGATCAAGGGCTACGGCTACCCGCAGCTGTTCTACCAGTACAATTACAGCCAGGCCTCGACCATCGAGGGCAACTGGGTGGCGGAGATCCTGTCGGGCAAGGTCACCCCGCAGGTCGGCCTGGCGCAGATGGAGCAGCAGGTCAACGCGACGGAGGCCGCCGGCCAGTCGGAGGCGCAGAGCGCGGCAGCGGCCGGCAAGAAGTTCCCCACGAATGGGCCGGCCATGGCCGGTATGCCGGCCGGCATCTAGGCCCGGGGAGCATAGCGGCGCGCGGTTGCCGAAAGCCAGGGGCGGTGCGGCGCGGTGGGGGAGCCATCGCCCCGCGCCGCCCCTTCGCCATGGGGCGCGTTCGCGGCGATCAGCCCGTGCGGGTCCCGGGCGGGGGGAGCGCGGAGGGGCTCGGCGAGCCTGGGGGGGCCGCGGGCAGCAGCAGGGTGAAGGTGCTGCCCTGGCCCGGGACGCTCGCCACCTCGACCCGGCCGCCGTGTCCCTCGGCGGTGTGCTTGACGATGGCCAGGCCCAGCCCCGTGCCGCCGGTGTTGCGGCTGCGGCCTCGGTCCACCCGGTAGAATCGCTCGAAGATGCGGGGGACGGCCTCCGCGGGAATGCCGATCCCCGTGTCCGACACGGAGACCGCCGTTTCCGCGCCGCGCCGCTCCACCCGGACGCGGATCGCACCGCCCGCGGGTGTATAGGCCAAGGCGTTGCCGACCAGGTTGTCGATCGCGCGGCGCAGCTCCTCGGCGCGGCCGGCCACGACCCCGGCTTCCCCCGCCGGATCGGCCTCGTACGCCAGAGAGAGGCCCTGCGCCCTCGCACGGCCGTCCGCCGCCCCCACGATGGTGCGCACCAGCGCGGCCAGGTCGACCGGCTCGGCCTCCACCTGGCGCGGCGCTTCCAGTTGCGCCAGCGCGAGGAGGTCCCGGACCAGCGACGTCATGCGCTCGGACTCGCGCAGGATGTGGCGCAGGAAGTGCTGGCGCTGGCCCTCCTCCAGGGCCTCGTCGGCCAGGAGCGTCTCGGCGTAGCCCCGCACCGAGGTCAGCGGCGTCTGCAGCTCATGGGAGACGTTGGCCACGAAGTCGCGGCGGATCTGGTCGAGGGCGTGCTGCCGGGTCACGTCCTCCACGACCACCACCGCGCCCGCCGCGCCTCCGCCGCGCGCCGCACCGGCGGCCGCCTCAAGGCTGGGCGCCTGGTCCGCCGGGATGGGCAGGGCCCGCACCCGGAAGCGGCGGGACGGAGGTCCGGGCCGGGCCAGCTCCGCCTGGCGCGGCTCGCCCGTGGCCAGCGCCTCGGAGAGGGCCCGGTCGCATCCCGCGTCGCCGAAGATCTCGATGCGGTGGCGACCGCGGACGCGGGGCGAGAGGCGCGGCCAGAGGCTCCGCGCGACATCGTTGGAAAGCAGCACCCTCCCATACCGATCGAGGAGGACGATGCCCTCGGTCAGGCCGGCCAGGACGGCGGCCAAGCGCTGCCGCTCCTCCTCGGAGCGGCGCCACTGCTCGTCCAGCCAGAACCGGAAGCGTTCCATGTCCCCCGCCAACCCGCCCGCGTCCCGGGCCGGAGCGGCGGGCGGCGCGGCGCCGTCCTCCGCGGGCTCGCCGTACGGCAGGCCGGTCCCGGAGCGTTGGGGCGCGCCCTGGGCCGTTCGGCTGCCCGGCCGGGACACGTCGGCCGCGGGAAAGCCCAGGTCGACCCCGCGCCGCAGGAGCCGCCGGACGGCGTCGGGGAGGGTGCCCGGCACGCGGAGGGCGCGCAGGCGGCCGATCCTCGCGCCCGCGGCGAAGGCGCCGGCCCCGGCCGCGGCCGCGGCGGTGACGGCGACCCAGGGGCTCACGGCTCGCCCTGCTCCGCCCGCAGGCGGTAGCCGAAACCGCGGACCGTCTGCAGGAGGCCGCCGGCGCCGGCCTGCTCCAACTTCTCGCGGATGTGGCGGATGTGCACGTCCACCGTGCGGCGGTCGCCGAAGAAGTCCTGGCCCCAGACCAGGTCGAGGAGGTCGTCCCGGCTGCGCACCTCGGCGGCCGCCTCGGCCAGCGCGGTCAGGAGGCGGAATTCGGTGGCGGTGAGCCGCAGCACCCTGCCCCCGACGGCCGCCTCCACGCGGCGGCGGTCGATGGATAGGGGGCCGACGCGCAAGGGGTCGGGCGCGCCGGCGGCGGGCCCGCTCGAGGCGGGCGCCGCCCCCTGCCGGGACGGGTCGCGCCGGCGGAGCACGGCTCGGACCCGGGCCACCAGTTCGCGCGGCGAGAAGGGTTTGGCGACGTAGTCGTCGGCGCCGAGCTCCAGGCCCGCCACGCGGTCGGCCTCGGCGTCGAGCGCGGTGAGCATGACCACGGCCGGCTGCGGGTGATCGGCATCCCCGCCGTCCGCGAATGCCCGACAAAGGTCCCAGCCGCTGCCGTCGGGCAGCATCAGGTCGAGGACGACCACGTCGGGCCAGCGGCGCCGCGCCGCGTCGCGCGCCTCCCCGGCGCCCCCGACGGGCACGACCTCCATCCCGGCGCGCGCGAGGTGGAACCCGACCAACTCGCGGATGGCCGGGTCGTCCTCCACCACCAGGACCAATGGTACGGGCATGCGGCGCCCCCTTCGCTTTCCTTCGCGGGCGGCCGCGGAACGGCGAGGCGGCGCGGGGCCTCGGGTTCGCGGATCCGCTCGCGCTTCCTCCGGATGCGCCTTGGGCCGCGCACGTCTTGGAGCGGTCCGCCGGAGCCGGTCCGGGCTCAGCGTACGGTCCCGTGGGGGACGCCGGACGAAGGTCGCGGGAACGCCGGATTAAGATCCCACGAACGAGGGCCTCGGGGTCCCGCTCCCGCGGTGGCGGGCCGCGGCCCGCCACCGGCCGGTCACCCCCCGACCGGCGCGGGCTCGGGGGAGGGGACGCCCACGGCGAGGGCCCGTCCGAAGGCCTTGCGGAAATCCTCCGCCAAGCCGGGCGCCACCGGCCCGCCGTCGAGCGGCGGCCGCGCCGGGATGATCCGGACCACAGACGGCAGCGCCTCCACCTGCACGGGCAGGGCCTCGCCCCGGCAGGCCTCATCGATGGCATGCGTGAGCGCGGCGGCGATCCCGAGGCGGACGGCCAGCCGGTCGTCTCCCGGCTGCAGAACCGAGGCGAAGGGCGCCAACTGCTCGCGGAGGCGGCCCGGCCCGTCGTACGCCGCCGCGGCCGCCAGCAGGAGGCGCTCCCGGTGATCCAGCCCATACAGGCGCGCCTCGCGCAGGAGATAGAACGTGTGGGCCTCCCAGTCGTAGTAGCTGACGGCCGTCCCGACCTCCCGCAGGCGGGCGGCGAAGCGCAGGATGCGGGCGCACGCCGGCGGCGCCCCGGCCAAAGGGCCGAGGCGCGCCCACAGTTCGCCGGCCAACCCCTCCAGGCGCGCCAGGCGCGCCGGCGGGAGCTGGTGCAGGCGCTCGATGTTGCGCGCGCTCGCCTCGAGGACGTCGGGGAACAGAGGTTCCGGCTGGTGGCGGAGCAGGTCGCTGAAGAACAGGCCCTCCCGCAGCCCGGCCCCGCTGACCAGGATGCGGGCCGGCTGCGTCCGCCGGACGACCCAGGCGAGGAGGCCCGCGCCGGCGGCGATGAGGTCCGCGCGCTCCGGTGCCATCCCGGGTAGCCGTTCCCGCTCGCGGACCGGCATGCCGGCCAGCCGCGCCGCCATGTCCAGTGCCTCGGCCGGATCCAGCAGGTAGTTGTGGGTGGCGTGCAGTGGGTAGCCGCGGCGGTGCCGGTCGACCTTGCACAGGGCGCGCACCGTGCCGCCGATGCCGATCAGCGTGCACCCCGGCCGGGGCTGCAGGAAGGCGGCCCCGGCGGTGGACGCGATCCCGTCGCACGCCGCATAGAGGGCCTCCAGCGCCGTTGCTCCGGCCTTCTGGGCCAGGCCGAACTGGGCGGTGGCGTTGACGGCCCCCAATGGCAGGCTGAGGCTGCCCGTGCGGCGGCGGGCCTCGAACGCCGAGACCTCCGTGCTCGCCCCGCCGATGTCCACCGCGAATCCGTCGAGTTCCGCGAGCGTGTTGAGGGCTCCGATCAGGCCGAGGCTTGCCTCCTCGTCGCCCGGCAGGAGCCGGGCGTCGATGCCGGTTTCGGCCCGGACGCGCTCCAGGACCTCTCGGCCGTCCGCCGCCGCCCGCAGGGCGGCGGTCCCCACGGCGAGCCAGCGGCCCACGCCCCAGTCCGCGCCCGCGGCCGCGAAGTCGGCCAGGACGCGGACCGTATCCTGCGTGGCGACGGGGCCCAACAGGCCGTCCGGCCCGATGCGCGCCGCGAGGCGCAACCCCGCCTTGCGCTCGTGGCGCACGCGGTAGCCGCCGTCCGGCAGAAGTTCGACGACCGAGAGGCGGACGGTGTTGCTTCCGATGTCGATGACGCCGACCGATTCCAGGGCGATCGCCAGCCCTTTCGGGGGTCCGGCCTTGCCGCTACGCGACCGCCGGCGGGAGCGACCCGGACCAGCCCGCGAGCCGGCGCCGCCCCGCCCGCGATGCAGCGTGCGCGTGTTCGCATCATAGCATGCGGTCTGGAGGGCCGCAATTCGGTAGGCCCGGGGCGGGTGCGATGCAGGCCGGCGGGTTGGCCGCCCTGGGCGGCGGAGGCGCCGAACCGTGGCCTGGGCGGAGACCACTCCGAAGGGTGCCGGGCCCGTGCGGAGCGTGGGCGCACACGACGCGAAGACACATCTGGTCCGGCTTCCCGACGGGGTGGCGACGGGTCAGCCCGCGCCGATCACTCGACATGGGGCGCCCGTGGCCATGCTCGTGCCCGTGCCTCGTACGGAGCGGCGCGAGCCGCGGCAGGCGATCGACGGGCTGCACCGATTCCGGCGCGGCATCAGCCTCCGCGGGCTGTCCCACATGCTCGAGGCGGGGCGCCGCGGATGCCGTTCGTGGTCGCTGCCTCTTGGACCAAGGGGTGGTGCTGCGGGGATGAGGTGGACGCGCGATCCGCGCGCGGAACCGGCCCCGCCGCGAAGGGGCGCGCGTCCCTGCCATCTCGGCCGGGGAGGTCGCCCACCTCCTCCTCGGCGCGGAGCGCCGGGCGCTGACCGAGGCCCAGAGCCGCCGGTTCGTCGACCTGCGGAGCAGGATGCGGTTCGAGGGGGAATGGCCGGAGCCCGGCCAGACCGGGAGCAACGTCCTGGCGCTGGGGCGGCGGCATGCACGGACCGCCCGCGACGCGGCCTACCTCGATCCGGAACCGCCGCGGGCGTGGTTCTGCTGGATGGACCCCGGACGGGCATCGGCCGCGTGTTGCGCCCCAGGCACGGGGCACGGCGAGGCCGGAGTGCCGGTGGGACGCGGCTGGCGCGGGACGCGACCGCGCCCACCCGCCATGGCGAACCGGTGCCGCGCGGCCGACGCGCGGGCCCGGCCGTGTCGGCCGCCCCCGGTGGCGGCCTCCGCGGCTTCCCGCGCTAGTCGGACGCGGTCGCCGGGACGAACACGACCGGCACGACGAAGGTGTGGGTGAACAGGGCGGCCTTCTTGCGCAGCACCGCCTGCAGGTCGTGGAGCCGGACGCCGGCGACGCGGACCTGCAGGACCCCGCGGCGGACGCGCGCCCCGTCGATCCGGGCGGCCGCATCATGGCCGTAGTCCAGCCCGTCGGCGAGCCGGAGCATGGCGGATAGCGCGAGCGCCGCCCTCCGCCGCTCGCGGCCCCAGTCCTTCGGCCCGCGGCGGGCGCGGCGCCGGTGGTTGCAGGCCACGAGGCCCACGAGCTCCCGCCATGGCTGGGGGTAGTCGTCGAGCAGGGCGTCGGAACCGATCAGGTAGCGGCTGTGGCGGTGATGCCGGCGGGCCGCCACGAAGTATCCGATGTCGTGGACGAGGGCCGCGTGGATCAGGGGAACGCGCCAGGACGGGGCCAGCCCGTGGAAGGGCTGCAGGGCGGCGAAGAGCTGCTCCGCGAGGGCCGCGACCTGCCGGCCGTGCGCGTCATCGTAATGATACTTCTCCCCGACCGCCAGGACCGCCGGGAGCATGGCCTCCAGCGAGGCGGGAGGGCCGGCGCCGGGGTCGGGCCGGGGCATCGCGGGCCGCGGTTCCGGCGCGTCCGGCCGCGCCGATTCCCGGGAGCGCGGCGCACGGGGGAGGCGCCGGGCCCCGGACGCCCGCTCACGCACGGGCCTTCACGTCCGCGGCGGCGGGCCCGCCGGCCGGTTCCGGCGAGGGGCCGGCCGCCCCCGCTACCGGCCGGAGGAGCGGCGTGACGGCCCGCCGGATGGCCGACTGGATGGAGGCGGCGTCACCGCCGGCCGGGATGACCCGCCAGACCGCCCCGTACGCCCGTCCGAATTCCGCGTACCGCTCGTCCAGGGCGTGCTGGTAGCGCACGAAGCTCCGCAGCGGGTCCGGGTGCAGCCCGAGGTCCCGGCCGGACTCGCGGAAATCCGGCAGCCCCCGCTTGTGCACCTGGCGCTGCAGGCGGGCGGCCACGTCGGTGTCCAGGTAGCAGATCAGGTCGGGGAGGGGCTCGGCGGGCAGGAGGGCGTCCAGCCACGCCGGGCTGGCTCCCCGCAGCAGGCAGCGGGCGCGCGCGGTGGGCGTCCAGCGATCCGCGACGACGACGAACCCGGAGGAGAGCGCGGGTCGCAGGCGCCGCTCGACCTGGTCGGTGAGGTCGGCGGCGTAGAGGAGGGCCAACGTCCGGGCCCCGGCCTCCGGCGTCCGGCGGTGGGCGCGGAAGGCGCGGCGCGGTACCGAGGAACGGCCCAGGCCCGCGTCGACGGCGGCGAAGCCCATCTCCTCCACCCAGGGCAGCAGGAGGCGCAGTTGGGTGGACCGGCCCGCGCCGTCCCCGCCCTCGAGCACGATGAACCGTCCGGTGCGGCCCCCGGATGCCGCCGTGGGTTGCCCCCCCGGCGCCCGCTGCGCATCGCCGGCCGCCATCCGTCGCGCGGTGCCGGGATCGCCGCCGTCCGGCGACCCGGCACCGCCGCCCCCCCTCCGCGCCCGTGTCCGCATGCCCGCACGCGGCCGCCGTCAACCGCGGCCGGCGGCGCCGTTTCCGTGCCCCGGCTCCGCGGGGGCGCTCCCGGGGTCGCGTCCGTCCGCGCGCCATTCCAGCGCCGGGCCTCCCCGGGCGCGCCGCGTGGCCGCGGAGACCTTTCCGCGGCCGGAGCCCCGGCCCGCCCCTCCGGGGCTCGGGTGTGCACCCTGGCCCGCGGGACGGCCCTCGGGCGCGCCCGCGTCCTCCAGGTCGGGGCCGGCACGCCACGAGGGCAGCACATCCCGCACGAGGGAGCGGAACCTCTGCTGCTGCACGGCGACCGGCTCACAGGCATCCAGCACGTGCAGGCGTTCGCGGCGCACCAACGATTCGTAGCGGTCGGCCACCCGCCGCTGGAAGAGGTCGAAGCTCGCCGCCGCTTCCTGGGCCAGTCCCAGGTCGAGCCCGGCTTCATAGTACTTGAGTTTGGGTCGGGCGGCGAAGATGCGGCTCGCCGCCTCCTCGACCGGCACGCGGAAGTACACGGCCACCGCGGGACGGGGGGCGAAGGCGTAGACGGTGCGCAGCCAGCGGTCCGGGAGGCCGCGCGCCCCGTCCCGGGCGAAGGCCGTGCAGACCCACCGGTCCGCGAGCACGATGTGTCCCGCGCGCAGGCGCGGCACCACCTCCCGCTCCAACCGGTCGGCCAAGTCCGCGGCGTGCATCAGGCTGAAGACGGCCGGGGTCAGCGTCCGGTCGCGTTTGGCGCTGCGCAACGCATCGTGCACGAGCGCCGAGGAGTTCCACGTCGTGAGGTAGGCCGGCTGGCCGGCCGCGAGGAGCCACTGAAGGAGGAGGCGGATCTGGGTGCTCTTGCCGCAGCCGTCGATGCCCTCGACCGCGATGAGGCGCCCGGGATAGGTGCGGCGGGCGGGGTAGGCCGGGGCGCCGGACCGCGAGGGGCCGCCGTTCACGCGCGTGGTCCCTCCCTCCGGCATCGCGCGGCCGCGAGAAAGCGAGGCCACCGGTCCGCGACCGGACGCCGGCAAGCGCCCCCCCCACACATTCTACGGCACTCGACGAAGCCCTTGCAGCCCTGGGGAACGCGGGCGGGCGTCGGGTGGGGCCGGCGTCCGGGTGCGGCCCCGGGGTTGCGCCCGCTCCAGGTCCTGTCCTAGCATGGATCCTGCTGTCGCATCGT
Organism: Bacillota bacterium; assembly: GCA_021791815.1. Lineage (GTDB taxonomy): Bacteria > Bacillota > Sulfobacillia > RBS10-35 > JAJYVN01 > JAJYVV01. The sequence continues at coordinate 32,556 of JAJYVV010000004.1, read as the reverse complement.
GCGGGCGGCCACCCAGGGTCGCGCGGTGCCGAAGGGACGTGGCCGGGTGGTCGTGGTGGCGGCGCACGGGGGCCTCTCCCTCGTGCAGGCGTTCGTCCTCGCCGTCCTGCAGGGCTTCACCGAACTGTTCCCCTTCTCCAGCCTCGGCTTCCAGGTCATCGTGCCCCGCCTGCTGCACTGGGGGCTCGACCAGTCGTCGCCGCAGTTCCTGGCCTTCGTCGTCACGTTGCACCTGGGTACGGCGTTCGGGCTCCTCGTGTACTTCTGGCGGGACTGGGTGCGCCTCCTGGTCGCGCTCTGGCGGAGTCTGGTGCAGGGGTTCGACCGGGTCCGCACCGATCCGGATCAGAAGACGATCTGGCTGCTCATCGCCGGGACCGTCCCCGCGGGCCTCGTCGGTCTCGCCTTCCGGCACCCGTTGGGTCACCTGTTCGCGGCGCCGCGGCTCGCCGCCGCGATGCTCCTTGTCAACGCCGGCATCATGTGGTTCGGCGAACGGCTGATCCGCCACAGGGACGAAGGCATTCCCAAGATGCGCTTCCTCCAGTCCGCGGGCATCGGGGTGGCGCAGATCCTCGCCCTGATCCCGGGGTTGTCCCGCTCCGGCGTCACGATGGTGGGCGGCCTCGCGGTCGGGTTGGGCTACGAGACGGCCGCGCGCTTCTCGTTCCTGCTGGCGACCCCGATCATCGGGGCCGCGGCCCTGCTGGAGGTCCACAAGCTGAAGGCCGGGGGGCACGGGCTCCTGGTGCCCGCGGCCGTGGGCTTCGTGGCCGCCGCCGTCGTGGCGTACCTCAGCGCGCGCTACCTCATGCGCTACTTCCGCACGCGGCGCCTCGCGCCGCTGGCGGCGATCAGCGCCGCCGCCGGGCTCGTCTTCACCATCCTGCTCGCCCTCGGCGCCTGACGGCGGTCCCGGGCCCTGGAGGTACGCGGGCACGGGGGCGGAAGGAGTCCCGCGGCGCCCGGCGGAGGAGCGGCCGGGCGGGCGGAGGGGAGCGTGACCGATGGCGATCCGCGTCACCGTCTGGAACGAGTACCGGCACGAGAAGCGGAACCCGCGCATCGCGCAGATCTATCCCGAGGGCATCCACGGCGCGATCGCGGCGGGCCTGCGGGAGGCGGGCCACGAGGTGGCCACGGCGAGCCTCGACGAGCCCGAGCACGGACTGACGGACGAAGTGCTCGCCCGCACCGACGTGCTCACGTGGTGGGGCCACATGGCGCACGGCGAGGTCCAGGACGCGGTGGTGGCCCGCGTGCAGCGGCACGTCGTCGACGGCGGCATGGGCCTGATCGTCCTGCACAGCGGCCACTATTCCAAGATCTTCACCCGCCTGATGGGTTCGACGTGCAACCTGAAGTGGCGAGAGGCCGGGGAGCGCGAGCGCGTCTGGGTCGTGGAACCCGGGCATCCGATCGCGGCCGGCCTGCCCGAGCACTTCGAGATCGAGCACGAGGAGATGTATGGGGAGCGGTTCGACATCCCCGCCCCGGACACCCTGGTGATGGTGTCCTGGTTCCAGGGCGGCGAGGTGTTCCGCAGCGGCTGCTGCTACACCCGCGGGCGCGGCCGGATCTTCTATTTCCGCCCCGGGCACGAGAGTTTCCCGACCTACCACCACCCGCACGTGCGGAAGGTGATCGCCAACGCGGTGGCGTGGGCCGCGCCCACGGCGGGCGCGCCGGCCCCCGAGTTCGGCAACCGGAAGCCGCTCGAACCACTGGCCGGGATGTGACGGGCGCCGGCCGCGGGCATGCCGAGGAGCGGGGGAGGCGGCCGCCTCCCCCGCTCCTCGGCGCCCTTCCCCGCCGCGAAGGCGCCGCCGGCCGACGGCTCAGTCGGCCGCGACCGCCTCCCGGGCCGGCACGCGGGCCAGCAGGTAGCGGCCGATGGCGTCCGCCGCCAACCGGCCGTCGCGGATCGCGTGCACCACCGTCATCGCGCCGCGCACGATGTCGCCGCCCGCGAAGACGCCCTCGAGGTCCGTCTCGCCGCCCTCGTTCTTGATCTTCACGGTGCCGCTCCGGGTGAGCAGGTCGGGGCGGCCGATGACGCTGCCGTCGGCCGTGTAGCCGGCGGCGATGAAGACCTGGTCGCACTCCTGCTCGTACTCGCTGCCCGGAATGGGCTCCGGGCTGCGCCGGCCGCTGGCGTCCGGGGCCCCGAGGCGCATCCGCACCAAGCGGGCCGCCCGGACGTGTCCGTGCTCGTCCTTGAGGAACTCCACCGGGTTCACGAGATACTCGAAATGCGTGCCCTCGATCGTGGCGTGCTCGACCTCGCCCTTGCGCGACGGGCTCTCGGCCGCCGACCGGCGGTAGACGATGTAGACGTCCTTCGCGCCCAGACGGAGGGACGTCCGGGCCGCGTCCATCGCCGTGTCGCCGGCACCGATCACCAGGACGCGCCGCCCTACGGTCGGAACCTGGAATCCGAGGCCGTCCTCGCAGGTCATGGCCACCTTGGCGGCCTGCAGATAGGCCTGCGCCGTGCCCACGCCGATCGCGTCCTCGCCCGGGATGCCCAGGCGTCGCGCCTTGATGGCACCGATCCCGAGGAACACGGCGTCGAATTCGCGGCGGAGGTCCTCCAGCTGCACGTCGCGGCCGAGGGCGGTCTCGAAGCAGAAGACGACGCCCTGGTCCTGCAGGCGCGCGACCTCACGATCGACGGTGCCCTCGGGGAGGACGAATTCCGGGATGCCGTCGGTCAGCAGCCCGCCCGCGTACTTCTGGGCCTCGAACACGACGACGGCGGCTCCCCGCCGGCTGAGGAAGTCGGCGCAGGCGAGACCCGCCGGGCCCGCGCCCACGACGGCCACGCAATAGCCGGGGAGCGGGTCGTCGTCGGGCTGGGGAAACGGGGCGACGTAGGAGGCGGGCGGGACGTTGCTGTACGCCGCGACGGCCGCGGCAAACGAGGACACGTCGGGATCCGTGTAGGCGGAGCGCCCGCGGGCCGCCCGTTCGCGCGCGCGCCGGGCGAGCAGGCCCTCGAACTCCTCGCGGCGGGCCAGGGCGTAGTCGGCGATGTACCGCTCGATGGCGCCGATGCGCACACCCTCGCCCCGCGCGTTGAGCACGCAGTGGCCCTCGCACTGGTTCTCCCAGGCGCAGACCCGCCCCGTGCAGGCGCCGAGCGAGTTCTTCTCGTAGTCGGAGGCCGCGGCGTCGAGGATGCGGCCCTCCTGCACGAAGCCGATGTAGGTGGGGATGGGATTGTTGTTGGGGCAGCCGGAGACGCAGGTCGGGTGCTTGCACAGCAGGCAGCGCTCCGCCTCGGCCCGCACCGTCAACTCGTCGAACCCCTGAATGACCTCGTCGAACGACGCCGTGCGCTCGCCGCGGGACAGGACCCGCCACGGCGTCATCTTCCACTCGTCGAACGGCGGAACCTCGTGCGGCGCCGGTGCAGGCACCGATTCGCCCGCGCCGCCCTGCTGCTCCGTTTCCGGCAGCATGCCCGCGCACCAGCCTTCCCGAACCAAGACGTTCGCGGGGCGGGTGGCCCTCCGGCATTGTCGCGCCATTCGGGCGCTTTGTGAAGGGGCCGGCCGAGGGCAAACACAGATTCACGCCCATGGGCGGCCGGCACGCGGCAGGCAGCGCGGCTTGCGGTCGCTCAGAACGGTCGATCACCCGCTCGGGCTGCGGCGGCCCTGGCGCGGCCGGCCCCCGGGCGCCTTCCGGACCCCGTCCGGGTCCTCGGCTCGCCCGTGCGCCGCAGGCAGTGGATCGCCATGGGCGAGTCGAACCACGGCGCGGCGGGACCCCCAGGGCGGCAGGATGCGGCACGAACGGATGAGGATGGCAGGCCGCCGCCGCGGGCCCCGGCGGCGGCGCACGTGGGGGAGGGAATTCCGTGCCGGCTCCGGTTCGACGCACCGCCCCGGCGCGCCGGACTGCCGTGGCGCTGGCGGCCGCCCTTGCGGCGCAGGCCTTGGGCGGCGGCGCGCCGCTGCGGGCCGCCACGGGACCGGCGGCCCTGCCGGCCAACATCCCCGCCGTTCCCAACTTCGACGCGCCGTGCACGGCCGTGGGCGCCCTCGTGGTTTCCGGGTTCTGTTCGTTTGACGCGGCCCTGGGCGCCTGGACCTTCGCCACCCCGGCCCGCGAGTCGGCCGCCCTCCGCGCCCTGGACGCGGCCCAGGCGCTGGTCGGCCTCCCGCCGCTGGCCCTGCCCGCCGACTGGTCCGCGCTGAGCCCGGAGGAGCAGCAGTTCGTGCTCGTGGACCTGGAGCGCGTGGACGCCGGGCTGCCGCCCCTGGTCGCGGAAGCGCCGGCCCTGGACGCCATCGCCCTGACGGGCGCCGAGGCGGGCGCCGACCCGCAGCCGGTGGCGCCGTGGACGGCGTACAGCAGCGCCTCCAACTGGGCGGACGACGCCCAGCCCGCCGTGGCGCTGTATGGGTACCTGTTCCTGGACGGCTGGGGCGGGTCGGCCGCGGCCACGCCCAACCTGGACTGCGCCTACCCCGGTGCCCCCGGCTGCTGGGGTCACCGGCGCGCCGTGCTCGGGGATTACGGGCGGGCCGGCCTGCTCGGGGTCGGCACCGTCGCCGGCCAGGGCACCTCGACCGGGTCCTCCGCCCAGTTCTTCCTCCGCTACGACGGCCCCCCGATCCCCGTGGACTACACCTGGGCCGACGCCCTGGCCGCGGGCGCCGGCGGCGGAGCGCCCGATCCGGCCGCCGGTTCCGATCCGCCGGGCCAGGCGCTGTGGCCGTTCGCCGACCTGGACGGGGCCGCGTGGGCCGCGGGCCCGGCGGCGGCCCTGGCGCTGCTCGGCGTGGTGGACGGGACCGCCCCCGGGACGTTCTCGCCCGAGGCGCCCGTGCAGCTGGAGGAACTGGCCGCCATGCTGGGCCGCGCGCTGGGGTGGTCCGAGACCCGCGGCGCCGCTTCCCCGCCGGCCGGGACAGCCGCCTACGCGGCCGCCGCGATGTCCTACGCCGCCGGCGCCGGCCTGCTGCCGCCCGGGCTGCCGCCGGACGCCGCGCTGACCCGGGCGGAGGCGGCGGAATTGGTCGTCTCCGCGCTCGGGCTCCCGCCGGCCGCGGCGCCCCCGGGCGTCGTGGTGCCCCCGGGCCTCGACCCGGCCGAGGCCGCCGCAGTGGCCACCGCGGCGGCGGACGGGCTGCTCCGGGGCACGGGCGGAGGCGCTTTGGCCTCCGATGCCGTGCTGTCGCGCGCCGACGCCGCCGTGCTGCTCCTGCGCGCCCTGCTGGCGCGCGTGCGCGCCGGGGCCTCCGGCCTCGGCTCCGCGCAGGCCTTGGCGGGCGGGGCGGTGCTGTACCGGTTGGGCGGTCTGGAGGCCCTCGCACCCGCCGCCGGCGCCGACCCCGTGGCCTACTGGGCGCCGGGCGACGGGGCCTTCCTGGGGGAGTCGTCCGCGTCGTGGTGGAACGGCACCGTCGTCTGGACGCCCGGCGCGCCGCCGTCCTGGGGGAGCGGGGCCACGGACTACGGGACGGACGTCGCGAGCCTGTGGGCCGCCGGCCAGGCCGGCATCGGGCCGGCGCTGTTCCGCACCAAGGTCCGCGTGATCGCCTTCGGGGCAGGCGACGTGCAGGAACTGCTCCCCGGCGCCTCCGCATGGGCGCCGGTCCCGCCGGCCGCGGCCGGGGATCCCGGCCTGGCGGTGGCCCTCGACCTGCTCCCCTGAGTGCGCGCCTCAGGACCCGGGCGCGACGAGGACCACCGCGAGGCCGCCGGCGAAGGCGACCGTCCAGCCCTCCCCGGCCAGCGCCACGGCGAGCGGCGTGCCGGCGGGCAGGAGCGCCCACGCCACGCCCTGCCGCTCCAGCGCGGCCGCGGGGTCCGTCCGCACGTCGACGACCGCGACGTAGCGCCGGAGCACTCCCGTGCCCTGGTACATGTCCCCGCGGCTGTCCACATACACCCCCGGGTGGCCGTCCCAGACGTAGGCGAGGTAGCTGCCCCAGGCATACGTGTTGAACCCCCGCCCGGACAGGTGGTCCCGCACGAACGCCGCCGCCGCGACGGGCTGCCCGACCGCGGACGGCCAGCGGCCCGGCATCTCGCGCCCCACCGCCGTCACCGCGGCCGCCGCGCACAGGGCGACGACCGCCCACGGCGCGGGGCGGAACGGGCGCCGCCGGACGCGCACCGCGGAGGCGACGAGCACAGCCAGGGCGATCGCGGCGTAGGGCAGCATCCGCACCATGACGAGCGTGCCCGCCAGGAGGACGCCGGCGGCCACGGCGTCGCGGGCGGGCAGCTCCCGGCGGCCCCCGGCCACGGCCGCGACGCCCAGGGCCACCGCCGGCAGGATGAAGCGGCCGAAATACAGGTCGTGGAAATTCGGGCTCTGGAACTCCGCGATGTACGCGAGGTGGAAGGGGCTGGAGGCGAGGCGGACCACGTAGGGCCACAGCCGCCACCCGTAGGGGTTGGCGAGCGTGGCGGCGGCGGAGGCGGCGAGCGCCGCCGGCAGCCACCGGCGCGTGGACCGGCGGCAGCGGTGGCGCAGGCGTCCCGGAAGGCGGGGGACGAAGCCGAGCAGGGCGTCCAGCGCCACCGGGCCCAGGCCGATGGGAAACGACCCGTGCACGTTGGCCCACAGCGCGAACAGCGGGGGCAGCGCGGCCAGCCACCGCGGGCCGGCCAAGCGGGCCCGTTCCAGGACCCAGAGCGTCGCGGCGAAGAGGGCGTACGACCCCAGTTCGGGCAGGAGCGACTCCGCCGGCAGCAGCAACCCCAGCACCAGGACCGCCAGGAGTGCGCCCACGGTGCGGCTGCGGGCCCGGCGGGCGCAGACGGCCGCGGCTGCGGCGCCCAGGGGGAACAGGCAGCCGAGCGCCAGCGCGAACGCCGCCCCCGGGCCCAGGCGGGCCGCGGCGGCCTGCAGCGCGTCGAAGGCCCACTCCGTGACCACGAGGGGGTGCCCGGCGGCGGTCCAGGAGAACGTGTCGCGGACCGGCAGCGCCCGGTGGGCCAGGATGAATCGGCCGTACGCCACCTGCCACCACATGTCGTCGCCGGGGATGCGCACGGAGACGACGGAGCACGCGGCCGCCGCCACGGCGACGGCCAGGGCGGCGAGGTCCGGGCGGCGCGGGCGGGGGACCGGCCGCCGGAGCGCGCTCACCGCCGCGCCACGCTCAGGGCCCGCACGCCGTCGAGGACGGCGGGGCCGAGGACCACGAGGAAGAGGGCCGGCAGGATCAGGAAGATCATGGGAAAGGCCATCTTGACCGGGGCCTTCAGCGCCGACTCCTCGGCCCGCTGGCGGCGCTGCTGCCGCAGCGAGTCCGACTGGACCCGCAGGACGGTGCCGATCCGCACGCCCAGGTCCTCGGCCTGCAGCACGGCGTGCACGAAGGCGCGCAGTTCGGGGAGGTCCGTGCGTGTCAGCACCGCCAGCATCGCCTGGCGGCGCGGCGTGCCCAGGGACTGGTCCCGCAGCACGCGCTGGAATTCCTCCCCGACCGGCCCGGGGAAACGGGCCACCACGCGCTGCAGGGCCTGATCGAAGCCCAGGCCGGCTTCCACGCAGACGGTCAGCAGGTCCATCGCGTCGGGCAGGTCGTCCCGCATCCGGGCGCGGCGGCGCCGGGCCCGGGACTGCAGGTAGATGGTCGGGGCGGTCCAGCCCGCCCAGACGGCCCCCGCGGCCAGGAGCGGGCCGCCGGGGAGCCGGCCGGCCAGGACCAGCGTGTATGCGCCGAGCCCTCCCGCGAGCAGCACCCGCGCGGCGATCCAGTCGCCCGGCCGGCCCCGCATCCCCGCCCGGTGCAGCAGGGTCCCGGTGGCGGCCGCGATGCCCTTGGGCAGGAGGCGGCTCAGCATCTGGCCCATCGCACCCAGGCTCGGCTGCAGGACGCGCTCCGTCAGGGAGCGGTTGAGCGGCTCGGCCGCGCCCCTCTTGGCCCGTTCCTGGTCCGGCGGGGCAAGGCCGAACAGCACGCGGCGGCGCGCCGCGGTGCCGATGCCGAACGCGCCCCGCGCGGCGCAGGCCGCTCCCGCGCCGACGAGGATGAGCAGCAGGGCGGCCACGCCGATCCCCCTCCACGCGGCGGCGGCCGTCCCGCCGCCCCTCCCCTAATAGCGGATCGACACGATGCTCCGGATCACCAACAGGCCGGCGGCCTCCAGGACCACGGCCGCGAGCGCCATCAGCCGGCCGAAGGGGTTGGAGGTCAGCACCGACTCGATTTCCGGGGCAAGCAGGGAGATGACGCCGAACACGCCAACCGGCAGGAGTCCCACCACCCAGCCGGACATGCGGCTCTGGGCCGTCACGACGCGGAGGTGGTTCTGCACCGCGACCCTGGAACGGATCGTTCCGGAGATCTTATCGAGGATCTCGGCGAGGTTGCCGCCGACCTCGCGTTGGACCAGCACGGCCGTGACGAGAAGCTCGACGTCCGGGTTCGCCGCGCGCAGGACCAGGCGCGCGAGCCCCTCCTCCATCGGGATGCCGGCCGACGTCTCGCGCAGCAGGCGCGAGAACTCCTCGCCCAGCGGCGGCCCAGTCTGCTCCGCCGCGGCCGCCAAGGCCTGCGGAAGGCTGTGCCCGGCCCGTAGCCCGTTGCTGAGCGTCAGGAGGGTCTCGCCGAGCTGCCCCGAGATGCGCGCGCTGCGGCGGGACCGCACCGCGCGGACGTAGAGGGGGGCCGCGAGGGACGGCGCGAGGAAGACCATGGCGCGAACGGCGGACGCCAGCGGCAGCAGGCCGGCCAGCAGGAGCCCGGCCAGCACCCCGAACACGCACAGGCTGAGGAACTCCTCGGGCCGGAGCGGGAGCCCCGTCCCCCGCAGCTGACGCTCGGCCCAGCGGCGGAACGGCGCCTGGCGCAGGAACCCGCCCGCGACCTGCAGGGCGTGGCGCAGGGAGCGCAGGCCGGAGCCGGACGATGCGCCGAGGCCCCGGCCGCCGGGACCGCGCGCCTGCTCCATGGGGGGCGGCTCGGCGCGGGTGGTCGCCGAGCGGAGGGAGCGCAGGATGCGCAGGCGGCTCCCGTAGATGCCGCGCGCGACGGCCGCGGCCAGGGCGGCGGCCGCCGCCCCCGCGAGCACGATGGTCAGGAACTCCACCCTACATCCCCCCCGCGGCCGAGGCGGTCTCCGCCCAGAACAGGTCCTGCGGGAGCCGCTGGCCGCGGGCCTCCAGCACCGGCAGGAAGCTGGGGACCACGCCGGTGGGGCGGAAGCGCCCCCGGACGCGCTGGTGGTCCTCCAGGCCTTGCTGCTCATAGATGAACAGGTCCTGGAGCGTGATGGTGTCGCCCTCCATGCCCACCAGCTCCGTCACGTGCGTCACGCGCCGCGTGCCGTCGCGCAGGCGGCTCTGGTGGACGATGAGGTCGATGGCCGAGGCGATCTGCTCGCGGATCGCGCGCGCGGGGAGTTCGGCGCCCGAGAGCAGCACCATGGTCTCGAGGCGGTAGAGGAGTTCGCGCGGCGAGTTGGCATGGGCGGTCGTCAGCGACCCGTCGTGGCCCGTGTTCATGGCCTGGAGCATGTCGAGCGCCTCGCCCCCGCGCACCTCGCCGACGATGATGCGGTCGGGCCGCATGCGCAGCGCGTTGATGACCAGGTCCCGGATCGCCACGCGGCCGTGGCCTTCCGCGTTGGCCGGCCGCGCCTCCAGGGAGACGACGTGCCGCTGCTGCAGGCGGAGCTCCGCGGCGTCCTCGATCGTCACGATGCGTTCGGAGTCGCCGATGAAGGACGACAGGACGTTGAGCGTGGTGGTCTTGCCCGAACCGGTTCCCCCGGAGACGATGGCGTTCAGCCGGGCGCCCACGGCGGCGCGCAGCAGGAGGGCGATCTCCGGGGTCAGGGTGCCCCGGGCCACCAGGTCGTCGATGCCGAGGGGCTGCCGGCTGAACTTCCGCACGGTCAGGGCCGGTCCGCGCACGGCCAGCGGAGGGATGATGGCGTTGACGCGGCTGCCGTCGGGCAGGCGGGCGTCGACCATGGGCGAGCTCTCGTCGATGCGCCGGCCGAGCGGCGCCACGATCTTGTGAATGGTCTGCAGCAGGTGCGCATGGTCCCGGAAGCGCACGTCGGTCGGCTCGATGTGGCCGGCCCGTTCGACGAAGACGTCCTCCGGGCCGTTGACCATGACCTCGGTGATGCCGTCGTCGTCCAGCAGCGGCTGGATCGGTCCGAAGCCCGCGATCTCGTAGCAGGCCTGCCGCACCACGTCGTCCCGCTCGCTGCGCGCGAGGGTCTGGCCGGCCTCGGCCAGCAGCTCGTCGAGGGTCCGCCGCACGCGGGCTCGCAGGGCGTCGCCCGCCGCGGCCGCCTCGGGGTCACTGTCCGCCGCGAGCCGGCGCAGCAGTTGGAGGATGAGTTCCCAGCGCACGGGGCGCGCCGGGGCGGCGGCCGCGGGCGGCTCCAGGGTCAGCGGTCCCGTGGCGCCGGGGTCGCCGAGGCCCGGGAGACCCGGTGCGCTCCCGCCCGCCCCCGGCGGCGTGGGGGGAGGGGCCGCGGCCGGCGGGCCCTCGGCGAACCCCGCGCCGCCTGCCTGGGCCTGGCCCGGCGATTGGGCCTGCTGCTGGGCCTGTTGCTGCGCGAGCCTCTGCAGGATGGACACGGTCCCGACCTCCCTCCCGATCTCCGTACGGGCCCCGCCTCAGGGCCGGGCCGCGCGGGGCCGGAGCCCGCGGGCCGACGCGCGGCTCGGCGTACCGGCCCCCAGCCGGCGCTCCGGCGCGAGCTGCTGGGCGATGGCGGCGACGGCCCGGGCATACCGCGAACCCGGGGCGAGGACGGCCACCGGGAGGCCCTCGTTGGAGCCCCGGACGACGGAGGCCGTGTCCGTCGGCAGCGCGGCCCAGATCGGGATGCCGAGGGTCGCCTCCACGTCCGCGCGCCGCACGCCGAAGGTCTGGGTGATGCGGTTGCAGACCAGGTGCACCTTGGCGTGGCTGCACTGGAGCAACTCGAGCACCTTGAGGGCCGCGCGCAGGTTGCGCAGGGCCGGGACGTCGGGCGTGGTCACGGCCAGGAGGTGGTCGGCCGCCTCCAGGGCGGGGAAGACGGTGGCCGGGAAGCCCGCGGGCGTGTCGGCGATCACCACGTCGAACGCGTCGCGCGCGGCCGCCACGATCGCCGTGACGTGCGCGGGCGTCACGAACTCGGCCATCTCGGGCCGGGGAGGCGGCGGCAGCATGAAGACCCCGCTGTCGTGGCGGACCATGAAGCTCTGCAGCAGGTCGGCGTCCAGGCGGCTGGTCTCCGTCAGCAGCTCGCTGAACGGCCGGGGCGGGACGCCCCGCAAAAGCACGCTCGCCGTGCCCCAGTCGAAATGCAGGTCGAGCAGCGCCGTGCGCAGCCCCCGCCGCGCGAGGAGCGCGCCCAGGTTCACGGCCAGGGTCGTCTTGCCGACCCCGCCCTTGGTGCCGAAGAGGACGACCGTGCGGTCCCCGCGAGACCCCGAACCGGCGGAGCCGGGGGCGGCGCCCGGCGCGGCGGCGGCGGCCACGGTGTCCGCGGCGCGGTAGATGGCCTCGGCCATCTCGGGCAGCTCGCACCCCTGGGCCAGCACCACGCGGACGCCGGCCAGCGCCGCCCGCGGGTAGACCGTCGCGGCGTCCAATCCCGCCGGGGCGACGAGGACGCAGGCCGAGCCCGGAAAGGCCCGGCTCTGCGCCGCGATGGCCTCGAGCGCCTGCTCGAGGTTGGGGGAGCCGTCCACCAGCACGACGACGCCGGGCGAATCCGGGGCGGCCTGGAGGCCCGCCAGCCGCACCGACGTCGTGACCACGATGTCGGGCACCGGGGCCAGCTCCCGCGCCCGGTCCGCGCACCAGTCGGGGTCGTCGGAGACCAGCCGGACCCGGACGGCCTGCACCTCGTGTCACCCCTCGCGACCGGCCGCTCCCGGGGGGCCCCTGGGAGGGGGCGCCCCGGAGCGCCGGCCGCCGCGGTTTCGCCGGGGCCGCGGGACTGGGGCACGGGGTCCGGCGGCGGTCCGCCCCTACCCGGCTCCGGGAATGCCGACCCCGGTCTCAGGCGCGAGCTGGATCGTCGCCTGGTCGGTCACGTTGCGGAGGTCGAGCGTCAGACCGCCGCGGGTGCTGGCATAGGCGAGCACGGCCGCCTGGGCGGGCGTCACCGCCAGCGTGACCGTCGAGTACGAGGGCGGCACGGGCGTGGTCTCCCCGACCAGGCGCTGACCCACCGCCAGGACGGTCAGCGACTCCTCCAGCGTGTCGACCGTCGTGGTCGGGGCCGTCCCGCCCTGCGTGAAGATGGCCAGCACGTCGACGTGGTCTCCGGGGTGGATCATGTCGGCCACCCCGCTCGTGTCGGAGACAGCCATCGTGAAGGCGCGCATCCCGGCCGGCACGGCGTAGGCCAGGTTGAGCGGCGTCTGGGTGGTCGAGAGGTCGGAGGCGACCAGCGGCTGGCCCTGGTAGACCTCCGCCGTCGTGATCGCGCCGACGGCCCCGCCGACGGCCGTCACGGCGTCGGGGGGCCGGTCCGCCGGCTCGAACTCCCGCACCGCGACCATCGCGGACGTCACCAGCGTGTGCGGCGGGATCGATTCGGCGGCCACGACGACGGGAACGGTGTGGGGCACCAGCACCCGGCGCGCCACCCCCTGGAGGTAGGCGTGGGCGATCAGGGCCGCCAGGACCCCCAGGGCCAGGGCGACCAGGAGCAGGCGCCGGTTGAGGCGTTCGACCGCGTCCATCCTGTCCGCGTCCCTCCCCGGGGTCTGGGGCGGCGCGGGGCCTTCGCCCCGCACCGCCCGCCGTTCGCTGTGCTCCGCTGTTCGTCGATGCACTCGCGGTCACGTTCGGGGCCGGCCGCCGCGGGACGGGTGCGGTCGCGCGGCTTCCGCCCGCCCGGCGCGCCGTGGGCCCTGCCCCCTAGCCGTTGTTCTGGAGGGCGTTGCTGATGCTGTCGAAGATGTTGACGAGCTGCGTCTTCAGGGCCAGGACGGCCCCGATCACCAGGATCGCGATCAGGGCGATGATCAGCGCGTACTCGACGAGGCCCTGTCCGCGTTCGTCCCGCCGGGCCGCCGCGACCCGCGATTGGACCCAGACGAACAACTGCAGCAGCGCGAAGCTCACGGGATCCCTCCTCCTTGACGCCGGGCGACTCGGGCGGGCGTTCCTTCCCCACCCGTGCGCGGCCGCGCGCCCCCCGCGCCGGGGCGGCGGCCGCGCGCTCCCGCTCCGTGTATCGGCGACGGCGGCCGCGGTTTTGATGGGTGCGGCGGCCCCCGCGGCGCTGCGCCGGGGATGGCCGGCGGCGGACGCGCCCGGGCGTGTCCGCCGCGCATCTTCGCGCCGGGCTTCCAATGGACGAAAAGAGAGTACGGGGGCGGAAGCCAGCTTGGGTGGCAGGGATGCGGCGCGGCGCAACACGGGCGGCAGGGCGCGGACCCGGGCGGCGATGCCCGCGTGCGCCGGCCTCGCCGCGCTGCTGCTCGCCGCCGGGCCGGCCCTGGCGGGCGCCACCGGGACCTCGGCCGCGCCGACGTCGGCTACCGCGGTCCCGGCACCCCCCTCGGTGAGCGCTCCGGGCGCGGGGAGCACCACGGGTACCGCCGCCGGCGCGGTGGCCCTCGTCCTCGCCGTCGACACGTCCGGCAGCATGGCGCAGAGCGACCCCGCCGGCGGGCGGGCCGCCGCCGTCCGCGCCGCCGCCGCGGCGCTCCAGCCCGGGGACTGGATGGGGCTCGTGACGTTCGCGGCGGCGCCCGACGTCCTGGTGCCCCTGCAGGCCATGGACGGTCCCGGGGCGCGGGCGGCGGTCGACGCCGCGGCGGGGCAGATCGGCGCCTCCGGCTACACCGACCTGCTGGGAGCCCTGCAGACCGGGGCCCAGGTCCTCGGCGCGGACGCCAACCCGTCCGACCAGCACGTGCTCGTCCTGCTGACGGACGGCGTGCCCGACCTGCCCTCGCTCGCCGCGCCGTCCGCCATGGCGGCCTATCTTCAGGAGATGGACGGGGAGGCCCAGGCGATCGGCGCCCGCGGCTGGGTCCTCGACACCATCGGGCTCGGCTCCGCCGTCGACGCCTCCGAACTCCAGGGCCTGGCGGGGCTGGGCCACGGGCGGTACGTCGCGGCGCCGGTGTCCGCGTCCCTTCCCCAGGATGTCGTGGGGCTGCTCCCCTCGGGCGAGGGGGTGGGCACGTCGCCGGCCGCCGCGTCCTCCGCGACCGGCGGGGCAGGGGCCCCGACCCCGGCCGCCGCGCCCCAGCCGGTGCCCCTCTCCCTGACGCCCCTGCCGCTCCCGGGGCCGGCCATCACGGGCGCCACGCTTCTCCTGCGGGTGCGGGCCGTCAACGGCGGGCCATTGCCACAGCGGCTCGGGCTGTCGGCGTCCGGGGCCACGCTGGGCGGCCGCGGTGCCGCCCACACCCTGCTGGTGCCGCCCGGCACCACGCTGCTGACCATTCCGGTCCGCCCTGTGGGAGTGCCGGTCGGGGCGCCGAGCGACGTGGAGCTGCGGGTCTCCGCCCCCACGGGCGTGCAGCTGACCTCCGGAGCGCTCCGCTGGCGCGTCCTCCTGCGCCCGTGGTGGCGCGTCTGGCCCAGGGCCCACGCCGCCGGCCTGGCCGCGGCCGCCGCCGCGGTGGGCGCCGCGCTGCTGCTGCTGGGTTATGGCGGTTACGGCCTGCGCATCGCTCCCCGCCTCACCCCGCGCGGGCGGCTGGAGGTCGTGGGGCCGAACGGCGACCACCTGGGGATGATCCGCATCCCCCGCCGCCGCAGCGTGACGTTCGGGGCCGCCGACGCGCCGAGGGGCACGGTTCGGCTGCCCTGGGTGCCGGGCGAGGATCGCTTCTTCGACCTGCGCGCGGAGGTGCCGGCGCTGCGGGGAGGGCCCTGGCGGGCCGGGGTCGGCGCCTGGTTCCATCCCCCGGTGGGGATCGTGTACGCGGAGGCCGTGTGGCCCTACCATCTCTACCCCGGGCCCATGCCCTGCCAGCGGGTCGACCTGTACCCGGACACGGTGTTCGGGGCCGCGGGTCTGACGTTCACCTTCCGGAGCGGCGGTCCGGCCGCCGAGGCGGGCACGGTCGGCGTCAACGTGTTGGCGGGGATGCCCGGGGCGGACGACGGCGAGGAGGGCGGCGGTCTCGCGGCTCCCCCCGTCCCGCCTTTCCGGGACGGGACGGTGTGACGCAGGGAGCGGCGGTGCCCGCCTGAGGGCCGCGGGATCGCGCCGGGGCCGACGCCCTGGAGGGGAGGGTGCCTCGGATCGCGACCACACGGCAGGGCCAGGTGAGCCCAGTGCACCCCTGGGCGACGCCGGTTAGGGAGGTTCCCTCGAGCGCACCGGCGGGCTTGGAGGACGGCGGCTGGGACGGCCGGGGCAACACGGGGACGGGCGGCGCGCACGCGCCGCGCATCGCGGCACCCCCCGCCGCGGGGCTGGCCGGGCTACGCCGGGCAGCCGTCCGCGCATCGAGCATCACGATCCTGCTGTTGGCGGGACTCCTCGTCCTCTATCACGGAGGGAACGACTTCTGGGTGTTCTGGGCCGCCGCCCGGGTCGCATCCCGGTCGGGGGATCCGTACCTGTCCTCGAGCTTGGCGCAGGCGCCGCGGCCCTCGTGGATGGGGGCGGGCCTTCTTTTCTTCAGTCCCCCGTACCTCACGGCCTGGTTCTGGCCGCTCTCCCGTCTGCCGTTCGCGGTGGCATGGTGGGTGTGGTCCGGGCTCATGCTGTCGGCGGTAGGGTGCTTGACGGTGCTGCTGCCGCGGCTGGCCGGGTTCCGGGCGAGCCGACGGACGGCGGCCATCATGCTGGGGGGGCTGTGCGCGCTCACACCGTTTTGGAACGACCTCAACCTCGGCCAGCTCGACCTGTTCACGGTGGCCGCTCTCGCGGCCAGCTGGTGGTGTCTTACGAAGGGGCGCCCGTTTCTCGCCGGGCTCGTCGTGATCGCGGGCGTTCCGGACCCACAGCTGGCCACGGGCTTTGCTGCGTACTACCTCGTGCGCAGCGTCGCGCGTCGCGAGTATGCGCTCGCGGCAGGCATGGCGGCCGGGCTGGGCGTCGATGGCGCGCTCTGCCTGGCCCACCCCGGCCTTGTGGCCGACTGGCTGCGCATCGGGCTCCCCGCAGCCCAACGGTTGGGGAGTGCCTATCCCCTTCAGGTCACCGTACTGCGGTTGGCCGCCCTTGTCGCGTCTCCGCATACCCCTTGGCGGTTGCCGCCGCACTTCCGGCTTCTCCTCGATCAGTACCGGCTCTACATCGCCGGCGCGCGCGTGCCCAGGGCCGCTGTTGTCGCGGCGGGCGCGATGGACCTCGCGGCCCTCGTCGCCGCTGTGCGCGTGTGGCTGGATCCGCGCCACGGCGACCCGGCGACGGGATTCGCGGTGGCGGCGGTGCTGACGCTGATCACCGCCACGTTCGCATACAACTTCGACTACCTCCTGCTCCTGCTGACCGTACCGGCGCTGCTGCGCTGGGAGCGACACACGGACGGACGATCCCGCCGCGTCGCCATGGCCATCGCGCTCGGAACCCTCGTGGCGGGCCTCGATTTGAGCAGCGCGGCGCCGGGACCGAACGTCCTCGGCGCCGGATTCGCGATGGTATGGACGCTATGGGCCCTCAGGCGCCGACGCGCGGTATCCCCGGGCGCCGCTGGGGGCCTGCTCGCGGCATGGACAGGCGTGGTGGCGGCCGCGCTCGCCTGGCGGTGGGCGGCTTCCGAGCCGCTCTTCGCGCTCGTCATCGTCGCGGCCGTGGGCGTGCCCCTCACGCTGGTCCTGCCGGCTCGGCGACGCGCGGGCGGCGTGCCGGAGGGGTCGGTCCGGCCGACCGGTGGGTGAGCGTATGCAATGCGGCCACGACGTTGGGCCGGCCCGGACGGTCCGGAATCCGCCGGCCGGATCGGACCTCTTCACCCGGGACGCGGCGCGCCGGGCGTCCCAGATGGCTCGGTGGCGAGCTGGACGATATCCACCGTCGTGCCGTCCACGATGTGCGGCCCACCCAGGTGGAAGACGCCCAGCAACCGGCCGCGGGCCACCAGCGACGGGAGCCAGGTGGGGAAGACGACGGCGAACACCGGTCGTCCACGCAGCCCCCGCCGTGCGAGATACCCGCGGAGGGCCGGCCACTCGCCGGGCTGGCCGGGCGTGCGCGCCGCTGCGGCGAATCCGTCCGTCGTGATGCCGATGGCATCGATCGTGTAGCGGTGGCCGTAGTAGGCCATGGCGCCGGCGTCGTTGACCACGACCACGGCGTCGGGGGGCAGGGTCTGGGCGATCCACCGCCCCAGATGCACCTGTTCCGCACCAATCTCGCGGGATGCCTCCCGCATGGTTCGCACGGAGTAGAAGGCGAGCAGGAGCCCCGCACCAAGGAAGACGCCTGGGAGGATCGCCGCGCCGTCGGTGCGCCCCGACTGCACCGGCCACCCGGTCGTCCTTCGAGCCACCACCCCCTCGCGCCGGGTGGCCGTTGGCCGCCGCCCCGCGGGCACCATCCCGATGGCGGCGGACATCAGGAGCAGCGGCGCCAACGGGCTCAGGTACCGCCCGAATTGGTAGCCGACCGCCCCCGGCCCAAAGGCGGCGCCCTCGACGACCATTCCCGCCAGCGCAAGGAGTGCGAACTCGCGGCCGAGCTCCGACGCCGGGGGGCCGGCGCGACGCCAGTTGCGCGCCGCCACCACCCACAGCGCCCCGCCGGCGCACCAACAGAGGGCCTCCAACCCGCTCGGCGCCGTGGGAGTCATCCACACGGACCCCATCGCAGCCACGGTCCCGAACAGGGAGAGCCCGGCGAGTCGGATCACGGGCATCCCCGGGGCGAGCCACAACAGCTTCGCGGCGCCGCCGTTCATTTCGGGGTGTCCCGTTACGGCAGCCATCACCGCGGCGTACCCGACGACGGCGAGGGGTGGGAGCCAACCGTGCGCGGCCTTTCCCCACAACGGTCGGAGACCCCACGACAAAGGCAGGACGATGGCGAGGGCAAGGGCCAGATCGGGCCGGACGAGGGGCATCGCGGCGGCGAGCCCCGCGGCGCCCCGCCGTCGTCCGGAGGCCTCCAGGGCCATGAAGCCGGTGACGGCGGCGAGGGTGCCCGCGACCTCCAGCCCGGTCCAGAGCGGCAACAGCACGATTCCCGCCACCAGAACCGAGAAGGCCAGGACCCAGGAGCTCACCGGGCCGAGCCCGCCGGAACGCGCCGTGTGGTGCAGGCACATGACGCTTGCCGTTGCGCACGCGGTCTCCAGGGCGACATCCCACCACAGGAGGCCGCCGCCGTGAAGGCCGATGCGGTACCCCGCGGCAAGCAGAGCGAGCCACAGCACGGACGTGGCGCCCGAGCTGGCCTTGTCTCCTGGATTGTACTGAAGCCACATGCCGTGGGCGGCTGTGCGCGCGTAGTCGAAGTAGATGTAAGGATCGTCCAGCGGAAACGTCAGCAGGTGGTGCCACGAGGCGCGGACGAAGGGCGCCCCGATGGCCAGGACGCCCGTCGATGCGATGAGCAGGGTGGCCCACCAGGTGCCCACCGACATGGCTACCGTGCGATGGCGGGCCCGGGTCTCCGGGCGGCTCCCTGTCGACACGGGGCGTGCGCCGGAAACCCACCCCGTGACCCTCATGGCCGCCTCGGGTCGACGCGGGCGAGATGGGAGGGCCGTGCGAAGAGCGGCACGGGTCGTTCGGGGCGGACCGGCCGGGCGACCGGCACGAAGCCCCGCCAGCGGGCGCACCGGGGTTGTGGCCCGTCTCGACCGGTCGGTCCAGCGAGCCGGACCGTGGGCACGCCGCCCGCCGCGATCGCCTGGCGCGCAGGTGCCCTGCCCAAACGGCTGACCCAGGCGGCCGGGCCAGGGCGATGCTCGGGTGGCGAGGGTGAAAGGGCCACCACAGCGGCTCCTCCTCGGCAATCGCCCTTCGGTCCCGTCTCTGTATCGCCGCGCCGCGTGCGGGCGTTGAGCGGGGCGAGACGATGGTGGCGGCGGAGGGGAGTCGGCAGCCCCCGTTGGACGTCGGCCGGCTTGCTCCATCGGCGCCACCGTGGCCGCCCGTTGCCCACGGCTGCAGACGAACCCCTCGGGCAGGCTCGCGCTGCGCCGGGTCGGCGTCGCGCCCACCCGGCGTGCGCTTCCCGCCGGGCGCGCCCGCCGCCCAGGCTCCTCAGAACGCGTGCGTGCCCCGGATGGTCGCCAGGGCGCCGATGACGGCCGGGCCGAGGATGACGAGGAACAGGGACGGCAGGATGAAGAAGACCATGGGAAACAGCATCCTGACCGGGACCCGCGTGGATGCCTCCTCCACCCGCTGGCGCCGCACCTGGCGCAGGAACGCCGCCTGGGAGCGCAGCACGTCCGCGATCGGGACGCCCAGATGGTCGCTCTGCTGCACCGCGCTGACGAAGGCCTGCACCTCCGGCACGGCGAGGCGGTCCGCCAGCCCCTGGAGCGCCTGGCGCCGCGGCCGGCCCACGCGCATCTCCGCCTGCGCCAGGGCGACTTCCTCGGAAAGGACGCCCTGCGTTTTCTCCGCCAGGGTGGCGAGCGCCGCGTCGAAGCCGAGGCCGGCCTCCACGCAGACGACCAGCAGGTCCGCCGCATCCGGGAGCGCGTCCAGGGCCGCCCGGCGCCGCTCGGCGATCCGCGCGGAGACGACGAAGTGGGGCAGGTAGGCGCCGAGGAGGCCCAGCGAGGCGGCGAGGGCCCCCGCCTCCGGCGTGCGCACGTGGGCGCCCGCGGCGATCCACAGGGCGGTGCCGCCCAGCACGCCGCAGGCCAGGGCCTGGAGCGCCGCGAAGTCCGCCGCGGCGATGCGCCACGGCCGGCCGGCGAGGAGCAGCCGTCGCTCCACCGCCCGCATCATCTCCCCCGGCAGCAGGCGGCCGAACCCCCGCGAGACCGCCCGCAGCATCGGCAGGACGAAGCGCGCGCCGAACGGTACGGCCGCGCCTCCCCTGGCCGCGAGGTCCGGGCCCGCGAGCCGGCGGAGCCGCGCGGCCAGCTCCCAGTTGTACGCCTGGGTGCGGGCCAGGACCGCCCAGACGAAGCCGCCCACCGCCGCGAACGACACCAGAACGATGGCGCCTTCCAACCCGGTCCCCTCCCGCGGGGCGCGCGCGCGGCGCGCCCCCTCAGAAGCGAATGTCGACCACGCGGCGGAGCGCCAGGATGCCGACGAGCTCCAACAGGACGGCGGACAGGAGGACGAGGCGGCCCGCCGTCTCGCGGAACAGGATGTGCGCGAGCTCGGGACTCAGCAGGCCGGACAGGGTGCCGACGACGACGGGCAGGAGCGCGACGACCAGCGCCGACATCCGGCCGTGGGCCGTCAGCGTGCGCAGGTTCATCCGCATCCGGACCCGCTCGCGGGTTGTTTGGCCCACCGTTTCCAGGATCTCGCCGAGGTTGCCGCCCACCCGTCGCTGAATGACGATGGCGGTCACGACCATGTCCACGTCGGGGTTGCCGAGGCGGTCGGCCATCCGCTCGAGCGCGTCCTCCACGGGTGTCCCCACCTGCACCTCGGCCAGGGTCCTCCGCAGCGCCGCGGGGAGCGGGCCCTCGCCGTCTCCGCCCTCGCTGACCGACTGGAGCGCTTGCAGCAGGCCGTGGCCGGCCCGCAGGGCGCCCACCAGGGTGAGCAGGAAGTCCGGCAGCCGCCGTTCGAGGGCCGCCTCCCGCCGCCGGCGCGCCCGCGCCGCCAGGCCGTATGGGACCAGGCCGGCCGCGAGGCCCACCACCAGGGCTGGCGGGTGGCGCAAGGCCGCCCACAGCAACACGGAGCCGCAGGCTGCGGCGAGGAGGCTGAGGAGCAGGAACTCGTCCGGGCGGAGGGCCAGACCGGCCTGCTCCAGCAGGCGGGCCACCCGCACCGGCGCGGGACCCGCCTCCCGCCGGCGCCGGCCGAGGATGCGGCCGCCCCGCGCCCGCGCGCCGATGGCCGCCGCCGCGGGGCCGGGCACCTCGGCGCGCCAGGGGGCCAGGACATGGCGCTCCAAGCGCTCCAGCAGGCGGCGGCGCCCCGCGGTCGCGACCAGATACAGGCCGTACACGAAGGCGGCGGAGGCCGCCATGGTGGTGACCAGGATCAGCCGCTCCAAGGCTGGGACCCTCCCCGCGGGGCGCTTACGCCGCTCGGAAGATGGAACCGTCGAGGCGGATGCCGCGGCGCGCCAGCGCGTCGGCGAGGCGCGGCACGATGCCGGTCGCCCGGCAGCGCCCGAGGAGGCGTCCGTCCGCGTCCAGGCCGTCCGCGCTCCACACGAACAGGTCCTGGAGGGCGACCGTGTCGCCCTCCATGCCCACGACCTCCGTGACCGTGACGACCCTGCGGCTCCCGTCGGGTAGTCGCTCGAGGTGCACGATGAGGTCCAGGCCCGCCGCGATCTGCTGGCGGGCCGCCCGCGCCGGCAGGTCCGTGCCCGCCATGAGGACCATCGTCTCCAACCGCGCGAGGAGGTCGCGAGGAGAGTTGGCGTGCGCGGTCGTCATGGACCCCTCGTGGCCGGTGTTCATCGCCTGCAGCATGTCGAGCGCCTCGCCGCCACGCACCTCCCCGACGACGATGCGGTCGGGGCGCATGCGCAGGCTGTTGATGACCAGGTCGCGGATGGCCACGCGCCCCCGGCCCTCGGCGTTCGCCGGCCGGGCCTCCATGGGCACGACGTGCCCCTGCTGCAGCCGCAACTCGGCGGCGTCCTCGATCGTGACGATCCGCTCCCGGGGCGGGATGAACCCGGATAGGACGTTCAGCAGGGTCGTCTTGCCCGTGCCGGTTCCGCCCGAGACGACGGTGTTCACGCGCCCGGCCACGCACGCCCGCAGGAAGCTGGCCAAGGGAGCGGTCAGGGTGCCCAGCCGGACGAGGTCGGCGGCCTCCAGGGCCCGGGCCGGGAACTTGCGGATGGTGATCGTGGGTCCGGCCAGGGCGACGGGCGGGATCACGGCGTTGACGCGGCTGCCGTCCGGCAGCCGGGCATCCACCATGGGGCTCGACTCGTCCACTCTCCGACCGAGGGGGCTGACGATCTTCTCAATCACATGCATCACGTGGGCGTCGTCACGGAACCGGACTTCCGTCTCCTCGATCAGCCCGTCCCGCTCCACGTAGACCGCGTCCGGTCCGTTGACCATGATCTCGCTCACCGTGGGGTCGCGGAGCAGTGGTTCGAGGGGCCCGAGGCCGAGCACCTCGTCCAGCGCGGCGGCCAGGATGCGTTCCCGCTCGCGCAGGAGGAGGGTTTCCCCGCGCTCCTGGAGGAGGTCGAGGAGCAGCTGCTCCGCCGTCTGCCGGACCGCGGCGGCCGCCGCGCGCGGCGCCATGCCGGCGCGGCGCGACGCCGCGTTGCGCGCGTCCTCGGCCACCCGATCCAGGAGCGCGAGGACGAGCCGGCCGTGATCGGCGCCCTGCCGCTCGGCGGCCGGCGTCCCCCCAGGGCCCGGACGAGACGATGGAACCTGCGGCGGCCGATGGTCGGGCACCGGCGGCACGATCGTCACCCTCCCCCGGGGTCCCGCCGCCCCGCGCGGCAGGACCCGGATGCGTCAGCGTCGTTCCTTGTCCAGCAGGGCCACGACCCGGGCCACGGCCGCCGCGTACCGCGAGCGCGGGCGGGCCAGGACGGAGGGCACCCCGCGATTCAGGGCCGGCGTCGTGGCGCGCCCGTCCCAGGGCAGGTGCGCCCACACCGGCGTGCGCAGCGCCGCCTCCACGTCCTTGGCGGTGAGACCGTGGCGCCGTTCCGCGTGGCGCAGGACCAACCGGGTCCGGGCGCGGTCGGCCGGACCGCCCGCCGCGCCCGCGAGGGCGAGTTGGGCGGCCGAAAGGCCGGCCAGGTCGGGCGCCGCGACGACGAGGAGCGCCGTGGCCCGCCGCAGCGCGGGCTCCGCGAACGCCGGGAAGCCGGCCGGCAGGTCGAGGACGAGGTCCTCGAACCGCTCCCGTGCGACCGTCACGATGCGGTCCACGTGCTCCGCCGTCACGAACCCGCCGAGGTCGGCGCCGAGGGGCGCAGGGAGCAGCCGCACGCCGCTGTCGTGCCGCGGCATGTATTCTTCGAGGAGGTCGCCGTCCAGGCGCGGGAGGTCGCTGAGCAGTTCGCTAACCGGCCGCCGCGGCTGCAGGTCGAGGAAGACGTGCGCCACGCCGAGGCCCGCGTTGAGGTCGAGCAGGGCCGTGCGGCGCCCCCGGCGCGAGAGCGCCACCGCCAGGTTGGTCGCCAGGGTCGTCCTGCCGACCCCACCCTGGGCGCCGCACACGGCCCAGACCGCCGCCGGTTTCGGCTCCGCCGCGCCCTTCTCCGGGCCCTGGCTCCGCCGCGCGGCGCGCGCCGCTTGGAGGACGGCGTCCGGGCCCTCCTCCCGACGGACGACGTGCCGCAGCCCGTGCCGGAGCGCCCCCCGATACACGGCGACGCTCTCCTCCTCCACCACCAGCACGGTGGGGAGCCCGGGCAGGCGCTCCACCAGGCGCAGGGCCGCCTGCAGGGCGCTGTCGGCGTCCCCGGCGGGGGAGTGGTCCAGGTCCACGATCAGCACCCCGGCGGACCCCGCGGACACCTCGGAAGCATCGGGCGTCTCCGCGACGGCCGCGGTCAGGCCGGCGGCCTCGCCGGCCGCCCGCACCGGCCCGGCCCACCCCGGGTCGGCCGTCCAGAGGACCAGGTCCGCCGGGGCCGCGGCCGGCGCGGACCGCCGCGGGCGGCCGGACCTCCACGCGGGACGGGGGTCGGGCGACGCGGCGCCCCAGGACTCCTGCAGGGCGCTCATGCGGCCACCCCCGCCAGCGAGCCGGCCGTGAAAGGGGCCACCGGCGACGAGGGCTGCGACGGCGGCTCCAGCGTCAGGGTCAGGCTCTGGAAGTGCTCGAGATACACGATCTCCTCCGCCTCCTGGGTGTTCACCGCGAGGGTGACGGTGGTGTAGCCGCCCTGGGCCGCGCTGCCCGGGTCGGTGGTCTGACCGACGGCGAGCACCGGGATCCCCCGGAGCGGCGTCGACACGGCCGGCGCCGGGATGCCGGCCCCGGACGTCACGATGCCGACGACGTCCACCCGGTCTCCCGGACGCAGCATCCCGTCCTGGCCGGCCAGCGGGTCGACGGAGACCGTGAGCGCGACGTCGCCCTGCGGGATGGCGAAGGCCAGGCCGGACCCTGCGTCGCCGCTCGCGACGTCCGCGGGGAGGACGGGCTCCCCGGCCACGATGTCCTCCCGGACGATGCCGCCGAGCAGGGCGCCGGGGGCGCGGGCCGCCCCCGGCACCACGTAGGCGGGGGGGACCTGGCGCACCAGGAGCATGGCCGCGGTCAGGAGGGTTCCGGACGGGATGTCCTGGGCGGCCACGACCTCGGGTTCCGTGGCCACCGCGGCGGGCCGCGTCCGGGCGTCGAGGTAGCCCTTCACGAGGAAGGCTGCCGCCAGCCCCAGCAGCAGCGCCACGGCGAGCACCACGCGGGACGTCGTCCGGACGTTCACTTCCCTGTGCCTCCCGGCTTCCGTTCTGGCGGTCCCGCGGCTCCAAGGCGCATGCGTTCCGCCGTCTACTGCGTCAGCAGTCCCTGCGCCGTGTCCCAGGAGAGCGGCGGCGGACAGGGCAGGGCCAGCGCCGCCGGGTTGCAGTCGCCCGCCGCGGCCGGCGTGGGCGGCGCATACACGGCGGCGAGCTGGGCGGTGAACGTGTCGTCGTTGCTCGTCAGCGACTCGATCGTGCTGGACGAGAGGATGGCGAGGGCGAATCCCGCGATCGTCACGTCGCTGCGGCCGTTCTCGGTGCCGCTCACGATGGGGACGATGACGCCGATGGCGCTGCACGGCGTCCCCGTCGCCTGCCGGCAGTTGGCGAGCATCTGGGCGAGCCCCGAGTCGGTCTTGCCGACAACGTTGCCGGGCTCGGTGCAGATCTGGTCGCCCACGAAGTGGGCGGTCGCCGACCCGAAGGCGATGTCCTGCCCGTACTGCTGCGCCCCCGTCACGCAGTTGCCCGTGGAGGTGTAGTCGAGGTCGACCGGGCCGAAGTTGCCGCTGCCGCCGCAGAGGTCGGCGCCGGGGGCGGTGCCCGGCGCCCCCTGCTTCAGGGTCACCGCGGGATCGCTCGATGGCGCGGTCGGGTACGACGTGGTGTAGCCGGTGAGGGCCGTCGGCGTGGGCCCGGGCAGGGCGCTGGAGCAGAGCCCCCACGGCATCAGACCGCCATAGTAGGCGCCATCGGGCAGACGGCCGTCGACCGGTATCGCCTCGTTCGCCAGGGCGGCCGAGTGCACGACGACGGTGGTCGTGGGGAAGCCGAGCACCCCGGCGAAGGTGTTCGCGATCGTCGTGCGCAGTGTGACCTCGATCTCGTTGTCCCAGGAGATTCCCGGGGACGACGGTTGAAGGGCGACGTCCGGAGGGTCGGGGTTCAGGCTGAACCCGTTGGCCGCCGCCGCGGCCTGCGCCGCCGCCTGGGCCTGCGCGGCGTCGGGCAGGGATTCGGCCCCGGCCAGCGCCGCGGCGTCGGCCGCGTTCTGGGCCTGCACCCGGACGATGTACGCCCGGCCCACGTCGATGCCCAGCGCCATGCAGGCCATCAGCAGCGCGCCCACGAGGGCCAGGAAAACCACCGCCTGGCCGGACTCACCCCCGCGCGACCCCCGCATCTTCATGGGGCCTCCGACTCCATGACCACGGAAGCGCGCAGGGGGAGCGTGGCGCCGAAGAGGGCGTCGAACGGCGGCACCACGATGGGCTCCGTGTAGGCCACGGTGACCTCGAGCAAGGTCCCCTGCGGCTCGGCCACGCCGCTGCCCGGGCACTCCCCCCCGGCATACTGCGGGCAGCCCAGCACCACGGCGCCCACTGCTCCGGCGGCGAGGCTCGGCGACGCCTGATCCACCACCGCCCGCACGGCGGCCTGGGTGGTGGCCTCGCCCGTCGCCCAGGCGCGCACGCCGATGCGCGCCGACTCCTCCAGCGACAGATAGGCGTCGAAGACCAGGGCGAACTGGACGAGGGCGAGCAGGAGGACGAGAAGGACCGGCAGGATGACCGCGAACTCGACCATGGCCTGTCCCCGCTCGCGCCTCCGTGCGCCCATGGCCGCCACCCCCACCCGCATCCCTGCATGAGAGGCCGCCGGGTCCCGGCCGCCCGGGTCGATCCGTCGCCCGGCGCCGCGGCCACCCCCATGGTGCGGGCGGCGGCGCGGCGCGACAATGCGACCTTGATGGAGGGTTGGGTCCCACCTTGGTGGGGGGCGGGGCCGGGGGATGGGCCCACCGGCGGGGGGTCCTGCGCGCCGCCTGCGGCGGCGGGAGACCGGCCGTTTTGCGCCAAGACAGCGCGGCGCCGCGCCTCCATTCACGGGAGCCCGCCCGCCTCCGATGTTGGAAGGAGGGACGCGCGTTCGCGGGTAGGGGCGGGCCGCCCGCCGGGACGGGGGTGGACGAGGGGTGGCGGCGGGACGTGCGGTTCCGCGCCGCAGGGACTCCGGGGCCGTCGGCGTGCCTCCGGTCCCCACGCCCCACCTCCTGGGGCGGGAGACGCAGTGCTGGATCCTGGCCGCGGCGCTGCGCGGAGGACGGCCGTCGTGGCGCATCCTCAATGTGCACGGTCCGGCCGGCACGGGGAAGACGGTCCTGCTGCAGGCTTTCCGGGCCCTGGGCGGCGCTGCCGGCGTCCCCACCCTCTTCTTCGACGGCCAGCGCCCCGGGCTGGAGCCGGTCGCGGTCTGCCGGCGGATCGCGGCGGAACTCGCAGGCGACGGCGGCGCGCCGGACGGCGCCGTCGAGGGCGCGGCGATGGAGCGGCTGCGCGGCCTCGGAGCCGCACAGCCGCTGCTGCTGCTCTTCGACCGCTATGAAGCGTTCGCGGCCCACGACCGCTGGATGCGCGGCGTCCTGATGGCCGCCCTGCCCCCGCAGGCCATCGTGGTGGTCTCCACCCGGGCGCCGCTCGGCGGCGCCTGGCGCGACGACGAGGCGTGGCGGCGACTCGTGCGGCCCATGCCCCTGCCGGACCTGGACCTGGAGCAGACCCGCCAGTACCTGACGGCGCGCGGGCTGCGGGACCAGGCGCGGGCGGAGCACCTCTGGCGCTGGTCCCGCGGCCACCCCGGCGCCCTCGCCCGAGCGGCCGCCCGCGCGGAGCGGGAAGGGCCCGACGCCCTCTCGGAACTGCAGGGGGACCCGCAGGTCGCGGCCGACCTCGCCGCGCGGTGGTTGGAGGAGGCCCCTTCCCCGCCGGTGCGTCGCCTGGTGGAGGCCGCCGCGACCTGCGACAGCTTCGACCAGGAGTCCCTCGAAGCGGGGCTGGGCGAGCCGGTGACGCCTGAGGCCTTCATGGCGCTCGCCGCCCTTTCGTACGTCCGGGCCGCGTCGGCCGGGTGGCGGCTGGAGCCCCTGCCCCGCCGCATGATCGCCGAGGACCTGGGTCGCCGGGCGCCCGTCGCGGCGGCCCGGATCCGCGCGCGGATGGCGGTCCACTTCGAGGCGATCGCCACCCAACCCGGCGACGATCGGCTGCGCCGGACCGCGCTGCGGCGCCTGATCCACCTGCGGCGGGGCGGCGACCTCCGGGTCGAGGCGCTGTACGGGGCGGCGGAGGTCGCGGCCGCCCGGGGCTGGCAGGTGCAGCCGGCGCGCGACGGCGACGGGCCGGCGATGGCCGCCGGCCTCTCGGCCTGGTCCGCGTCGTGGGCCGGGCGGGGTGAGAGCAGCGTCGCGTTTGGGGCGCCGGCCGTGTGCGCCGACGGGCGGGCGGGACCGGGGGCCGACCGGGCGGTCCCCGCGCCGTCCGGCCGCCTCCGGACCCTCCGCGACCGCCACGGCCGGCTGCTGGGGTGTTCCCTCGTGGTGCCGCTGGACCGCGCCGGCGCACCGAGCCCGGCGCGCCTCGTCTGGCGGGTGGCGGCCGACGTGTCCACCGGCACGGCTGGCCTGGCGGCGCTGGTGCTGGAGCTGTTTGGCCTGTGTCTGGACGCGGACGCAGCGCCGGTCCTGGTCGCCGTCCCGTCCGCAGACGCGGAGGAATTGGTCCGTGCCCTGGGCCTGGAGCGGCTGCCGCTGCCCGGTGCCGACGGACGCCCCCTCTACCGCTGGGAGCCCGCCCAGGGCTGCTGGGACGGAGCCACTGCGCCGGGCGCCCGCGCGCCCGCGGGTACTGCCGCACCGGCGGCGCCGGTCTCCGAATGGCTGCGGGAATGCGGGCTGACGGGCCGGGAGCGCGACATCGCCGCCGCCCTGCCGGAGGGCCTGAGCAACGCGGACATCGCGTACCGGCTGCAGATCAGCGAATTGACGGTGAAGAAGCACCTCACCCAGATCTTCCGGAAGACGGGTGTGGCCAGTCGCACCCAACTCGTGAGCCGGATGCTGCGGGGGCGGTGACGTCTCCCGGGGGGCCCGGCACGCGACGCTGCGGGTGGGGGAGGGCGGTGGGGCGGCATGCTCCTTCGCAACGTGACCCGCGGCTTCGTCCTCGCCGAGCGGGCGAGCGTGGCGCGGGGTCTGTGGGCCAGGGGGATGGGGCTGCTGGGGCGCTCCGCCCTGCCGGAGGGCGAGGCCCTCATCCTCGATCCGTGCACCAGCATCCACATGCTGGGCATGCGCTTCGCGATCGACGCCATCTTCGTGGATCGCGCGGGCCGGTGCCTGTCGGTCGCCCGCGACCTGCGACCGTGGCGGGTCGGCCCCCTGGTGCGCGGCACGCGCGCGGTGGTCGAACTGCCCGCGGGAGCGGCGGGGCCGACCACCCCCGGCGACCACCTTTCGTGGGACGCACCCAGCCCCAACCGATGACCGGGGCACGGAGCGGCGCGAGCGGCGCGGGTGACAGGCCCCTCCGTAGGGGTGCGCCACGCGTCAGGGACGCGGATCCGGCGACGGCGGCGCATCCGCGGGCCGGGCGGCCGCCGAGCGGGGGGCCCGGCCGCCGCGACGCGGGATCCCCAGCAGAACGCCGACGACGGCCACGGCCACGAGGGCGGCGGCGACGGCGGGCAGGGGGTCCGTCCAGCGCCCCGCCGCGGTACCGGCGGCGGCGGCCACCGCGAGGCCGAAGAGCGCTCCGGCGCCGGCGCCGGACAGGCGCCGCGCGCGCCACGCCTCGTGCAGCGCGATCCCCGCGCCGAGGGCCGCGCACACCACCAGCACCGTACCGCTGGACGCGGTCAGCGTCAGGGCGGCGAAGAGCGCGGCGAGGGTGGCCGCCATCGCCAGGCGGCGGCCGGGCCCCGCGCCCGGCCACCACTCGGCGACCGCCGGCGCCAGCAGGACGAGGAGAAGGTAGTCCTGCGCGTATGCGAAGGTCGCCGTGAAGACCGTCAGGAGGGCGGCGAGCGCGAACTCGAGCGACTCGGGCCGGCGCGTGCGGGACGCCCACAGCCCGACCGCGCCGGCGATGGCGGCCAGGCTCACCGCCGCGGTCGCCCCCAGGGCGGGAACGCTGACGCGGGCGGACTCGATGATGGGCACCAGGCTCGTCGGCGTGGGAGGCGCCGCCCCCCAGGACCAGCGTCCGGTCGCGAGCACGGTGGTGAGGCGGAGCAGGGTCATCTGCCGCCAGAAGGCGACGGCGAGGCGCTGGGCGTTCGGCAGCCCGACGGTCAGCCAGTCCCGGACGAGGGACCCGTGGACCAGGGACGTCGCCAGCGCCACCGCGCCCGCGGCGGCCATCCCGCCCAACAACCGCGTCTCGCGGCGCGTGACCGCGCGGACGGTGTAGTAGAGGGCGACGCCGGTGAGGAGCTGGGGATCGGCCAGCCCCGGAGCGAGGAGCAATCCGGCCAGGAAGGGGCGCCCCCGCGCGAGGGACCACCAGCTGGCGGCGATGGCCAGCACGATGAAGAGATCGGTCTGGCCCATGGCCAGATCCGTCCAGAGCGGGATGAGCGCGCAGGCCGCGGCCATCCCGAGGGCCGCGCTGCGCAGGGTGAGGGGCACGCGCGCGAGCCGCAGGAGCAGGACCACGAGGACGGCGAGGGCCGCGACGCTCGCGGCCGACCAGAGGTGCGCCGCCGCCGCGAACGGGAGGCCCGCCAGCGGCGCCACCCACGGGATGAAGTACGGCGGGCTGAAGAAGGGTAGGCGGTCGACCATGGAGGGAGGCAGCGGTATCGCCGCGAGGTTCCCGAGCTGATACGGATCGAGTCCGCGGTGGGCCAGGCGGGCGGCGGCCCAGAAGGACCAGAAGTCCGGCCCGCCGCGGACCGTCGCGGCCGCGGCGATACCGAGGAGGGCCAAGACGATCAGGACGTGCGCCGAGGCGATGCCCCATCCGCGGCCGGGCCGGCGCGGGCCCCCCGGCACCGAGACGGGGCCGGCGGACCGGCGACGCCCGGGGCGAGACGGGGACGGGGCGGCGACCACCGCGGCTCCTCCTTGGCTACGGCCTGCCCGCTCCCTCTCCGTTATCGTGGGCCCGCGCGATCGTGTGAACCGCTCATGGCAGGGTGATCTCGCGCCTGCCGACGACGCGGACCGCCGCCTCCCGACCCTCCGCGCGCAGCCGAAGGGTGATGGGCTTGTCGGACGTGACCGTGACGCGCACGGCATCTTCCGGCCTGCGCCGCTCCTCGGCCGCGAGGTCGAGGCGGCCCCCGGCGAACCAGTAGCGCTCGCATCCGCACGCCCCCGTCGTGCGGATCGTCCAGCGCAGTTCGCGGAGCGGCGCGTTGGCCCGCAGGCCCACCCCCTGCTCCAGCAGCAGGAGGCCCGCGACGGCGCCCGAGCCGATGACGTCCGGACGGGCCGGCCGCCCGGGCGCGGCCTCGTCCGGGGCGTAGTTTTCCCAGAAGGCGCCCGTCCGCTGTGCCACCTCGGCGACCGCGTCGCAGAACCGCAGCGCCACGCGGTGGGCGAGTTCGCCGTGGCCGGTGTCGCCCAGGCCGCGGACGGCCATGAGCACGAACGGTGGGAAGACGCCGCCCCGGAAGTAGCCGCCCCGGCCGTCGAAGCCCGCGGCCCGGGCGGCCAGGGTCGGCACCGGCACCGTCCGGCCGAACCCCTCCGGGTCCTCCACCCAGGCGGCCAGGCGCGCCGCCTGCGCCGGGGACGCGACGCCCGCGACCAGGGTCCAGAAGGCCGCCACCGTGGGCACCGTCGCGCGCGAGCCGTCCGGCCGCAGATCGTAGAAGAAGCCCGTCTCCTCGTCCCACATCCGCTCCCGGATCAGGGCGCCCAGCGCCTCGGCCTCGGCCGCCAACTCCGCCCCCGCCCGCCGCGCGGCCATGCCCTGGGCGCGCATGCCGGCGTTCTCCGCCTCGCGGGCCGCCACCGGGGCGAGTTCCGCCAGGCACCGCGCGGCCAGCACCACCTCGGCGTTGGTGTCGACGCCGAACCCCAGTGCGGCGTTGCGGGGGGAGTTCTCCATCGCCGCCCAGTCCGAGACATAGAGGCCGTTCGCATGCCGCAGCCGGGCGCGCCAGGCCCGGTGGAATTGCACGAGGGGCTCCCAGACCTCCGCCACCCGCCCCGCGTCGCCCGTCTGTCGATAGCTCTCCCGCTCGGCCCACGCCAGAAGCGGGTGGGCGCAGCCATCCAGGGTGAGCGACGGCACACCGGCGTCGTCGCGGCCGAGGTCGACGGTCCGACCGGTGCGGCGGCTGAAGAGGGGCCGGCCTTCCCGGTTGACCCAGGGCTCGTGGTCGGAGCCGTCCGGTTCGAGGTCGCGGGCGATCTCGCCGTCTCCATGCTGCGCGGAGTAGAAGTTGTCCAGGCCCTGCACGCCTGGCACCAGGTCGTGCGCCAGGTCGAGGAACGGGACGGCGGACGCCATGGCCAGCATGGACAGGCGGCCCTCGCAGCCCGGATCGAGGTAGTTGCTGACGAGCCCGCTGCCCGACGGCGGGCGCCGGAAGCCCTCAAAGGCGGCCTCCCAGGCGTGCCAGTAGGCCGCCACGAGGGCGGGGCGCTCCGGCAGGCTCGGGGCCGGCAGGCGCAGCCGCGTCGGTGCCCAATCCGGGATCGGCTTGTCGCGGTAGCCCCGCTTGGCGAAGAAGGCGCCTCGGGCGTCGGCGGCCGTCCTGTTCTCCTGGTCCTGCTGCTGGTCGAGGGACGGCACGGCGGCGGCACCTCCTCGGACTCAGCCGCGGCGCGGGCGTGCGTGCGGGGCCGGCGCGGTGCCGCCGGGATTCCGGCGGCGGGAGACGGGACGGCCGCCCGCCCCCGGCCCGGCGGCACCGCCGCGGCAGCAGGCGCGTTCGGCACCCCGCTCGGAGCTCCTGCCCGGCAGGGCCGGGTTCGGGACAGGGTCGGCAACCGACAGGGGGTCGGCCGAATCACAGCACCTGGTCATGGCGGGGATGATGCCCATGTACAGCCACACGTGATACGGGGGGTCGGGACCCGAAGCGTTACATTCTCCAGGGCCCTCGCGGACCTCCGACGCCCACGGCCCACTGGATCATCAAGAATGCATGGACCCCACTTCACGATGGAGCCGCACCGGAGCAACCATCTGGCGATGTGCTGTTTGGAACTATACGATGGATGTGCATCCAGAGTATGAGAGATCTTGGGGCGCCAGACTACGAGAATGTCCGTATCGGCAATGAGGTTTCCGAGGCGCGGAAGCTTCTGATTGCGCATCCCGCTCGGTACAGCCGTACGCTCGGCGCCGGTGGGTTCG